>JBDGUM010000067.1:0-16692 GCA_042215855.1 Halobellus sp. | reverse complement strand
GGGGCATCGATAAGAACCTGGGGAAGGCGTCATCGCGAGGGAGTACGGGAGAGAGTACGGGAGAGAGACGAGAGACGAGAGTAACCAGTATCAGTCGGCGTTCTGGACGCCGATGCTCCCGGTCGACTCCGTGCCGTTGAGACCCGACCGGGACCCGCGGTTTACCGGCGAGCGGACGAACATCGCGTGGCCGATGATCCCGGCGGCGACCGCCGCGGCGATCGGGACCGCCTGGGTGAGTGTGAGGCTGGTCTGGACGAGGCCACCGGTCAGTCCGAGAAGCGCGAGCGGGATGAGGCCGAGAACGTAGTCGTAGTACCCTGTCATAATACATCGTATACTACGGGCGTAGGGGATATAATTCTTTTCCATCAATAACTGGTGAATTCCCTATTAGCTCTCCAATAGATTCTCATAACTTATAGCACCGAACCCGTGTCAGCGGTTCTCAGACAGGGGATGACGGGAGAATCCGTCGTTCAGGATCGAACGCGGAGGCGGTGCGTTCGGATCGGGGGAGCCACCGTCGGTTCGGCTCGCGGTCGCGCGCGAGCCGTCGCGGCTGCGACATCGGAGCGTTCAATTGACCGCTCCGTCGAAGGGGAGACGTGAACGGCAACGACCGATCGATCGTCGCGCTGGTGAGCCTGGCCCACGGGATGGTCCACACCTACGAGCTCTCGATCCCGATCTTCGTCTCCATCTGGCTCGCCGAGTTCGACGTCCTCCCGCTCGGCGTCGTCGAGGTCGAGGTGACCGCCGCCACGCTCGGACTCGTCGTCACCGCGGGCTACGGGCTGTTCGGCGTCGGGGCGCTCCCCGGCGGCGTCCTCGTCGACCGGATCGGTTCGGCCAAACTCATCACGCTGTGTCTCTTCGGGATGGCCGGCTCCTTCCTCCTCCTGGGCGTCTCGCCCAATCTGTCGGTCGTCGCGGTCGCGCTCCTGCTGTGGGGCGCGGCCGCCAGCGTCTACCACCCCGCCGGCCTGACCCTCATCTCGAAGGGCGTCCGCGAGCGCGGGACCGGCTTCGCCTACCACGGGATCGCCGGCAACGTCGGCACGGGGGTCGGCCCGCTCCTCGCGGCGGTCCTCCTCCTGTTCGTCGACTGGACCGTGGTGGCCGTCGTGCTGGCGGTCCCCGCCCTGGTCGCCGGCGTCTACGCCCTGCGGGCGGAGTTCGACGAGACGGCGGCCGTGGGCGACGACGCCGGCGGCGACGGATCCGGCGCGGCTACGTCGGGGGACGACGCCGGCGACTCGCGGGCAGACAGCGTCGACTCCCTCTCGGAGTTCGCCTCCGAGTCGCGGCGGCTCTTCGCCGGCGCGTTCGCGCTCGTCTTCGTGGTCGTGATGTGCTCGGGCCTCTACTACCGTGGCGTCCTGACGTTCCTCCCCAACCTCCTCGAGTCGTTCCCGGGGTTCGAGCCGATCCCGATCACGACGATCCTGCCGCCGGCGGTGACCGACGCCCTCGGCGTCGATCCCGACGCGGCGCGGACGCTCAACCCCGAGCGGTACTTCTACTCGGGGCTCCTGATCGTCGGCGTCTTCGGCCAGTACGCCGGCGGCAAACTGACCGATCGCATCCCCGTGGAGTACGGGCTGGTCGGCGGCTTCGGCCTGCTCGCGGTCCTCGCGGTCGTCTTCCTCCCGGCCGCGAGCGTCGGACTCGGGCCGCTCCTGATCCTGGGAACCATCCTCGGTGCCACGCTCTTCTCCGTCCAGCCGTTCTACCAGGCGACCGTCGCGGAGTACTCGCCGGCCGGGACCCGCGGTCTCTCGTACGGCTACACCTACCTCGGCGTGTTCGGCGTCGGCGCGCTCGGCGGGGCGATCGCGGGCGGCATCCTGACGTACGCCACTCCCGTTGTGTTGTTCGGCGTCCTGGCCGGGTTCGCGGCCGTGGCCTCGGGCGTCGGGATCGTGTTAGCGCGGTACCTGTGATAATGACTCGTCTCGTCTCGTACCGGTGATCGCCGTGACCGTGGGTGGCGATCACCGGCAAACGGTGAGACGAGTCATTATGAGACACCGACGTCGGTGGAGCCGCGCTCGCGACGACCGCGGTTCGTTCGCCGACTACCCGACGAGTTTGAAGAAGAGCCAGCGGCCGGCGACGAGCGCGACGCCGCCGGCGACGAAGACGACGACGCCGAAGCTGAGCTGGAAGCCGCCGGCGAAGAGCGGCGAGGCCCGGAGGGCGAAGCCGACCACCGCGCCCGGGACCCACGCCCGGATCGCCAGCGGGATCGCGGCCTTCGCCGACTCGGCCGCGCCGGCGGAGTAGGCGCCCACGAGCGGGCCCGCGACGGCCCAGCCGACGAGGAAGGGCACGAGCGTCAGGAGCCAGCCGACCGGGTCCGCCGAGAGGTACTCGACGCCGTTGTGGTTGACCACGCCGATCGTCAGCACCGCCGCGAGCGCCAGGAGGTCGACCACGGCCAGCGGGGCCGCGGCGGCGTCGATGCGTCGCGCGAGGAACGACTCCTCCGAAGCCGATGTTGCCATACCCGTGGGTTTGCACGAACCCTAATGGCTCTCTCGGAATCCGCTCGACGACCGTGGAACCCGGCCGACGACCACGTAGCCGAAGCCCTCGCGAACGATCCGCGCCTCGAGGCCGGCCGCCGAGAGCAGCCCGCAGAGTTCCTCGGGCGTCCAGAACGTCGACTCGAAGCCGACGGCGTGCTCGGCGGCAACGAGGGCGCGCCCGCGGAGCCCGCGCGGGTGGAACTCCTGCACCACGAGCACCCCGCCGGGGCGAACGACCCTCGCGGCCGACTCGAGCGCGGTCGCCGGGCCGGGGACGTGGTGGAGCGCGTCGGCGAGGACCGCGGCGTCGACTCCGTCAGACCGGATCGGCAGGCGCGTCACGTCGGCGCGGACGGCCGGATGGCCCGCGTCGCGGGCGCGAGCGAGCATCCCCGCCGAGGCGTCGACGACGACCGCGTCGATCCCGAGTCGGGCCACGCCCCGCGCGGCCCGCCCGGTGCCGCCGGCGAGGTCGAGGACGCGGTCGATCGGACGGTTCGCGAAGGCGAACGCGTCGGCGAACGGATCGGACCGCGCCGGCGGCATCGCGGCGTCGTAGAGGCGCGCCATCCGGTCGAAGAAGCGAACGTCGCCGGGGCCGAATCTGGCCATACTCCCCGTAGACCGGGCTTCCAAAAGGTGTTGTCGGCGCCGCGAGCACCGCCGGACTCTTCAGGATCGCCCTCCCACTGCCACCGATGGAGTTCGCGGTGCTCGGCTGGCCCACCGAGGGGCCACAGCTCCGGCTCGACTACCGGCGCTTCGCCTACGCCGGGAAGTTCGTGACGTCGAACACCGGGAAGGCGGTCGTCCGCGCGGCCGACAGTGAATCCGAGGATCCGGAGGCTGCAGGCGACAGCGCCATCGACCCCGCGGAGTTCCACACCGACGTCCTGGCGGCGATCGCGTTCAACGCCGATCGGACCGACGACGCGACGCTGTGGTACCGGTACGTCACCGTCCGCGACGACGCCCGAGGGGAGGGACTGGGGCCGCGCCTCGCGGCGTTCGTCGCGCCGCGGGCGGCCGAGCGCGGGTACGAGCGGCTCCGGATCGCCGTCAACAACCCCTTCGCGTACGAGGCGATGTACAAGGCCGGCTTCGCCTGGACCGGCCGCGAGACCGGGATCGCCGAACTCGTCCTCGAACGGCCCGCCGCCCCCGAACGGGCGGCGAACAGGGACCGAACGCCGAGCCGGTACCGCGCCGGGCTGGACCGCTACCGCGCCCGCGACCCTGACGATCCCGAAGCGTCGTTCCTCGCCTCGCGGGAGGACGCGGACCCGCCTGCGCTCCTCCCTTTCGACGACCTCGCGGTCGACGCCGAAGAACCGCCCTCGGGGGTCGACCCGGAGGGTTAACTCTCCGCGGCCCGGACGTCGACGTAATGGGCAACGCAGATCTACGCAGTCTGGCGGTCCTCTCGGAGATCACGTTCGAGGAGGTCGCGGGCAGCGTCGTCGCCGTCGACGCGCACAACTGGCTGTACCGCTACCTCACGACGACGGTGAAGTTCACGCGCGAGGACGCCTACACCACCGAGGCGGGCGAGGAGGTCGCGAACCTCATCGGCCTCGTCCAGGGGCTCCCGAAGTTCTTCGAGCACGACCTCACGCCCGTCTTCGTCTTCGACGGCGGCGTGACCGACCTGAAAGACGAGGAGGTCGAAGAGCGTCGGGCGGCCCGCGAGCGCGCGGAGGAACAGCGGCAGGCCGCCGCAGAGCGCGGCGACGACGTCGCCGCCGCGCGCCTGGAAGCCCGCACCCAGCGCCTGACTGACGTGATCCACGAGACGACGCGGGAGCTGCTCGCCCTGCTCGACGTGCCGGTCGTCGAGGCCCCCGCCGAGGGCGAGGCGCAGGCGTCGTACATGGCCAAGCGCGGCGCCGTCGACTACGTCGGGAGCGAGGACTACGACACGCTGCTGTTCGGCGCGCCCTACACGCTCCGGCAGCTCACCTCGAAGGGCGACCCCGAGCTGATGGACCTGGAGGCGACCCTCGCGGAGCACGACCTCACGCGCGAACAGCTGATCGACGTCGCGATCCTCTGCGGCACCGACTTCAACGAGGGGCTCTCGGGCGTCGGCCCGAAGACGGCCTTGTCGGCGGTCCGCGAGCACGGCGACCTCTGGGCGGTGCTCGACGCCCGCGAGGCCTACATCGAGCACGCCGACCGGGTCAGGGAGCTGTTCCTCGATCCGCCGGTGACCGACGACTACGACTTCGACGCCGACCTCTCGCCGGATATCGACGCCGCGCGGGCGTACGTGACCGACGAGTGGGACGTCGACGCCGACGAGGTCGCCCGCGGCTTCGAGCGGATCGAATCCTCGCTGGTCCAGACCGGTCTCGACGACTGGACCTGAGCGGATCGGGCGGGGCGACCGATCCGCCCCGCCGGTAACTCAAACGCGCGTTCCACCTATCCCAACGGGTATGATACGTTCGACCGTAGTCGGACGTGATGCGTCGCCGCGAACTGCTCTCGGCGCTGCCCGCCCTCCTGGCCGCCCCGCTGACGGGGTGTCTCGACCGCGTGGGCGCCGGGACGCCGGCCACCGACGCCACGCCCGAGCCCCTGCCGCCCAGCGGCTACGGTAGTCTCTCGGAGTTCGACGCGAGCGATCCCTTCGAAACCCGGCACGTCGGCGAGCCGTCGCCGTCGCACCACCACCGGATCGTCGTCTGGAACGACGACGCAGACCGGCGGCCGATCTCGCTCCGCCTCCGTGACGTCGCCGCCGACACCGTCGTGTTCGAGTCCGAACCGACGTTCCCGGCGTACGGCACGCTCGTCGTCGAGGTGTTCCGCCGGGCCGACTACGTGCTGGAGGTGATCCCGCCGTCCGACGACGGTCGGCTCCTGGGCATCCGGCGGGACTTCGTCGACTGCAACGACTCCGCGACCCACGTCGCGGTCCGCCCCGACAGCAGCGTCCGGGCGCGCGTCGTCTCGACCGCGATCGCCTGCGACGTCGGCACTGCGACCGTGACGCCCGACGACGAGTCGAACTCGCCGATCGAGTCGGCGTCGACGTCCGACGCCGCCGAGTCACCGGCCCCCTCCCCGACCCCGCGGTAGACTTTTGGTCCGCCGCAGTCCCTGGTTCGGTATGGCCGTTCCCGAGATGAACCGCTCGCGGCTCTCCTGGTGGTTCGGGGGAGCCGCGCTCGGGGTGGCGCTGGCGTACGTGGTCTACTCGTTCATCGGGACGTTCGTCTTCGGGATCTTCCTCTACTACGCGACGCGGCCGATCTACAGGCGGATCAAAAAGCGGGTGCGACCGCCGAGCCTCGCCGCCGCCGTCGCCCTGTTCGTCCTGGCGCTCCCCGCGCTCTCGCTGATCGCCTACACGGGGGCGATCGCCGTCAGCGAACTGACCCGGCTGACGAACCAGGGTGTCTTCGACCTCTCGCAGTACCCCATCACCGAGGCGCAACTGGCGCGGCTGACGGACGTCGAACGGCTGCTCGCGTTCGACCCCGAGACGATCACCGTCGACCAGGTCCGGCAGCTCTTCGCCTCGCTGGGGTCCGCCGGGGACGTCCTGGCGTTCGTCGGCGTCGGCCTCGTCCACCTCTTCGCGATGATCGCGCTGGCGTTCTACCTGCTCCGGGACGACAGGAAGCTCAGCGGCTGGGTCCGGACCCAGGTCGGCGACGACCGCGGGGTTCTGGAGGCGTTCCTGGCGGGGATCGACCGCGACTTCACCCACATCTTCTTCGGCAACATCCTGAACGCGGTCCTCACCGGCACCATCGGCGTCGTCGCGTACGCGCTGTTGAATCTGATCTCGCCGCCCGGCGTCGCGATCCCGACGCCGGAGCTCATCGGCCTGATGACCGGCGTCGCGAGCCTGATCCCCGTCGTCGGGATGAAGCTCGTGTACGTCCCCGTCGCGGTGTATCTCGGCGCCACCTCGTACCTGTTCGATCCCGCGACGCTGTGGTTCACTGCCGTCTTCGTCGCCGTCTCGTTCGTCGTGGTCGATACGATTCCGGACCTGGTGCTCAGGCCGTACGTCTCCGGGCGGAATCTGCACGTCGGGGCGGTGATGATCGCCTACACGCTCGGGCCGCTGCTCTTCGGGTGGTACGGGATCTTCCTCGGGCCGATCCTGCTCGTTCTCGTCGTGAACTTCGCGCGGCACGTTCTCCCGGTCCTCATCAAGCGGGAGCCGCTCACGCCGTACGCGGTCGATCCGGCCGTGATGCATCCGGACGAGCCGGCGACGAGCCGGATTCACGACCGGGCCGTCGCGACCGACGCGGGCGACGCCGACGAGTCGCACGGGGACGTCGAATCGGGCGGGTTCGCGTTCGGCTCGCGGATCGTCGACGACGAGGACGCGTCCGAGACGTGACGGGGCACGCCGAGAAGAAGGCGTTCGGAGCGACGCCGAACGTCATAACGATTACTCTCGTCTCGTACCGGTGATCTCCTCGAACGGGGGTGGCGACCACTGGCACACAGTGGGAGTAATCAGTATCAGTCGTCGTCGATGCCTTCGAAGGAGACGTTGATGTAGGTGCTCTCCCAGTCCTTCCGGGCCGCGATCTCGCGACGGCCGCGGCGGGTGAGCGTGTAGTAGTTCGTCCGGCGGTCGCGCTGGCCCTTGTCGACGAGGCCCTTCTCGACGAGCGTATCGAGGTTGGGGTAGAGCCGCCCGTGGTGGATCTCCTTCTCGTAGTACTCCTCGAGTTCCTCCTTGATCGCGAGTCCGTGGGGTTCGTCGAGGCCGGCGATGACGTACAGCAGGTCGCGCTGGAATCCTGTCAGGTCGTACATCTGTGGAATCTACCTGTATATTAGTGTTCTCCAAAATAAACATATCGACCTGTATCGACCACAGAACCCGTCGAAAGGGGGAGTATCGTGGAAACGGCCAGATGAGTGACCCCGAACATATCTATCGATTTACTATTCCTTCGTCAACTGGTGAATATGTCAATATGATATACTTGGGGGTGCAATCGCGCCTCCCGATCGTTCGGATCGATCGACGTATCCGACGGCGACGGACGAAGCCATCGCTCGGTAGGCGAGATAACGAAAAGGAAGCAAGCCGCGTGGAAACCACGCGGATGCTTGCCGCCCTGAATTGGTCCCCGCTGACGCTTCGGCCCTCCAAAGCGAAGCGTCACCTGTGCCTTACCGATTCCTGTACATAAATATGTCGGACACGGCGAACCGTGAGCCGTCCGTCCATTTTCACCCGCGCCGCGCGGCTGATCGACCGCTCGCGGCGTCGCGACGCGCTTTTGGGCGTCGGTCGTGAGGATTCGGATATGCGCATCCGTGGGCGGCGCCGCTGTACGGACTGTGGCCGGGAGTGGTCCTACTTCGAGACGGGCGAGGTGGCGTGCCCGGACTGCGGGAGCCTCCGGAGCGTCGGGACCGGCGACCGCGAGCGCCACACGGACAGTCCGGTCGAACTGGACCTCTCCGAGCACCGGAACGCGCTCGGCGCGGCCACCGACGTCGACGACATCGCCGCGGACCTGAAGTCGGCGCTCCGGGACTACGTCCGCAAGCGGGGGTTCGTCCGCGGCGGCGACCTCCGGACGGTCGACGACGCGGTGCTCGCAGCCGCGGAGCTGCTGCACGCCGTCGACGTGTACGACCGAACGCGCGATCCCGCTGACGAGACCCGCCTCTACGTCCTCGAACTCCTGCGCGGCGCCGACGACGGCGACCGCCCGGATCCCGCATCGGTACCGTCGGAGATGACCGCCGCGCGGGGACTGGCGTACGCCGAGGTCCTGGACGGCTTCTGTTCGGACCTCGGAACGTGGCTGGAGGACCACCCCGATCCGACGGCTCGGACCGTCCGCGAAACGCTGAAGACGCACGTCTCGCGGGTCGACGCCGTGTACGGCGACGTCCCCGCCGAGGAGTCGGAGTCGCTGGTCCGCGCCGCGCGCGAACTCGTGGCGTACCTCACCGACGGCGACGAGGCGGCGTTGGCGACGGCGCGCGACCGGCTCTCCCGGCTGGACTGATACTGATCACCCCCCGGCCCCCACTGTCTCGCGCCGACGGAACGGCTTTGTCGCCGGCGCGTTCACCCTCACGCGATGGTCGATCGCTTCGATCAACACGCCGTCCGCCACCGGATGAAACTGCTGCGGGACGACGGCGACGTCACGCTCTACGAGAACCGCGACGACGTCGCCTGTCCCGGCTGCGGCGACCCCTTCTCCCGGCTGCTGCTCACCGAGCGCCGGGCCCACGCCTTCGACGTCGATGACGCCGACCGGCTCTGTGTCGTCCACGAGGACGAGCGGCTGCTCGTCTGTCTCCACCGATCGTAGCGGCCGGGAGCGCGCCGGGTTCCCCCGGTCGCACGAGCGTTTATATACGAACACCGGAGCAGGCCCCCCGTGTCGTGAGAGCGGTCCGCGGCGGTCAGGGCGGGTGCGCGGCGCGCCGTCGCGGGACGAGTCGGTAGACGCGCCGCCTGTTCGCCACTCCGAATCGAACGCGGGTCCGACGAGTCGCGACCTCCGCGGTCGCGGCTTCGCTATCCCTTGATGTTGCAGACGGGGTAGGTGCGCGCGACCTTGTCGCCGATGCCGAGCTCGTCGGAGACCCGAACCACCTCGTCGACGTCCTTGTAGACGCCGGGGGCCTCCTCCGCGACGGTGGCGCCCGACTGGGCCTTCACGTAGATCTGCTCCTGGTCGCGGAGCTCGTCCTGGACGGTCTCGCCCCAGAACTCGTTTTTCGCCTGCGTGCGGCTCATCGTCCGGCCGGCACCGTGGGCCGTCGAGCCGAACGAGAGATCGAGCGAGCGCTCGCCGCCGCGGAGGACGTACGAGCCAGCGCCCATACTGCCGGGGATGATGATCGGCTGGCCGACGTCTCGGTAGGCCTTCGGGACCTCCGGCCGCCCGGCCGGGAACGCGCGCGTCGCGCCCTTCCGGTGAACGTATAGCTCCCGCTCCGCGCGGTCGACGGCCTCGTCGACCGGGGCCGGCCGCCCGCGCTCGTCGAGGGGGACCTCGTGGACCTCCTTCTTGCCGATGTTGTGGGCGACGTCGTAGAGGAGCTCCATCTCCATCGCCTCCCAGTCGCGGCCGAAGACCCGCTCGAACACCCGGCGCGTCCGGTGCATGATCAGCTGGCGGTTCACCCACGCGAAGTTGATCGCGGCGCACATCGCGCCGTAGTACTCCTCGGCGAGTTCGGAGCCGGCGGGCGCGGCCGCCAGTTCCTTGTCCGGCAGCGACTCGAGGAGGTCGCCGTGGGTCTGTTCGATCCGCCGGAGGTAGTCGGAACAGATCTGGTGGCCCAGCCCTCGCGACCCGCAGTGGATAAGCACGACGATCTGGTCGGGTTCGAGGCCGAACTCCGCGGCGACCTCAGATCGATAGACGTCGGTGACGCGCTGGACCTCCAGGAAGTGGTTCCCGGAGCCGAGGCTCCCGATCTGGTTCTTGCCCCGGTCTTTGGCCTTCTGGGAGACCGCCTCGGGGTCGGCGTCGGGGCGCATCCCCTCGTCCTCGCAGTGAGCGAGGTCGTCCTCGACGGCGTAGCCGTGTTCGAGCGCCCAGTCGACGCCGCGGGCGAGGACGCCCTCGATCGTCTCGCGGTCGCCCTCGACGATCCCGCCGCCGCCGAGACCCGAGGGGACGTTCGCGAAGAGCGATTCGACCAGTTCCTCCTCGCGGCCCTCGACGTCGTCGTAGGTGAGGTTCGTCCGCATCATCCGGACGCCGCAGTTGATGTCGTAGCCGATGCCGCCGGGCGAGATGCAGCCGGTCTCGACGTCCGTGGCGGCGACCCCGCCGACGGGGAAGCCGTAGCCCTGGTGGCCGTCGGGCATACAGATCGCCCGGCCGACGACGCCCGGCAGGTGCGTCGAGTTCCGGAGCTGACCGAGGGTCTTGTCGTCGGCGATCTGTTCGAGCAACTGCTCGCTCGCGAACACCCGCGCGGGGGCGTTCATCCCGCCCTCGCGCGGGATCTCCCAGACGTGCTCGTCGACGCGTTCGAGCCGGATCCCGTCGAATTCGCGAACCTCGTCGCTGTCGTCGGTCATACGCGAGAGAAGGAGAGCCCGGGAGGAAAGCGTTCTCCTCGACGGTCGTCGTTCCGGCTCGACGCCGACGCCCGTCGATCTGTCGTCGTCGACGACGCGAGTGGGACTACTCCAGGTACGCGACTCGGACCTGCTCCCACTTGTTCTTCGACTCGAGGTGGGCCTGGAGTGCGTCCGCGTACGCCTGGGTCAGCCGCTCGGCGGCGTCCAGCCGCTCCTGATCGTCGCCGCCGCCGGTGCCGTTCCCGAGGCCGAGCGCGCCCTTCAGCGAGTCGACGATGCCCCCCGAAGAGTTCGACTCCTCGCCGGGGGCGCCGCCCATCTGCGCCATCTGGGAGCGGACGTTGTCGAGTTCGGGCATAATCTGCGGCAGCTTCTCCGTGTTCGCGACGATCCGCGCCCGCTCGGGGTCGTCGGCGTGTTCGATCTCCAGGTCCGTCGCCGTCATGATGAGCCCCCACTCCTGACTCGTGAACCGCGAGTTCTCCACGCGGTCGTTGAACTCCCGGTCGACAGTCATCCGATCTCCGACGATGCTGTCGGTCCAGTCTGCCATACGCCGCTGTAAGGCACACCCGGGTTTGAGCGTTTCCCTCGGACGGACGTCCGGGCGGCCGCGCGGCTGCACGGGCGGCGCTCCCCGACGAACGCTCGGGTGTCCGAAGGGAGTGCTTTTACTCGCGGGCGAAAGAAAGCCGGGTATGGACCGGTACGACCTCCTCTATCGCCTCTACGAGGACTACGAGACCGACACGCTCTACGATCTCCAGAACTTCGTCGACCTCTTTCCGCCCGTCGACTCCCGCGTCGCGCTCGAATACTGGGAGGACGCGAGCGAGGACCTCGACGAGCGGAAGGCCGAGATCGGCGACGACTTCGCCGCCGGCGAGACGATGGCCGAGATCGCGGCGCGCGCGACCCGCGAGCAGACCTTCACCGCGCTCGACCTCCACGCGGAGTACGGCCGCGCGGTGAACGCGCTCGTGCTCGACGTCGACGAGACCCTCCGCTCGGCCGGGCGGACGGACAACGAGATCCCGCGCGAGACGCTGCACCTCCTCACCGAACTCCACGAGTCGGGCGTCCCGATCGTGATCTGCACGGGCCAGACCCTCGAGAACGTGAAGGGGTTTATGATCCAGGGACTCGGCACCGAACTGGTCCACTCGGGATCCCTGAGCATCGTCTACGAGGCCGGCAACGGCGTGTTCACGCCCGGCCACGGCTCCGACACGAAGCGGCTGCTCTACGAGTCACTCGACGAGGAGATCCGGGACGTCTTCGCCCGCGTCCGCTCGCGCGTCCTCACCGCGGCCGATCCGGACCTCCGCCGCTCGGTCCACCTCCAGGGCAACGAGTTCAACGTCACGCTCAAGCCCAACTTCGACGTCGGGAGCGACGCGGCCGCCGAGGTGATCGACGAGGGACTCGTCCACCTGATCGACCTCCTCGGCCACGCCGTCGTCGAGCGCGTCGAGGGCGTCGGCGGCGTCGGGATCGAGAGCCGGGGCGAGGGCGACGAAGCCCCCGACGAGCCCGCCGACTGGGCCCGTGCCTACTACGCCGACGCCGACCCGGAGATCGACACGGTGCTCTCGAGCGAGGACGCGATCCCGACCTGCGAGGTCGACGCCGTCCCCGACCCCGTTCGCGAGCGCTTCGAGCGGATCGACGTGGCGTACTACCACGCCGACGCCGCCGAGATCGGCTCGCTCGACCTCGACAAGCCCACCGGCGTCCGGGAGGCGCTCGACGTCCTGAGCATCGACGACCCGTTCGTGCTGGTCATGGGCGACAGCAAGTCCGACCTGCGCGTGATGGAGTGGGCCGACGAGGCCGACGCCGGCATCGCTGCCGCGCCCGAGCACGCCTCGGCGTCGGTGCTCGACCACGTCCGCGACACCGACGACCTCGTGTACGGCCCCGGCGACGCGGGCTCGGTGCTGCGGATCGTCTCCGTGCTGAATCGGCTGGCCGACTGGTGAGCGGCGCGGTCGCCACGCTCCTCTCCCGATCCTCCAAACATTTACCTACTCGCGAGTAAATCACGCGGTATGGGAATCGACTACGCCGACTTGCACGACCCGAACGCGGAGTACACGATGCGGGAGCTCTCCGCGGAGACGATGGGGGTCACGGCCGAGCGGGGCGGCGGCCGCGACGTGGAGATCACCGACGTTCAGACGACGATGGTCGACGGCAACTTCCCGTGGACGCTGGTGCGCGTCTACACCGACGCGGGCGTCGTCGGCACCGGCGAGGCCTACTGGGGCGCGGGCGTCCCCGAGCTCATCGAGCGGATGAAGCCGATGGTCGTCGGCGAGAACCCCCTCGACATCGACCGCCTCTACGAGCACCTGATCCAGAAGATGTCCGGCGAGGGGAGCGTCGAGGGCGTCACCGTGACGGCCATCTCGGGGATCGAGGTCGCGCTCCACGACCTCGCGGGGAAGATCCTCGACCTCCCCGCCTACCAGCTGCTCGGCGGGAAGTACCGCGACGAGATGCGCGTCTACTGCGACTGCCACACCGAGGCGGAGGCCGACCCCGAGGCCTGCGCCGACGAGGCCGAGCGCGTCGTCGAGGACCTGGGCTACGACGCCCTGAAGTTCGACCTCGACGTCCCTTCGGGGTTCGAGAAGGACCGCGCGAACCGACACCTCCGACCCGGCGAGATCCGCCACAAGGCCGAGATCGTCGAGCGAGTGACAGAGCGCGTGAAGGACCGCGCGGACGTCGCCTTCGACTGCCACTGGACCTTCTCGGGCGGATCCGCGAAGCGCCTCGCCGCCGAGATCGAAGACTACGACGTCTGGTGGCTCGAAGACCCCGTGCCGCCGGAGAACCTCGGGGTGCAGGAGGAGGTCACGAAGTCGACGACGACGCCGATCGCCGTCGGCGAGAACCGCTATCGGGTCACCGAGGAGCGCCGCCTCATCGAGAACGGGGCGGTCGACATCGTCGCGCCGGACCTCCCGAAGGTCGGCGGGATGCGCGAGACGCGGAAGATCGCCGACGTCGCCAATCAGTACTACGTGCCCGTCGCGATGCACAACGTCGCCTCGCCGGTGGCGACGATGGCGGCCGCTCACGTCGGCGCCGCGATCCCGAACGCGCTGGCCGTCGAGTACCACTCCTACGAGCTCGGCTGGTGGGACGACCTCGTCGAGGAGACCGTCATCGAGGAGGGGTCGATCACGGTCCCCGAGGAACCCGGGCTCGGCGTGACGCTCGATATGGACGCCGTCGCGGAGCGGATGGTCGAGGGCGAGGAGCTGTTCGACGAAGCGTAGGCCCGGGACTCATACTGACTCGTCTCACTGTTTGCCGGTGATCGCCACCCACGTTCACGGCGATCACCGGTAAGAGACGAGACTAGTCGTTATCACTCCCCGACGTCGATCTCGGGATCGATCCCCAGCGACCGCAGCGCGTCGGCGGTGTCGTCGGCGGCGACGCGGACCGTGTAGCCCGCGACCATCCGCGCCGCCTCCCACGCTTCCCCCTCGCACCGATCATCCAGGAGCGCCAGCCCCTGCTCCAGCACGTCGGCCGTCTCCGCGCGGAGGTCCCCGAAGAGGTCGGCGCGGCGGGCCGCGGCGTCACCCGGACGGTCCTCGAAGAACGAGATCAGCCGCCCGTGAGTCCGGAGCGTGACGAGCGGCCGCCCGACCATCCCACCGGCGATGCGCTGGACGGTGTCGTCGCGGCCGCGGAGGTACGCGTGCATCGGTCCCGGCCCGCCGCCGTCGGGCGCCCAGTCGTCGAGTTCGGCGACGACCCGCTCGCGGTGGCCGTGCTCCTGTTCGACAACCGATTCGAAGGCGGCTCGCGCCTCGGGATCGGGCTCGTCGTCGACCCACTGCGCGAAGGTCTCGCGGGCGGCGTGTTCGCTCTCGGCGGCGGCGTCCAGGAGCGGTCCGGGCGCCGGATTCCCGCCGGCCGCCGCGCGGAGGAACCGCGGCGAGCCGAGCAGCGAGAGCGCCGCCGACTCGTCGGCCTCGAGCCGCCGTCTGAGTGTCTCCCCGTCCATACGGGCGCCTCGCGTCCGGGCTCACCTAACCGTTGCCATCCCGCAGATCCCCCGGACGGCGGTATCATCCGTGATACGGGGGCCCGAACAATCATATATCGAACTATCCCTTCCCAGGTATGACTCACGGGAGAGCCGGTGTCACGGACGAGACGCGGCGGCTCGTCGACGGCGACGCGCTGCTCGACGATCTGGACATCGACCGGGAGGAGATGGAGTGGCGGAAGTCGTTCGTGCGGCTCTCAGAGACCGACAAAGAGCGGATGCGAACGCTCGATCCCGTCTTCGACGACGTCGCCGACGAGATCGTCGATGAGTTCTACGACCACCTGACGAGCGTCCCCGAAGCGAACGCGATCTTCGGCCGCTCGAGCAAGGGAATGGATCAGCTGAAGGCCGACCAGCGGGCGTACCTGCGATCGCTAACCGACGGCGAGTACGGCCGCGAGTACTTCGCCCGGCGGGCTCGCGTGGGGAAGATCCACGATATGCTCGACCTGGGGCCGAAGTTCTACCTCGGCGCCTACAGCGTCTACTACGACGGGCTCCTCGACGCCATCGGCGAGTCGGTCGCGGCGGAGTTCGCGACGGAGGCGGGGACGGAGGGCGACGCCGACGCAGACGGCGGCGCCGGATCGCTCCTCGCGCGCGTCACCGGCGGACGCGGGTCGAAGATGAACGACGGACCGAAGCCCGACGCCGCCGACGGCGACGACGTCGCGGCCGCGGTCGAGGCCGTGGTCGAACGGGCCTCCTCGCTCCTGAAGGTTCTCGCGCTCGACCAGCAGATCGCGATGGACACCTACGTCCACGCCTACAGCGAGGAGGCCAGGCGGCAGGCCGCTCACCGTGAGCGACTCGCCGAGGAGGTCGAACGCGACCTCCGGGAGCCGATCGAGGACGTCTCGGCGGCGTCCGCCCTCGTGGCCGACGAGTCGGAGGCGATCCGCGGGATCGCCGACGACCAAGCGGAGAATATGGCGGAGGTGAGCGCCGAGATCTCCCAGATGAGCGCGACCGTCCAGGAGATCGCGGCCACCGCGGAAGACGTCGAGACGACGAGCAGCGAGGCGGCCGCCCGCGCCCGCTCCGGCGAGCACGCGGCCGACGAGGCCATCGAGGTGATGGAGGACGTCGCCGAGGCCGCCGTCGAGGCGTCGGACGACCTCGAGCGGCTCCGGACCCAGATCGACCAGGTCGACGAGGTGCTCGAAGCGATCGACGAGATCGCCGAGCAGACGAACCTCCTGGCGCTCAACGCGTCGATCGAGGCCGCCCGCGCCGGCGAGGCCGGCGAGGGGTTCGCCGTCGTCGCCGACGAGGTGAAACAGCTCGCCGAGGAGTCCAGGCGGCGCGCCAGCGAGGTCGAGGAGACGGTCGGCCGGGTCCAGACGGACGCCGCGGCGACGGTCGAGAGCCTCGCGCAGACGACCGACACGCTCCACGACGGAATCGACCGCGGCGAGGAGGCGATGGACAGCCTCGGCGAGATCGTCGACGCCGTCGAACGGACGACCGAGGGTATCGCGGAGGTCGCGGTCGCGACCGACGAACAGGCGGTCAGCGCCGAGCAGGTGACGGCGCTCGTCGACGGCGCGCGCGAGCGGGCAGAAGACGTCGCCGAACGCGTCGACGACGTGGCCGACGCGAGCGACCAGCAGACCCGGCGGATGTCGGAAATTCAGACGGCCGTTGACCGGCTCGTCGGGGGAGGGGACGCGTCGGGAGAGAGTCCCGATCCGGCGGCTCCGTCGCGAGGTTCAGCCGATCCGCATCCCGCGGGTGCGCCCGATGTCGACGACCTCGCGCTCGGCACCGACGGGGGCGAGTCCGCGATCGATCCGAACCGAAGGAACGGATAGGCGGACGCTCATACTGATACTGTCGGACGAAAGTCCTGATAATCCCGCTCATCCCCCGAAGGGTGAGCGAGAATATCAACAGTTTCGTCCGACAGTAGAGTAGTCTCGTCTCTTACCGGTACCCAGTATCAGTCGTCGCCCGCCGCGGCGTCGGCGCCGCTCCCGACGTCGGCGGCGTCCGCTTCGATGCTCGGGGGATAGACGCCGCGCTCGAGC
>JBDGUM010000109.1:3385-16796 GCA_042215855.1 Halobellus sp. | reverse complement strand
TCGAGGTTCTCGATGGCCTCGCCGGCGTACTCGTAGACGTAGCCGACGCCGCCCTCGGTGCCGAGTCGGCGGATCACCTCGAGGATGACGTCCTTCGCCTCGACGCCGGGACCGAGCTCGCCGGTGACCTCGATCTTCCGGACCTTCTTCTTCTCCATCGCGACGGTCTGCGTCGCGAGCACGTCGCGGATCTGGCTCGTCCCGATCCCGAACGCCAGGGCGCCGAACGCGCCGTGGGTCGAGGTGTGGGAGTCGCCGCAGACGATCGTCTTGCCGGGCTGGGTGAGCCCCTGCTCGGGCCCGATGACGTGGACGATCCCCTGGTCGCCGGTCGACGGATCGGAGAACTCGATGCCCGCCTCGCGGACGTTCTCCTCGAGTTCCGACATCATCTCCTCGGCGGCGTCGTCGCGGTACGGACGCGACTGATCGGCCGTCGGGACGATGTGGTCGACGGTCGCGTGGGTCAGTTCGGGGTAGGCGACCTCCAGGTCGCGCTCCTGCAGCATTCCGAACGCCTGGGGGCTCGTCACCTCGTGGATGAGGTGGAGGCCGACGAACAGCTGCGTCTGTCCGGTCGGCAGCTCCGAGACGGTGTGTTCCTCCCAGACCTTGTCGTATAACGTTCCCTCACTCATCGGTATCTCCTTGGTCGTCCGCGAATACCCGTGTTTCGGTCATCGTCGATCAGTCGTCCGCGGCCGCCTCGGCGGCCTCCTCTTCCTCGTCGGCCCACGCGAACAGGTCGCGCAGCGGCTCGCCGACCTGCTCGATGTGGTGGGTCTCTTCGGCCTGCTTCAGCTGCGTGTAGGACGGGCGGCCCGCCTGGTTCTCGTTGATCCACTCGCGGGCGAACGTGCCGTCCTGCACGTCCTCGAGGACGGCCTCCATCTTTTCGCGGGCGTGCTCGTCGATGATGTCGTCGCCGCGGGAGAGCCCGCCGTACTCGGCGGTGTCCGAGACGGAGTCCCACATGTTCGAGAGCCCGCCCTCGTACATCAGATCGACGATGAGCTTCATCTCGTTGAGGCACTCGAAGTACGCCATCTCGGGGGAGTACCCGGCGTCGACGAGCGTCTCGTAGCCCTCCTTCACGAGGGCGGTCATCCCGCCGCAGAGGACGGCCTGCTCGCCGAAGAGGTCGGTCTCGGTCTCCTCGCGGAACGTCGTCTCGATGACGCCCGCGCGGGTGCAGCCGATCGCTTCCGCGTACGCGAGCCCCTCCTCTTTCGCCTCGCCGGTCTCGTTCTGATAGACCGCGAGCAGGCCGGGCGTCCCTTCGCCGTTCTCGTAGTTGCGGCGGACCAGATGGCCCGGGGACTTCGGCGCGACCATCGTCACGTCGACGTCTTCGGGCGGCTGGATCTGGTTGTAGTGGATGTTGAAGCCGTGAGCGAACTGCAGCGTGTCGCCGGGCTCCAAGCTGTCTTCGATCTCCTCGAAGACCGCCGGCTGGACGGTGTCGGGCACGAGGATCGAGACGATGTCCGCCTCGTCGGCGGCGGTCGCGGGCGTCGCCACCCGGAGGCCGTCGTCCGTCGCGGCCTGGCGCGAGGAGGAACTCTTCCGCAGGCCGACGACCACGTCGACGCCCGAGTCCGCGAGGTTCTGGGAGTGGGCGTGGCCCTGGCTGCCGTAGCCGATGACGGCTACCGTCTTGTCCTCGAGATACGAGCTGTCCGCGTCGTCGTCGTAGTATACGGTGGTGTCTAGATCTGCGTCTGTCATAGTGTGTCGTTATTGTACGTTGGTCGGTTGGGTCGGTTCGTCTGCGGTGCCCGGCTTCTCGCCCGGGACGGTCGCCTGATCGCCGCGCGCGAGCGCCGTGTAGCCCGTCCGGGCGATCTCGATGATGCCGAACTGGCGGAACGCGTCGATCGCGTCGTCGATCTCCTGTTCGTCGCCGGTGAGCTGGACCGTGATGGTCTCCGGCCCGGCGTCGAGGGTCGTCCCGTCGTACATCTCGGTGACGGCGTGGACCTTGTCGGGCTCGTCGCCCTCGACCTTCAGCAGGACGAGTTCGGTCCGCACGGCGTCGGCGTCGAGTTCGCCGACGGCGATGACGGGCTTGAGCTTGGCGAGTTGCTTCTCCACCTGGTCGATGCCCGGTTCGGGCTCCTCCACGACCAGCGTGATCCGCGAGTGGTTCTCCACGGTGGTCGGCCCGACGGTCAGGCTCTCGATGTTGAACTGCCGCCGGGAGAACAGCCCCGAGACCCGCGAGAGGACGCCGGGATCGTCCTCGACGAGCGCGGAGATGACCGCGCGCCGCGGCTCGTGTTCGGCCTCGGCCTCGGGGTCGATGCGGATGCCCTGGGAGTTGCGCCGCCCTTCCGGGTGCGGGCGCTCCTCGGGCTCGGGGCCTTTCAGCCCGTGCTTCGGCAGGTCCTCGCCGGATTCGTCTCGCGCTCTGAAGTCGTCCGTCTCCTCGGAGCTCATAGCTGATCCTCCGTGAGTGCGAATTTGCCGTTCGCGCCGCCCGAGGGGACCATCGGGTAGACGTTCTCCGCCGGGTCGATGTGGAAGTCGATGACGGAGGGACCGTCGTACGCGATGGCCGCCTCGACGGTGTCTGCGACCTCGTCGTAGTCGTCGACGCGGAAACCGCGCGCGCCGAACGCCTCCGCCAGCATATCGAACTCGGGACACCAGTTGTACTCCGCGGCCATCCGGCGGCCCTCGAAGAAGGCGTCCTGCCACTGGCGGACCATCCCGATGTACTCGTTGTTCAGGACCGCGACGGTGATGTCGAGGTCCTCCCGGACCGCGACCGACAGCTCCTGGATCGTCATCAGGAAGGAGCCGTCGCCGTCGACGCAGACGACCTGCTGGTCGTCGTCGGCCGCGATGCGCGCGCCGATCGCCGCGGGCAGGCCGTAGCCCATCGTCCCGAGCCCGTGGCTGGAGACCCAGGTGCGGGGCTCGGTGAACGTCCAGTACTGGGCGGCCCACATCTGGTGCTGGCCGACGCCGGAGGTGACGATGGCGTCGTCGTCGGTCGCCGCGTCGAGCACCTCGACGACGAACTGCGGCTTGAGCGGCTCGTCGTCGGGCGTCGCGTAGTCCATCGGGTACTCGTCCTTCCAGGTGCGACACTGCTCGCGCCACTCGTCGGCGTCGGGCGTGCGAGTGATGGCGTCGTCGAGCTGGTCGAGGACGATCCCCGCGTCGCCGATCAGCGGGTAGTCCGCGTGGACGTTCTTCGAGATCTCGGCGGGGTCGATGTCGACGTGAACGATCTCCGCCTCGGGCGCGAACGTGTCGATGCCGCCGGTGAGGCGGTCGTCGAAGCGCGTGCCGACCGCGATGAGGAGATCGGTGTGGGTGATCGCCATATTGGCGTAGCCCGTGCCGTGCATCCCCGCCCACGAGAGGCAGAGCTCGTCGTCCTCGGGGAACGAGCCGATGCCCGGCATCGTCGTGACCACCGGGATCTCGTACTCGCGGGCGAACGAGCGCGCCTCGTCGGTCGCGTCCGCCTTGATCACGCCGCCGCCGAACAGGAGCAGCGGGCGCTCGGCGGCCTCGATCGCGTCGGCCGCCTCGCGGACGTTCTCCTCGTCGGCGACGTACTGCGGCTGGGTCGTCTCCGGCGCCGTCGCGGGCCCGGGCTCGGCGTCGGTCTCGCCGAGGGTGACGTCCTTCGGGAGGTCGACGAGCGTCGGGCCGGGTCGCCCCTCGTCGGCCAGCGCGATCGCCTCGCCGACGGTGTCGCCGACGCTGTCGGGGTCGTCCGCGAAGTAGTTGTGCTTCGTGATCGGCGCGGTCACGCCGGTGGTGTCGGTCTCCTGGAACGCGTCGGAGCCGACCATGTCCGCCGGGACCTGGCCGGTGAGCGCGACGAGGCTGTCGGAGTCCATGTTCGCGTCGGCGATCCCGGTGACGAGGTTCGTCGCCCCCGGCCCCGAGGTCGCGAGGCAGACGCCCGGTCCGTTGCGGACGACGCTGAAGGCGTCGGCCGCGTGGGCGGCGCCCTGCTCGTGGGCCATCGTGACGTGCCGGATGTCGGAGTGGTACAGCGCGTCGTAGACGGGCATGATCGCCCCGCCCTGGACGCCGAAGGCGGCCTCGACGCCCTCGTTCTCGAGGGCGCGGATGACCGACTCCGAGCCGGTCGTCACTGGGCCGAGCGTCTCCGCTTCGGCTTCTGCATCGGCGTCAGCTTCCTCGGCCGACGGCGGCTGTTCCTGCTTACTCATCGGCGGACCCTCCCGCGGCGGTGGTGTGCTGGCGGTACGTCGGTCGTGTCGGTCTGGTTCGGGATCGAGCGTCGTGTGGCATTGGCCTGGGGGTACGGTTACTGGTCGGTCGAACGGCGGGCGCGAACTGACGAGAGTCGAAAACGGGTGTGTGAGGGGCTAGGGAGCCCCTACGATGATCGGCGCGGCGACGTCGAGCGCGTCCTCGACGCCGGGCGACCGCCGCCCGTCGACGGGACCCGCCGCTCCGGGCGCGGCGGACGTCGCGGGGGTCTGCGGTCGTCGCATCGTACCCGAGAGATGACTCTCGCCCGTAATTAACGTTTCGCGCCGCGGTTCCCCGACGAGTCGGTCGGCGACGCGCCCGTGGCTCGGGGAAGCGAGCGTACGGGGCGCGCGCCATCAGGCGCGGACCTCCTCCTCGTCCTCGTCGGCGCGGTCGACGCCGACCTCGCGGGCGAAGCGCGTCAGCACGTCGACGGTGACGCGCTCCTTCTCCGCCCCGTAGTCCTTCACGCGACGGGTCACGTCGCGTACCTCGGTGTCGGTGGGCGTGAAGCCGGACTCCTCGAGCCGCTTGCGGACCGAGTGCGTGCCGGTGTGCTTGCCGAGGACGAACTCCCGCTGGGCGCCGACCATCTCGGGGGTCATCACGCCCGGCTCGAAGGTGTCGGAGTTCTCGATGACGCCCGCGGCGTGGATGCCGCTCTCGTGTGAGAAGGCGTTCCGTCCCACGACCGGCTTGTTCGCCGGGACCGGGATGTCGCTCGCCTCCTCGACCATCCGCGACAGTTCGGTGATTCGCGTGGTGTCGATCCCCGTGTCGACGCCGTAGAGCGACTCGGCCGCCATTACTACCTCCTCGAAGGCGGCGTTGCCGGCGCGCTCGCCGATGCCGTTGACCGACACCTGCGCCTGCGACGCGCCGGCCTCGAAGCCGGCCATCGCGTTGGCGGCCGCCAGCCCGAAGTCGTCGTGGGCGTGGACGTCGATCCGCGCGTCGGTGTGCTTGCGCACCTCGCGGATCATCCCGGCGAACCGGGTCGGGGTCGCGACCCCGCAGGTGTCCGGGATGTTGATCCAGTCCACGTCGACCTCGTCGACCGCCGAGATGATCTCGGCCAGGAAGTCGATGTCGGTCCGGGTGGCGTCCATCGGGGAGAACATCACCTCGACGCCCGCGTCCTTCACGCGCTCGACGCTCTCGACCGCCCGCTCGACGGCCTCCTCGCGGGAGGCGTGCATCGAGTCGGCGAGCTGGACGTCGCTCGTGCTGACGAAGACGTGGACCAGTTCCACGCCGGAGTCGAGTGCGGCCTCGACGTCTTTCTCGACGACGCGCGCCAGCCCGCAGACGGTCGTGTCCGTCGCGGCGGCGATGTCGCTCACGGATTCGAACTCGGCGTCCGAATTGACCGGGAACCCCGCCTCGATGACGTGCGTCCCCATCTCGTCCAGCGTCGCGGCGATGTCCCGCTTCTCGTCGTAGCTGAACGACGTGCGTGGCGACTGTTCGCCGTCGCGGAGCGTCGTGTCAAAAATCCGTACTTCGTCGATCTCGGATTCAGTTATTTGGGCTAATGTGCCCTGGAAGAACTCGACCAGCCGGGGTGTCCGACTGAGCCTCCATGTCGTCGTGAGACATTGTACTCGATACCTGCCCGGAAAGATATTAAAGACTTTCGCTGTGAGGCTGTGGCGCACGCGGGTCGGAACGGCCTCCAAACGTCGTTTTTGAGCCTCGCATCCACTGTTCTTGGCACTTGATCGGAATTCGTGACGGGCACCTCGATCGGTCGGTACGTCGGCCGCTGCCACCCGCTCGCTGATCGTTCGGCGTAACATTCGCCCCGATCCGCGGTTCGTCAAGTCGATTCCGCTCGCGCGCGGTCGAGGCTGGACGATCGGTCACCGGCGGACGGTCGACCGGCGGGACGATCGACACTCGATCGGGACTGACGTCGGGGGGCGCGATGCCGCCCCGCCGTCAGAATCCTTTTCGTACCGCTTTCCGTTGAGGGGCGTATGAGCGACTTCAACCTGAATCTCTCGGCGGCCGAAGAGCACCTCGACGACGACGTGGAGGGGGAGGTCGTCCTCGGCGTGCTCGACGGGACCACCGCCGACGAGGAGTGGATCGAGATCGTGGAGGCGGGGAACGTGCTGGTGCTCGCCGTCGAGGGCGACCTCAACGAACTCGCCAACGGCTTCGCGCGGCCGATCAAGGATATGGGCGGCGGCCTCACGCACTTCCGCCGGTTCCTCGTCGTCTCGCCGCCCGGCGTCGATATCAACACCGACCGGCTCTGAGCCGCGCCACGCGGTCGCGGCGGGACATCAC
Organism: Halobellus sp.; assembly: GCA_042215855.1. GTDB lineage: Archaea > Halobacteriota > Halobacteria > Halobacteriales > Haloferacaceae > Haloquadratum. The sequence goes on along the minus strand of JBDGUM010000109.1, from coordinate 10,256 downwards.
TCCCCCGGCAGAAACGTCAGCACGTGGCCGTCGTCGTCGACGACGCGGAGGCCGCCCTCCGCCGCGGTCGGGCCGGCGGCCCAGGGACCGCCGGCCTCGACGGCCGCGTCGGGATCGATCGTCCGCAGCGCCAGGTCGACGTGGAGGCCGCCGCGGGCGTCGGCGATGCCCAGCTGGGGCTCCCAGAGCTCGAGGTCGACGGGGCCCGAGAGCCGGACGCGACGCCGTTCGGTGCCGCGGTCGACCACCTCGAAGCCGAGCCGGCGGTAGCGCGACTCCGCGCGGTCCAGGTCCGTCACCTCGAAGACCACCTCGAAGATGCCGGTGAGCGGCGGCGTCTCGTCGCGGGCCTCCACCCCCGACGCGTCGTCCGGCTCCTCGCCGTGGATCCCGCCGATCTCGACGCAGTGGCCCGCGGGATCGTAGACGTACAGCGAGTCGCTCGACCCGAACGAGAACTCCACCGGATCGAGGTCGTCCAGGCGGCGTCGCCACCGCGGGTACGCCGACCGCGACGTCGCGAAGGCGTAATGGGTGTGGACGCCGCCGCGCGGGCGATCGACCGGGCGACGGAGCACGAGCGAGTGTCGGTCGTCGTCGACCCCGCTCGAGGGATCGCCGACGGGGTACCGGACGCGCGTCTCGTCGGCCGCGTCGGGCGCGAGGCCGAGTCGGTCCTCGTAGAACGCCCGCGCCGACGCGAGGTCTTTCACCTCCAGGCCGAGTCTGGCGAGGCCGGTGAGCATACCGTCCGCTCCGGGCGCGAGGCCCAAAGAGCTACTGGGGGCGCCGACGCGGACGCGAGGGGGCCCGCTCGGACTCTCGAGGACGTGCGTCTGCAAACCTATATCACCGAGGTGTCTGTACGAAGACGTGATGACCGAGAATTCGGCACCCGACTACCCCCTCTCCGAGGAGACCGGGGAGATACGGGTGCTCCACGTCGACGACGATCCCGACTTCGTCGACCTCACCGCGTCGTTCCTGACGCGGCTCAACGACTCCTTCTCGGTCTACACCTCGACGAACCCCGAGACGGTCCTCGAACGCGTCCGCGGGGAGCGCCTCGACTGCGTCGTCAGCGACTACGAGATGCCGGAGATGGACGGGCTGGAACTCCTCGAACGCGTTCGCGACCTCGACGAGGACGTCCCGTTCATCCTCTTCACCGGCAAGGGGTCCGAGGAGATCGCCAGCAAGGCCATCTCTGCGGGAGTGACCGACTACCTCCAGAAGGGGGTCGGCACCGACCAGTACACCGTCCTCGCGAACCGCATCGAGAACGCCGTCGAACAGACCCGCTCGCTGGAGGCGCTGGCCGAGAGCCAGAAGCGGCTCTCCCGATACATCGAGCAGTCGCCGCTCGGGACGATCGAGTACGACGAGGAGTTCACGATCGTCCGGGTGAACGAGGCCGCCGCCGAGATCACGGGCTACGAGCCCGAGGAGCTCGTCGGCGGGACCTGGCAGCCGATCGTCCCCGAAGAGGGGTGGCGGCACGTCGCCGAGATCGAACGGCAGCTCCTCGAGGACCGCGGCGGTTACCAGAGCGTCAACGAGATCGTCCGGAAGGACGGCGACCGTCGGATCTGCTCGTGGCACAACCGCGTCGTCACCGACGAGGACGGCGACGTCATCACGATCTTCTCGCAGTTCGAGGACATCACCGAACAGCGTCGGCAGCGGCGGGAGCTCGAACGGACGAACGCGATCCGCTCGACGCTGTTCGAGACCCTGCCGGCCGGCGTGCTCGCCGAGGACGCCGACCGGAACGTGATCCAGGTCAACGACCGCCTGTTCGAGCTGTTCGACGTCTCGGGATCGCCCGAGGACGTCGTCGGCACCGACTGCGAACGGTTCGCCGAGTCCGTCAGCGATCGGCTCGCCGACCCGGCGGGGTTCGTCGAGCGGATCAACCAGATCGTCGCGGAGCGCGAGCCGGTCTGGAAAGAAGAGCTCGTCTTCCGTGACGACCGCGCGCTCGAGCGGAGCTACCGACCGATCGAACTCCCGGGGGGTCAGGGCCACCTGTGGATCTACCACGACGTGACCGAGCGTCGGGAGCGGGAGCGCCGGCTGGAGGCGCTGAACGAGACGGCGCGGGAGCTGATGCGTGCGGAGTCCGACGAGGAGGTCGCCCGCATCGGCGTCGACGCCGCGCAGTCGATCCTGGATCTGGACCTGAACGCGATCCACCTCTACGACCCCGAGGAGGGGCTCGTCCCCGTGGCCGCGACCGACGCGACGCGCGACCTCATCGGGCAGCCGCCGACGTTCTCCCTCGAGGACAGCATCGCGGGGCGGGTGTTCCGGAACGGCGAGACGAGCTTCGTCTCCGACGTCCGCGAAGACCCCGACCGGTACAACGACGACACGCGGATCCGGAGCGAGGTCTTCTTCCCGCTCGAAGAGTACGGGGTGCTCCTCGCGGGCTCGGAGGAGCCGAGCGCCTTCGACGAAGGCGACGTCGTCCTCGGGGAGATCCTCGCCGTCAACCTCGCCCGCGCGTTCGAACAGGTCGAGCGGAACGAGCGCCTCCGAGAGCGCGAGCGCGAACTGACGCGGCAGAACGCCCGGCTCGAGCAGTTCGCGAGCGTCGTCTCGCACGACCTCAGAAACCCCCTCAACGTCGCACAGGGGCGGCTGGAGCTGGCGATGGATGACTGCGACCACGAACAGCTGGAGGCGGTCCGGGACGCCCACGATCGGATGAAGTCGCTCGTCGACGACCTCCTGACGCTGGCCCGGGATCGCGACACGGAGATCGATCGGGAACGGATCGACCTCGACGCGTTCGTCCGGACCTGCTGGACAAACGTCGACACTGCGGAGGCGACGCTCGCCGTCGAGACCGACGCGGAGGTCCTCGCCGACGAGACGCAACTCAGACAGCTGTTCGAGAACCTGTTCCGGAACGCGGTCGAGCACGGCGGGCCGGACGTCACGGTGCGGGTCGGCTCGATGGAGAACGGTTTCTACGTCGAGGACGACGGCCCGGGCATCCCCGAGGAGGACCGCGACGAGGTCTTCGAGTACGGGTTCTCGACGAGTCACGACGGCACGGGCTTCGGCCTCGCGATCGCCCAGCAGTGCGCCGAGGCCCACGGGTGGGAGATCCGCGCGGTCGCGGGCAGCGACGGCGGCGCCCGCTTCGAGATTCTCACCGAGTGAGCGGACCGCCGGGGCCCGGTCCGGACCGACAGTATATATACGAGTCCGACGCACGTCCCCTGTGATGACGCTCGATCTGTATCCCGAGGCACGAGAGTCGCTGAACCCCGACGACGGCGACGTCGAGACGACGGAGCTGGTCGTCACCGACGACGTGCTGGTGAAGGGGTTCGCGCTCGGTCCGGGCGCGGAGCTCGAACCGCACGAACACGCCGACAGCACCAACGTCTTCCACGTCCTGGAAGGCTCGGTCGTGGTCGTCCGCGACGGCGACGAGGAGACCGTCGAAGCGCCCGGGGTCGTCCGACACGATCGCGGGGCCGTCCACGGCGCGCGAAACGAGTCGGACGACGTCGCCGTCTTCACCGCGAGTCTCTGTCCGCTGCCCTGATAATGACTATAGTAGCGTTTGCAACTGATTGCTCATCCGATCACACGCCGTCGTGCGATCGAGTGAGTGAAGACTTGCAAGCGCTACTATAGTCTCGTCTCTTACCGGTGATCGCCATCCACGTTCACGGCGATCACCGGTAAACAGTGAGCCTAGTCATTATGAGGCCGCATCGACCCCGATGACCGAGAGAGGCCACGTCGCTTCCGACACCGGGTGGGCTTGCCACCGTCACAACCTCCAATCACCTGTCACCTGTAGCTATGGGTGATGAGTCACGTGCGCGTCTCGACGGGTGCCCGCCTCCACTTCGGCTTCGTCGATCTGAGCCTCGACCACGAGCGGCTCTACGGGAGTCTCGGCGTCGGGCTCGACGAACCCCGGACCGTCGTCACCGCCGAGCCAGCCCAGGGCGTCGAGTGCGGGCGCGAGCCTGCCCGGGAGTACGCCGAGCGCGCGGTCGACCTCCTGGATCTCCCCGGCGCGTCGGTGACGGTCGAGCGGGCGTTACCCCGACACGTCGGGTTGGGGAGCGGGACGCAGTTGGCGCTCGCGGTCCTGTCGGCCGTGGCTCGGGCGCACGGCCGGGAGCCCGAGGTGCGGTCACGGGCTCCGGACCTCGGACGCGCCGGCCGCTCGGGCGTCGGCGTCGCGACGTTCGAACGAGGCGGCTTCGTCGTCGACGGCGGCCACCCGAGCGACGCGTTCACCGCCGATCGCCCCGCCGACGGCACCTGGACGACCCCGCCCCTGACGGTCCGTCGCGGAGTCCCGGACGACTGGCGGTTCCTGGTCGTCGTGCCGGACGCGGACGTCGGCCGGAACGGCGACTGCGAGGACGAGAGTATGCGCCGCGTGATCGAGGACGCCGACCCCGCCGTCGGCGACCAGGTCGCCGGGACCGTCCTCCGTCGGCTGCTGCCGGCGATCGCCGAGGGCTCCGCCGCCCGATTCGGGGCGGCCGCCGAGCGGATCGGCCGGCTCAACGGGACCTGGTACGCCGACGAGCAGTCGGGGACCTACCGGGCGCCCGTCGGACGCCTCGTCGACGCCCTCGGCGACGAGCCGTCGTGTTTCGGCGTCGGCCAGTCGTCGTGGGGGCCGTGCGTCTACGCCGTCACCGACGAGCGCCACGCCGCCCAAGCCCGTCGGGCGGGCCGCGACGCCCTCCGAGCCGCGGACGTCGCGGGCGACGTCCGGGTGGCGGCACCACGGAACGATGGCGCCGACGTCGAACGCGTCGAGCGGGCCGAGCGCGCGTAGCCGTCGCGGCTGCCCGAAACCGTTAACGCCGCCGACCGAGACGTGTGCGTATGGATCGCATCCCGTTCGGAGTGTCGCGCTTCGATCGGATCATCGACGGCGGCGCGCCGCCGGGGACGGTCGTCCTGCTCGTGGGCGAACCGGGGGCCGGCGCCCGGGAGTTTATGTACACGAGCGCGACGATGAACGCGCTCGCCCACGCCGACGAGGAGCTCTTCGAGCTCCACTACGGCGACCTCCACGAGACGGCGTCGCCGCCGCCGGAGGTTCACTACCTCTCCTTCACCGCCGACGAGTCGAACGTCCGCAGGGAGATGTCGTACGTCCTCGACGACGAACTCGTCGAGGCGGCCACGGACCGGATCCAGGTCCGGGACTTCTCGCCGGAGTACTTCCAGTTGAGCCCGGTCCCCCGCGAGTGGTACCTCGGGGAGACGACGACCCTGCAGGACCTCGGCGGCCGGGAGGACCGCGCGGAGGTGCTCACCGCGCTCGGCCAGTATCTCAACGCGAACGCCGAGGAGAACCTGGTCGTCATCGACTCGATCACCGACCTCGTCGCCGCGATCTCCGACGACATGGCGTGGAACGACATCGCGATGCTCGTCCGCGGGCTTGGGAAGGCCGCCCACCGCTGGAACGGGCTCATCCTCGCGTACGCGAGCCGGGAGACGCTGGAGGAGACCGAACTCGGCCACCTGATGGACGCCGCCGACGGCACGCTCCAGTTCGAGTGGGAGTCCGGCGGCTCGAAGCGCGCGCGGACGATGGTCGTCCAGGAGTTCCGCGGGGTCCTCTCCCAGATCGAGCGCGAGAACATCGTCCGGTTCGAGACCGAGATTCACGAGGGCGGCTTCGACGTGAGCGACGTGCGGAAGATCCGGTGACAGAAAACCGATCTCGGGACTCCAGTTACGCCTCGGCCCGCGGCCGCAGTTCGCTCACCCCCACGATCTCGAACCGGGCACCCCCGTCGCTGCCCTCCGTCGCCCGGATCTCCCACCCGTGAGCCTCGACGATCTCGGAGACGATAGCGAGCCCGAAGCCCGTCCCGTCGGAGGCGGTAGTGAATCCCGCCTCGAAGATCTCGTCTCGCTTTTCCTCGGGAATGCCCGGACCGTCGTCCTCGACGTAGAAGCCGTCCTCTGTGGAGCCGATCCTCACGGTCACCGACTCGCCACCGTGTTCGACAGCGTTCCTGAAGAGGTTCTCGAACAGCTGCTGGAGCCGATCGGGGTCGGCCTCGACCGGGCAGTCGAAGTCCTCGGGGACGACGAGTTCGGCCCCGTCGGACTCGACCATCGACCACGACCGCCTGGCGATCGCCGGGATGTCGACCCGCTCCGTGTCGTCGATCGCGACGCCCTCGCGGGCGAGCGTCAGCATCTCCTCGATGAGCTGTTCCATCCGCTCGTGGGCCCGGACGACCGCGTCGAGGTGGTCGACGTCGCCGGTCTCCCTCGCCAGTTCGGTGCGGCCCTTCGCGACCTGCAGGGGGTTCCGGAGATCGTGGCTGACGATGCTGGCGAACTGTTCGAGCTTCTCGTTCTTTTCCTCGAGCTCGCGGCGGTACTGCTCGCGGTCGGTCACGTCCGTGAGGACGACCGACTGGCCGGTCTGTGCGCCTCCGGTCGTGAAGGGGTTGGCCGAGACGTTGAAGTACCGCGTCTCGCCGTCGACCTCGATCGTGTACATCGACTCCTCGTCTTCGAGCGCCGCGGCCAGTTCGGGTGCGACGGCGTCGAGCGGTTCGTCGAGCCCGTCGGAGAGCGCGGGGAAGAGCGTCCGCGCGCGCTCGTTGAAGTCCCTGAGCTCCCCGTCCTCGTCGACGACGATGATCGGGTCGTCTGCCTCCCCAGCGACCCGGACGAACTGGAACCGGTCGAAGTAGAGCGTGAACACGCCGAGGGAGAAGGCCGCGACGCCGATCGACGAGTACGTGATGTCGAGCGCCCACGGGAACACCGCGCCGGCGACGTCGAACGTGACGGGGATGGCCGTCAGGCCCAGGAGGGCGAAGAGCGGCCTGGTCTTCGTGTTGACGCG
>JBDGUM010000109.1:0-3285 GCA_042215855.1 Halobellus sp. | reverse complement strand
CCGCTCGTGAGGAGGAGCCAGTAGAGGCCCCGCCGGGTCCCGTCGTGTTCGATGCGGCGGGCCTTGGGAACCATCCAGAGACAGACGAGGGCGACGACGGCGAACGAGAGGACGTACAGACCGTAGAGCGCGCCGGAGGAGAGTGACAGCGGCATTCGTGACTAACTGGACATAGGAAGGGACGGATATCAAGCCACCGGATGAGTCGACGGACGAAGAGGCGACGGGTGGGGTGTCGATCGGCAGTGCGGCGCAGACTGCGGGTGCCTCTGGTTCGAGCGGCGGTCGGAGACGGGGCCGGCCGCCGGCGGTGAGCGCCGCGACCGGCCGGTCAGTCCGGATCGCGGGCGTCGCCGGCCCGTCCATCCATCGGGCCGGCTCTCCGCGACGCCGCGAAGGCGACGTCGCATCCCTCCCTTGGACGGGGGAGTACTTCAACCGGGAAGACACTCAATCCGGATTTGGTTCGCGGCGGACCGCAAATCCGGCTGAATTCGGATAAACTGTGCGCGCGTTCCGGGCGACGCTTTTTGTACGATCCGGCGCAATCCGACGTATGGCGACGATCAAAGACAGCGTCCACGACCACATCGAGGTCGAGGGCGTTGCCGCGGCCCTCCTCGACACCGAGCCGGTCCAGCGGCTCCGACACATCAAGCAGCTGGGGACGGTCCAACTGGTCTATCCCTCGGCCAACCACACCCGCTTCGAGCACTCGCTGGGGGTGTATCACCTGGCCGACCGGGCGCTCGACCACCTCGGCATCGACGGGATTCGGGGCGAGCGAATCCGGGCGGCCGCGCTCCTCCACGACGTCGGCCACGGTCCCTACAGTCACAACGTCGAGGGGGTGATACACCGGCACACGGGGAAGTACCACGACGACGTCGGCGAACTGCTCGCCGAGGGCGAGGTCGGCGAGGTCCTCCGCGAGCACGATCTGGATCCCGACCGCGTTGCCGGGCTCGTCGCCGGCGAGGGCCAGTACGGCCAGCTGGTCTCGGGAGAACTCGACGTCGACCGGATGGACTACCTCGTCCGCGACGCTCACCACACCGGCGTCCCATACGGCACGATCGACCACGAGCGGCTGATCCGCGAACTCACCTTCGTCGACGGCGAACTCGTCCTCGCGGAGGGGAACGTCCAGACCGCCGAGTCGCTGCTGCTCGCGCGCGCGCTGATGAATCCCACCGTCTACCAGCACCACGTGGCGCGGATCTCGAAGGCGATGCTCCGTCGCGGCGCCGAGCGGCTGCTCGATCAACCCGACATCTCGCCACGGCGACTCCGGCGGATGGACGACCACGACCTGCTCGTCGCCCTCCGGACGACCCCCGAAACGGGCGAGGTGGCCCGCCGGCTGGGGACCCGCGACCTGTTCAAGCGGGCCGTCTGGGCCGAGATCGACGCCGTCCCCGAGGAGGTCGTTCACGCCGACTTCGGGACCCTGCGGGACCTGGAACGGGCCGTCGCGGACCGGGCGGGCCTCGAACCCGGAGAGGTCGTGATCGACGTCCCACCGCGGCCGTCGATGGAGGAGTCGACCTCGCGGGTGATGGTGAGCGGCGAGATGCGGCAGTTGGGAAAGCAGTCGCCGCTGGTGTCGGCCCTGCGGACGGCCCAGAAACAGCAGTGGCGGCTCGGCGTCTACGTCCCCGAGTCCGAGACCGATCCCGCCGGACGGGCGGCCGTGGAGACGCTCGGTCTCGACCTCGATGGAGCGCTCGTCTCCGACGTCCGGCCCGGCGTGACGTCGACGCTGGACGAGTTCACCGACTGATAGCCGCGGCGAGTCGCTGCCGGGAGCTTCAAGCCGCTGCGCCGGCGACGATGAGCCGATGCTCATCGAGGGAACCGTTCTCGCCGGACCGGAGTTCGAACCGATCGAGGGCCGGGTGGTCGTCGAGGACGGCGAAATCACGGCGGTCGAGGAGGCCGAGGTACGCTCGGAGAACATCGTCCTGCCGGCGTTCGTCAACGCCCACACCCACATCGGCGACTCGATCGCCAAGGAGGCGGGCGCCGGGCTCTCGCTGGACGAACTCGTCGCGCCGCCGGACGGACTCAAACATCGGCTCCTCCGCGCGGCGAGCCGGGAGGAGACGGTCGCGGCGATGCGCCGCTCGCTCAGGCTGATGAGCGACACCGGGACCGCGGCCTGCGTCGAGTTCCGCGAGGGCGGCGTCGAGGGCGTCGAGTACATCCGCGACGCCGCGGCGGACCTCCCGATCGAGCCGGTCGTCCTGGGTCGGGAGACCGAGGCCGCGATGCGGGAGTCGGACGGATTCGGCGCCTCGGGCGCCCGCGACGACGACTTCGATCACCTCCGCACCGCCACGAGGAAGGCGGGGAAGCTCTTCGGCATCCACGCCGGCGAGCGGGACCCCCACGACATCAACCCCGCGCTGGACCTCGACCCCGACTTCCTCGTGCATATGGTCCACCCCGAACCGCTCCACTACGAGCGGCTGGCGGACAACGGGATCCCGGTCGTCGTCTGTCCGCGGTCGAACCTCGTGACCGGCGTCGGCGTGCCGCCGATCCGGGAACTCGCCGAGCGGACGACCGTCGCGCTCGGCACCGACAACGTGATGCTGAACTCCCCGTCGATGTTCCGGGAGATGGCGTTCGCCGCCAAGCTCGCGGACGTCTCGGCGAGAGAGGTCCTCCGGATGGCGACCCGGAACGGCGCCGAGATCGCGGGGCTGGACTGCGGCCTGATCGAGGCGGGACGGCCGGCGAAGCTCCTCGTCCTCGACGGCGACTCCGACAACCTCGGCGGCGCACAGGACGTCGTCCGCGCGGTCGTCCGGCGCGCCGGCGCCGCCGACGTCGAGGACGTGATCCTCTGACCCCGGCCCGCGTCGGCTGACCTGCGCTTCGATATAAATCCATCTACCTGGCAACGACTCACACGGAATAATCGCACTACAGTGGCGTCCCCCGTCACAGCCAGGGTGACCGCTGTCTAGTAACCTTTAACCGATTTAGACCAGTAGTTAGCGGCAAGATGGCGAGCAACAAGATCCTCGGTATCGACCTCGGCACCACGAACAGCGCGTTCGCGGTGATGGAAGGGGGCGACCCGGAGATCATCGTGAACTCCGAGGGCGAGCGGACGACGCCCTCCGTCGTCGCGTTCGACGACGGGGAGCGACTGGTCGGGAAACCGGCGAAGAACCAGGCCGTCAAGAACCCCGAGCAGACGGTACAGTCGATCAAGCGCCACATGGGCGAGGAGGACTACACCGTCGAGCTCGACGGCGAGGAGTACACGCCCGA
>JBDGUM010000029.1:0-16977 GCA_042215855.1 Halobellus sp. | reverse complement strand
CTCCCGGGAGCCGCCGCTCCGGCCGTCTCGGCGCCGCGTGCGCCGGTCGACGCCGGCGCGCGACGCCGCCGACGACGGGCCGCCTAGGCCCACCACTACCCTCTCTTCCACGTCCCGTCGATCCGACCCGGAAGCGACCAGCGTCTCTTCGACCCGCGTACAGGCATTGCTGCGGTTTTATTTCTATACTCTAAACCGTGTAATTTATACGGGAGAGCGACTGATTCGGAGGTATAATGACAAGCGTGGCACTCGCGTTCTCCGGCGGGCTGGACACCACGGTGTGTGTCTCGCTCCTGCAGGAGGAGTACGGCTACGACGAGGTCGTCGGCGTCACCGTCGACGTCGGCCAGCCCGAGTCGGAGTTCGAGGAGGCACAGGAGACGGCGGACGCTCACGGCCTGGACCTGCACGTCGTCGACGCCAAGGCGGAGTTCGCCGACCTCTGTTTCGACTCGGTGCGCGCGAACGCGACCTACCAGGGCTACCCGCTCGGGACGGCGCTGGCGCGGCCGGTCATCGCGAACGCCATCCTCGAGGTCGCCGAGGAAGAGGGCTGTGACGCGCTCGCGCACGGCTGCACCGGCAAGGGCAACGACCAGCTCCGCTTCGAGGTCGTCTGGCGCGCCTCCGACCTCGACGTCGTCGCGCCCGTGCGCGAGATGGAACTCACCCGCGAGTGGGAACGGGAGTACGCCGAGGAGCACGACCTCCCCGTCCAGTCCGGGAACTCCGGCGTCTGGTCGATCGACACCAACCTCTGGAGCCGCTCGGTCGAGGGCGGCCAGCTGGAAGACCCCAGCTACGTGCCGCCGGAGGACATCTACGAGTGGACCCAGGATCCGGCGGAGAACACCGAAACTGAATTAGTGGAGATCGAGTTCGAGGACGGCTACCCCGTCGCGCTCGACGGCGAGGCGCTCTCGCCCGTCGAACTCATCGAGCAGCTCAACGCCCAAGCGGGAAAGCACGGCGTCGGCCGCACGGACATGATGGAAGACCGGATGCTCGGGCTGAAGGTCCGCGAGAACTACGAGCACCCGGCGGCGACGACGCTGCTGACCGCTCACGAGGCGCTCGAAGGGCTCGTGCTCACGAAGGACGAGCGCGACTTCAAGCGCTCCATCGACGACGAGTGGGCCCAGAAGGGCTACGAGGGCCTCGTCGAGCACCCGCTCGTCGACGCCCTCGAGGGCTTCATCGAGGAGACGCAGACGCGCGTCACCGGCACCGTGACGGTGAAGTTCGAGGGCGGCCAGGCCCGCGCGGTCGGTCGCGAGTCCGAGTACGCGGTCTACTCCGAGGACGCCGCCTCGTTCAACACCTCCGGCGTCGGCGACATCACCCAAAAGGACGCGACGGGCGTCGCGAAGTACCACGGCTTCCAGTCGCGGCTCGCGAACGCCGCGACGGAGGCCGCCGAGCGCGGCGACGAGGGCGACTGGGAGTAAGCGACGATGACAGAGGGCGAGGACGCCGAGGACGCGAGCGTGATCCGGCGGGACCGCTTCAGCGGCGGCCCCGCTCGCGACTTCCTGTCGAGCCTCGCGGCCGACGAGCGCATCTTCCAGGCCGACCTCGCCGTCGACCGCGCGCACGTGGTGATGCTCGCCGAGCAGGGCATCGTCGAGTCGGACGTCGCGGGCGAGATCCTCGCGGCCCTCGAGGAAGTCGAGGGCGCGGGCCACGGCGCGCTCCCCGACGGCGAGGACGTCCACGAGGCGATCGAGACGGCCGTCGTCGAGCGCGTCGGCCCCGAGGGCGGGAAGATGCACACCGCCCGGAGCCGCAACGACGAGGTCGCGACGTGCATCCGCTACCGCCTGCGCGAGGACCTCCTCGACGCGGCCGAGGGCACCGTCGCGCTGCGCGAGGCGCTCGCGGAGGTCGCCGCCGAGCACGTCGACACCGTGATGCCGGGCTACACGCACCTCCAGCCCGCCCAGCCGACGACGCTCGCGCACTTCCTCCTCTCGTACGAGTCCGCGGTCGCCCGCGACACCGCGCGGCTGCTCGACGCGTACGACCGGACGAACCGCTCGCCGCTCGGCGCGGCCGCCTTTGCGGGAACTCCCTTCGACATCGATAGGGGAAGAACGGCCGACCTGCTCGGCTTCGACGGCGTCGTCGAGAACTCGATGGACGCCTCTGCAGGCAGGGACTTCCTCGCGGAGGCGACGGGCGCGCTCGCGACGCACGCGGTGACGCTGTCGGGCCTCGCCGAGGACCTCGTGATCTTCGCGAACAGGGGCTTCGTCGACCTCGCGGACGACTACTCCTCGACGTCGTCGATCATGCCGCAGAAGGTCAACCCCGACACGCTCGAACTCGTCCGCGCGGTCGCAGGCGACGCGGTCGGCGACCTCACGGGACTGCTGACGACGCTGAAGGGGCTCCCGCGGGCGTACAACCGCGACCTCCAGCGCGCGACGCCCCACGCCTGGGACGCCGTCGACGCGGTCACGGAGGCGACGGCCGTCGCCGCGGGCGCGGTCGCGACCGCCGAGTGGCCCGCGGAGACGCTGGCCGAGGCGGCCGGCGATGGATTTTCCACCGCTACGGGCGTCGCCGACGCGCTCGCGATGGCCGGCGTGCCGTTCCGGACCGCCCACGAGGTCCTGGCCGAGGCGGCCGAGCGGGCCGGCGGCGGGACGCCCGACGTCGCAACACTTGACGAGGTCGCAGCCGACGTGCTCGGCGCGTCCCTCTTCGAGTACGTGCCCAGAGCGCAGGTCGAGGCCGTGCTCGACCCCGTCGAGAGCGTGGCGAGCCGCGACTCGGCCGGCGGCCCCGCGCCCGAGGCGGTGGCGGGCCAGCTCGACGCCGCTGCTGATCAAGTCGACGCCGACTCGGCGGCGATCGACGAGCGTCGCGACGCCCTCGAAGCGGCCGCGACGGCGCTGGAGACGGAGGTGGCCGAGTATGTCTGAGGCTCGGCCGCCGCCGCGCGACGCGCGCGGGCCGCCCCGCGGGAGGCGACCGCGACGGTCCCCCGCCGGGGACGATAACATATGAAATCAGACATAGATTTCACACGGGCGGACTGATCGCCCCTCACACGCCGTTAGTGGTGTTGCCGTTCAGGTAATTTATCCGATAACTTCGATGGGTTTAAGTCGCTTCCACGCCCACCGACGGGTATGGCAGAGACCATCACCGCGGAAGACCCGCTGACCGGCGAAGAGATCGAGATCCCCGCCGACGTCGAGGTCGGCGAGATCGTCGACAGCCCCGCGACCGGCGCGGAGCTCGAAGTCGTCTCGGTCGACCCGATCGTCCTCGAGGAAGCCCCGGAACTCGAAGAGGACTGGGGCGAGTGAAATGAAGGTTGGGCTGCTCTACTCCCGGATTCGGAAGGACGAGAAGCTCCTCCTGGAGGAGCTTCGCGGCCGCGGCCACGAGGTCGAGAAGATCGACGTCCGGAAAGAGCAGTTCGACATCTCGGAGGCGCCCGACGCCTTCGCGGACGTGGACGTCGTCGTCGATCGCTGTCTGGCGACGAGCCGGAGCGTCTACATCACGCAGTTCCTCGACGCCTACGACGTGCCCGTCATCAACTCGGCCGAGACCGCCGACGTCTGCGCCGACAAGGTGAAGAACAGCCTCGCGCTGGAGGGGGCCGGCGTCCCGACGCCGAACACCGAGGTCGCGTTCACGACCGACAGCGCCCTGGAGACGATCGAGGCGTTCGGCTACCCCTGCGTGATCAAGCCCGTCGTGGGCTCGTGGGGGCGGCTGATGGCGAAGGTCGAGTCCCGCTCGGCCGCGGAGGCCATCCTCGAACACAAGGCGACGCTGGGCCACTACCAGCACAAGGTGTTCTACGTCCAGGAGTTCGTCGAGAAGCCCGGCCGCGACATCCGCGTCGTGGCCGTCGACGGCGAGCCGGTCGCCGCGATGACGCGCTCGTCCGACCACTGGCTCACCAACGCCGCGAAGGGCGGCGAGGTGGAGGCCTTCGAGGTCGACGACCGCGTTCGCGAACTCGTCGCCGACGCGTCGGACGCCGTCGGCGGCGGGCTCCTGGGGATCGACCTGATGGAGACGGGCGAGGATTACACCGTCCACGAGGTCAACCACACGGTGGAGTTCAAGGCGCTCAACGACGCCGTCGACGTCGACGTCCCCGCCGAAGTCGTCGACTGGATCGAAAACGAGGTAGCGACGGAGGCCGAAGCGAGCGTATGAGCGACGACTCGACCGACGCGGATCCCGACTACACCGCCGCCGTCGTCGGCGGCTCCGGCTTCACCGGCGGCGAGCTCCTCCGGCTCCTCTATCAGCACCCCGAGTTCGACGTCGTCCAGGCGACGAGCCGCTCGAAGGAGCGCAAGACCGTCGGCCACGTCCACCCGAACCTCCGGGAGATGGACCTCCGCTTCACCTCGCCCGAGGACCTCGAATCGGTCGACGCCCTGTTCGCGGCGACGCCCCACGGCGTCTCGATGGAACACATCGACCGGTTCCGCGAGGCCGCCGACACCGTCGTCGACCTGTCGGCGGACTTCCGGCTCAGTTCGGAGGAACAGTACGACGAGTGGTACGACGGCCACGTCTGTCCCGAGTACCTGGCGGAGGCCGAGTACGCGCTGCCCGAGATAAATAGAGAGAACCTCCACGGCGCGAGCCTGATCGCCTCCGGCGGCTGCAACGCCACCGCGACGATCCTCGGGCTGAAGCCGCTGTTCGACGCCGGAATCCTCGAAGGCGACGAGCAGGCGGTCGTCGACGTGAAGGTCGGCTCCTCGGAGGGCGGCGCCGGCGGCGGCGACGCCTCCAGCCACCCCGAGCGCTCGGGGATCGTCCGCCCCTACGCGCCGACGGGCCACCGCCACGAGGCCGAGATCGAGGAGTTCCTCGGACTGTCGGTGTCCTTCACCGTCCACGCGGTCGACATGACCCGCGGCGCGAGCGCGACCTGCCACCTCTTTCCCGATCAGCCCGTCTCGAAGGGCGACCTCTGGAGCGCCTACCGCGACGCCTACGCCGACGAGCCGTTCATGCGGACCGTCGCCGGCGGGGGCGGCGTCTACCGCTACCCCGAGCCGAAGGCGGTCGCCGGGACCAACTACGGGGAGGTCGGCTTCGAGGTCGATCCCGGCAATCGGAGACTGGTCGTCTTCTCGGCGATCGACAACATGATGAAGGGCTCGGCCGGACAGGCCGTCCACGCCGCCAACGTCGCGCTCGGGCTCGACGAGACCGCGGGGCTTGAGTTCGCCGGGCTCCACCCCGTCGGCGCGCCCTGACTGACACCCTTTCGACGATGACCCACGAAGATCACCCACACGACGCACGCGCCGCGCGCCAGACGCCGACCGACGGTCGCACGACCGATCGACAGGTCCGAACCGACGGAGGCGAGCGAGGCGGCCGGAGCGACGAGCCGCCGGTCGTCGTGAAGGTCGGCGGCGCGCGCGCTGTCGACCCCGCGGGCGCGGTCGAAGACGTCGCGGCGCTCGTCGGCGAGGGGCGCGAGGTCGTCGTCGTCCACGGCGGCTCGACCGCCGTCGACGACACGCTCGAGGAGCTCGGCGAGGAGCCGACCTACGTCGAGACGCCCGGCGGCGTCGTCGGGCGCTTCACCGACGAGCGCACGATGGAGGTGTTCACGATGGTGATGCCCGGCAAGCTCAACACCGACCTCACCGTCACGCTCCGGAACGCGGGCGTCGACGCCGTCGGCCTGTCCGGCGTCGACGGCGGCTTGCTTTCGGGCCCGCGGAAGTCCGCAGTGAGAGTGATCGAGGACGGCAAGAAGAAGATCAAGCGCGGCGACCACTCGGGGAAGATCACCGACGTGAACGCCGACCTGCTCGAGCTCTTGTTGAACGAGGGCTACACCCCCGTCGTCACCGTCCCGATGCTGGCCGACGACGGCGTCGCGGTCAACGCCGACGCCGACCGGGCCGCCGCGGCCGTCGCGGGCGCGCTCGGGGCCGAACTGGTCGTCCTCACCGACGTCGCCGGCGTCTATCGGGATCCGGACGACGAGTCGACGCTGATCGGGTCGGTCGCGACTCCGGCGGAATTCGACGCGCTAAAGGACGCTGCGGAAGGGTTTATGACCAAGAAAGTGATGGCAGCCAACGAGGCGCTCTCCGGCGGGGCGACGACCGTGATCGTCGCGGACGCGAACGCCGACGATCCGATCCTGGCCGCGCTCGGCGGGAGCGGCACCCACATCGAGGCGAGCGCGGTCGCCGCCGAGGAGACGGAGGCCGAAGGATGAGCGGCGGGTTCGTCTTCTCCGAGAAGCCGATCCGGATCGAGTCCGGCGAGGGCGCGTACCTCTACGGCCCCGACGGCACCGAGTACCTCGACTTCGGCGCCTCCTACGCGGTCGCCGCGCTCGGGCACTCCCACCCAGCGGTGACCGACGCCGTCCAGGAACAGGCCGAGAAGCTGACCTACGTGCAGGCCTCGTACCCGGTCGAGGTCCGGACCGAACTCTACGAGAAGCTGGCCGCGCTGGGGCCGGGCGACGCCGACAACGTCTGGCTCTGCAACTCCGGGACCGAGGCCAACGAGGCGGCGATGAAGTTCGCCCGCTCGGCGACCGGCCGCTCGAAGATCGTCGCGACGAGGCGCGGCTTCCACGGCCGGACGCTCGGCGCGCTCGCGATGACCTGGAAGGACAAGTACAAGGCGCCGTTCGAGCCGCTGGCCGGCGGCGTCGAGTTCGTCCCCTACGGCGACCCCGACGCCCTGGCCGAGGCGGTCGACGAGGAGACGGCCGCGCTCTTCCTGGAGCCGATCCAGGGCGAGGGCGGCATCCACCCCGCCTCCGCGGCGTACCTCGAACACGCCCGCGACGTGACCGAAGACGCGGGCGCGGCGCTCGTCTTCGACGAGATCCAGACCGGCGTCGGGCGGACCGGCGACCTCTGGGCCTGCGAGGGCGTCGGCGTCGAGCCGGACATCCTCACCGCCGCGAAGGGGATCGCCAACGGGCTGCCGCTCGGCACGACGCTCGTGAAGGACTGGATCGCGGAGAACCCCGGCGACCACGGCTCGACCTTCTCGGGCAACCCGGTCGTCGCCGCCGCGGCCAACGCGACCCTGGAGACGATCGTCGACGAGGACGTGCCCGGCAACGCCGCGCGCGTCGGCGAGCACCTCCGGAGCGAGCTCGAGACCGTCGTCGACGAGCACGGCCTCCCCGTGCGGGAGGTCCGCGGCGTCGGCCTGATGATCGGCGTCCAGGTGAAGCGCGGCGCCAACCGCGTGCTGAAGAACCTCGCGCTCTCCGAGCAGGTGCTCGCGCTGCCGGCCGGCCGGACGGTCGTCCGGCTGCTCCCGCCGCTCACGATCGACGAGAGCCACGCCGACCAGTTCGTCGACTCCCTCGTGGAGGTGCTGGGATGAGCATCGAACTCGACCCCGACGAACTCGACGAGGCAGAGCCGGAGGCGTCCGACCCCGACCCGACCGAACTGGACGTCGACTTCGACGCCGACAGCGTCGACGTCGCGGGCGACGGCGGCACCGCGTTCGTGGCGGATCACGACGTCTTCGACGTCCAGCCGGGGCTCACCGAGGGCCTGAACGAGGCCCAGACGCTGCTGGCGGACCTCGTCTCGATCCCCTCGCCGTCCGGCCAGGAGGGCGCCGCCGCCGAGCGGCTGAAGGCGTTCTTCGAGGCCCACGACCGCGAGGTGTGGATCGACGAGGTGGGGAACGTCCGCGCGCCCGCCGACGACTCCGTGCTCCTGACCTCGCACGTCGACACCGTCCCGGGCGACGTGCCCGTGAAGATCGAGAACGGCGTGCTGTGGGGTCGCGGCAGCGTCGACGCGACCGGGCCGCTGGCGGCGATGGCCGTCGCGGCGGTCGAGACCGGCGTCTCATTCGTCGGCGTCGTCCAGGAGGAGACCAGTTCCACCGGCGCCTGGCACCTCGTCGAGGACCGCCAGGCGCCCGAGGCGGTGATCAACGGCGAGCCCTCGGGCTGGGACGGCATCACCCTCGGCTACCGCGGCTTCCTCTCCGGCACGTACGTCTCGACGAGCGAGCTCGGCCACTCCTCGCGGCCGGAGGACAACGCCATCCAGTCGGCGGTGAACTGGTGGTCCAGCGTCGCCGACTTCTTCGACGCGGACGAGTCCGACGGCGTCTTCGACACCGTGACGACCAAGCCCGTCAGCTTCGATGGCGGCCCGACGGAGGACGGCCTCGCGGTCGAGGCGACCGTCGACGTCCAGTTCCGCGTGCCGCCGAAGTTCACCATCGACGACATCCGGGAGGTCGCGGAGGGCGAGCTCGCGCGGGGCAGCGTCCACTGGGAGAAGCCCATCCCGCCGGTGATGACGAGTCCGCGCACCGAGGTCGGCCGGGCGTTCCGCGTGGCGATCCGCGAGGCCGGCGGCAAGCCCAGACTGCTCAGGAAGACCGGCACCAGCGACATGAACATCTACGCCGGCTCCTGGGACTGCCCGATGGCGACCTACGGACCGGGCGACTCGGACCTGGATCACGCCCCGAACGAGCACCTCGACCTCGCGGAGTACGACAGCTCGATCGACGTCCTCGTGGACGTCTGCGAGCGCCTGCGGGATCAGGACACGGAGTGACCTCCGATGCTGGAAACCGACCACTTCCTCGACATCGACGACCTCTCGACGGACGAACTGCACGCGGTGCTCGACCGCGCCGCGGCGATCAAGGCCGGCGAGGACGACGCCGAGCTCCCGGACCGGACGCTGGGGATGCTCTTCGAGAAGCCCAGCACGCGAACGCGAATCTCCTTCGAGACCGGGATGACCCAGCTGGGCGGCCACGCCATCTTCCTCGGCCCCGACGACATCCAGCTGGGCCACGGCGAGCCCCTCTCCGACACCTCGCGGGTGCTCTCGCGGTACGTCGACGCCGTGATGGCGCGGCTGTTCGACCACGGGGACCTCCTGGAGATCGCCGAGTACTCGGACGTCCCGGTCGTCAACGGCCTCACCGACGACGCCCACCCGTGCCAGACGCTCGCGGACCTGCTGACGATCGAGGAGGCCTTCGGCGGCTTCGACGACGTGCGGGCCGCCTGGGTCGGCGACGGCAACAACGTCGGCCAGTCGTTCGTGATCGGCGCGGCGATGGCCGGCCTCGACCTGACGGTCGCGACGCCAGAGGGGTACGGGATGAGTGACGAGGTCCTCGACCAGGCCGAGGCGATCGGCCACCCGCCGACGGTCGTCGACGACCCCGCCGACGCCGTCGCCGACGCCGACGTGGTCTACACCGACGTGTGGATCTCGATGGGCCAGGAGGACCAGCGCGAGGAGAAGCTCGCGGCGTTCGAGGGCTACCAGGTGAACGAGGCGCTGCTCTCGGGCACCGACGCACGAGTGATGCACTGCCTGCCCGCCCACCGCGGCGAGGAGATCACCCACGAGATCATCGAATCCGACCGCGCGCTCGTCTGGGACCAGGCCGAGAACCGCCTGCACGCCCAGAAGGGGCTGCTGGTCGAACTGCTGGACGCCTGATCGAGGACGGCAACCGCTTTTATGTACGTGTAGCCGAACCATCGAGTAGCGACGCTCGTATGGTCGGAGACTCGGATTCGGACGCAGATCCGGAAGCTGCGGGGGTGGGGAGTTCGCCGCGGTGGCTGGACACGTGGGTCGATCGAAGCGCGAGCTACATCGAGGACTTCATCAACGTCGTCGAACTCGCCGCGGCGGGGGTCTTCGCGCTGCTCTTCGCCATCGGCGTCGTCGACCTCGGGCTCCAGATCGTGGAGGTCGCCGCGGCGGGCAACATCACCGACCCGCTGGCCGTCATCGACATCATCGACACCGGGCTGCTGCTGCTGATCATCGTCGAGGTGTACCAGACGGTCATCGCCTACACCCGGCGGAGCGAGACGCGCCGCATCGTCCGGCTGATCATCTACACCGGGATCATCGCGATGGTCCGGAAGGTGATCATCTTCCGGACCGGCGAGTACGCGACGACCCAGGACGCGCTCCTCGCGGCGGCCGCCTACACGCTCGCGCTGATCGGCCTCGGCGTGATTCTCTTCGTCGAACAGCGGGCGGTCGGCGAGTGATAGTGATTACTCTCGTTTCTTATCGCCGAGCGCCGTCGATAGGGGTGGCGCTCGGCGGGAAACAGTGAGAGTAATCACTATGAGACCGCCGTCCGAGCCTTTTAATCCGAGGAGGGCGGAGGGAGCACCGTGTCGACGACCGGCGAGTACGAGCGGTTCTTCCCCTACGAGGAGCCGTATCCGAACCAGCGCTCGGCGATGGCCGAGATCGCCGCGGCGCTGGACGACGAGCGCGACGTCCTCCTGGAGGGCGCCCCCGGGACGGGAAAGACCCTCTCGGCGCTCGTGCCCGCGCTCGACTACGCGCGGCGGACCGACAGGACGGTCGTCATCACGACGAACGTCCACCAGCAGATGCGCCAGTTCGTCGAGGACGCCCGCGCGATCACCCGCGAGGAACCCCTCCGCGCCGTGGTGTTCAAGGGGAAGTCGTCGATGTGCCACATCGACGTCGAGTACCAGGAGTGTCAGACCCTCCGCGACACGACTCGGACGCTCGTCGAGAAGGAAGAAGAGCGCGCCGAACTGAACGAGCAGGCCGAGGCGCTCTTAGACCGCATCCGCGAGGGCGAAGACGGGGCCGGCGAGGCCAGAAGCGCCGTCACCGACGAACTCGACGAGATCGAGTCCGAACTCGAAGACCTGCGCGAAGGAAACATTTGCGAGCACTACTACGAGAACCTCACGGGGCCGAACGACGAGTTCTTCGAGTGGCTCTTCGACGACGTGCGGACGCCGGAAGAGATCTACGAGTACGCCCACGAGCGGGACCTCTGCGGGTACGAGCTCCTCAAGGAGGGGATGGAGGCGGTCGACCTGGTCGTCTGCAACTACCACCACCTCCTGGACCCGAACATCCGCGAGCAGTTCTTCCGCTGGCTCGGCCGCGAGCCCGAGGAGGTCGTGACCGTCTTCGACGAGGCCCACAACGTCGAGTCGGCCGCCCGCGACCACGCGAGCCGGACGCTGACCGAGAACACCCTCGAGGAGGCCCTGTCGGAACTGGAGGACGCCGACGACTCCCGGGCGGAACCCGCCGAGAACGTCCTCTCGGCGTTCCTGGGCGCGCTGCGGGCGACCTACGACGACGCGTTCGGCTTCGGCGAGCGCGAGCAGGTCGGCGAGGACTGGTACGACCTCTCGATCGCCAATGCGGATCGACGAGACGACCTCACGCTCGCCTTCCTGGAGCGCTACGAGGGCCGCGGCATCGACGCGGAGGTCGACCTCGCGCTCCAGCTCGGCCGGGCGCTCGACCGGGAGTACGAGGAGGCCTACCGCGAGGGCGAGGCCACGACGCGCTCGGAGTGCCAGACGCTCCAGGCCGCCGAGTTCGTCGCCGCGTGGATGTCCGACGGCGCGAAGCTCGGCCAGCACCCGATGTGTTCGGTCCGGCGCGACGCCGGCACCGACGAGGTCTACGGCCGCGCGGAGCTGTACACCTGCATCCCGCGGGAGGTGACCGAGGCGCTCTTCGCGGAGGTCCACGCGAGCATCCTGATGTCGGCGACGCTCCGGCCCTTCGACGTCGCCGAGGACGTCCTCGGCCTGTCGGATCCGGCGACGATGGCCTACGGACTCGAATATCCGGAGGACCGCCGCCGGACGCTCGCGGTCGAGGCGCCCGCCCTCTTCAGCGCCGAGCGGAACGACCCCGAGACCCAGGGCGCCGTCGCCGACGTGTTGGCGGACGCGACCCGCTTCACGCCCGGGAACGCGCTCCTGTTCTTTCCGTCGTACGCCGAGGCCGAACGCTACCACGACCGCCTCCGGTCGCGCGCGGACGTGTCGACGCGGGTCCTGCTCGACGCCCCCGAGGTCGACACCGAGTCGCTCCGCCGGGAGTTCGTCGCGAGCGACGACGCCGCGCTGTTCACCTCGCTGTGGGGCACCCTCGCGGAGGGCGTGAGCTTCGACGCCGACGACGCGCGGACGGTCGCGGTCGTCGGCGTGCCGTATCCGCACCTGTCGGAGCGGATGGAGGCGATCCAGGACGCCTACGACCGCGCCTACGGCGACCGCGACGCCGCGGGCTGGCGCTACGCCGTCGAGATCCCCACGATCCGGAAGACCCGGCAGGCGCTCGGGCGGGTGATCCGCTCGCCCGAGGACTTCGGCGTCCGGCTGCTGGTCGACAAGCGCTACACCCGGCAGAGCGCCGAGATGGGGAAGTACGGCGTCCGCGACAGCTTCCCGCCGGAGGAGCGCGCCGAACTCATCGACGTCGCGTCCGAGAAGCTGAAGTTCGCGATGCTGAACTTCTACGCCGACCTCGACGCCTACGACGGGGAGCCGCCGGCGCCGTGACGGACCGTGCGGGCTATCGAGTATAGGGGAGGTCCAGGAGGACTCCGGCATCCAACAGGCGTCTCGACGCGGGTCGGTCGAGGGTACCACCGACCGAACAGCCCGCGCTACAGATGACAGCGCTTTTTTCGATCCCGTCAGTCGCTTAATCCGTGACTGACGAACGAACCAGCGTCGAGACCGAACTGGACCGGGACATCGGCGTCGTCGGGGCGATCGCGCTCGGCGTCGGAACGATGATCGCCGCCGGGATTTTCGTCCTGTCGGGGCTCGCGGTGAGCAACGTCGGCGCGATGGCGATCGTCGCGTTCGTCATCGCCGCGGTCGTCGCGTCCTTTACCGCCTTCGCCTACGCCGAGTTCGCCTCGATCTACCCCGAGTCGGGCGGCGGCTACGCCTACGTCGCCAACACGTTCGACTCCGACATCACCTACATCGTCGGCTGGTCGATGATCCTCGGGTACCCCGCGAGTGCGGCCTTCTACCTCGCGTCCTTTTCGGACTGGTTCGACGAATTCATCGTTCCGCTGTTCTCCCAGGGGCTCCAGGCGGCGCTTCCGTTCTGGGTGTCGGGGCTGGTGATTCTCGCCGTCCTCCTGGGTGTCAACCTCAAGGGCACCGAGGAGTCGGGACAGTTCCAGATCGTCGTGACCGCGCTCAAGGTCGCCCTCATCATCGTCTTCCTGTACGGCGGCCTCCAGGCGTTCGACGCCGCGACGATCCAGCAGTCCGTCACGGACAACCTCACGAAGTTCCGCCAGATCGGGCTGACCAGCGCGCTGGTGTTCATCACGTTCTTCGGGTTCGAGGCGATCGCGACGAACGCCGAGGAGATCGAAGACCCCGGCCGGAACGTCCCGCGGGCCATCTTCATTTCGATGGGGTTCGTCACGGTCGTCTACTCGCTCGTCGTGCTCGTCGTGACGTTGGCCATCAACAACCCCGAGTACCTGCAACTGCTCATCAGGACCGTCGGCGACGTGACTGACGCCGCCGGCGCGCAGCACTTCATCGAGACGCACGGCGAACTCGCGATGGCCTATGCGGCGTCCTTCTACCTCGGCGACGTGGGGTTTTACGTCATCATCGTCGGGGCCCTGTTTTCGATGCTGTCGGCGGCGAACGCGACGATTCTCGCCGGGTCGCGCGTGAAGCTGGCGATGAGCCGGCGGGACCACCTCCCCGATCGGTTCGACACCCTGCACGATTCGTTCAACACGCCCTACTGGTCGGTGGCGCTGACCGGGGTGCTCATCACGTTCTTCATCTTCTTCTTCACGGTGCTGCCGCGAACGCTGTTCGGGACGCTCACGATCCACACCGGCGTCATCCCGTTCCATATGGGCATCAGCGCGATCGCCCACTTCGCCGACTTCATGCTGTTGACCGGATTGATCGTGGTCAACTTCGCCGTCGTGCGGTCGCGCCAGAAGTACCCCGACATCGACCGCGGGTTCGAGGTCCCCGCCGTCCCGTACGTCCCGATAGTCGCCGTCCTCGCGAACCTGGTGCTCGTCGCCAACGTCGAGCCCGGCTCGCTGGTCTTCGGTCTCGTCGCGGAGGTCATCGGGGTCGCCCTCTGGGTGACCGTCATCGGAACGACCAGCGAGGCCGAGATCGAACAGGAGACGCCCACCGTCATCGAACAGTCCGCGCCCGACGACCGCGAGTACCAGCTGCTCGTTCCGATCGCCGATCCCGATCACACCGAGCAACTCATACGGACTGCACGTGACATCGCTGCCGACAACGACGGCGAGATCCTCGTGCTGTCGGTCGTCGACCTCCCCGAACAGACGCCGCTGTCGGCGGGGCAGGCGGAGGCCGACGACCGACAGGAGGTCCTGGAACGAGCGAGGGCCGTCGAGGAGGGCGGCGGTGGGAGAGACGTTCCGGTCAACGGTATCGTCCGTATCGGCCACCACGTCGACGAGGCCATCCTGCACACGATCGCACAGCACGACTCCGACGCGGTCCTGATGGGATGGCGCGGGCGACCGGCACGGCGGCGCGATATCGTCCTCGGATCGACCGTCGATACGGTGGTGCAGGAGGCCGCGTGTGACGTGCTCGTCGAGCGGATCGGCAACGGCGGGACGCCCGACTCGATCCTGCTGCCGACCGCCGGCGGTCCGCACGCCGACTACGCCGCCGAGGTGGTTCGCGCGATCGCACACACGACGGGGGCGTCCGTCACTGCGCTGCGCGTCGTCGGTCCGGACGCCGACGAACAGACCCGCTCGAACGCGATGGAGACGCTCGAAGAGACGGCGACCGCGCTGGCAGACGTGTCGTGTGAGACGCAACTCGCGGAGGGGGAAGACGTCGCGGAGACGATCGTCGACGAGTCGTCCGAGTACGATCTCACGGTCATCGGCGCGACCCGGGAAGGACTGCTCCAGAAGTTCGTGTTCGGGGCGGTCCCCGAACAGGTCGGACAAAACGCACCGGGGACGGTCATTATGGCCAAACGGGACCTCGGAATCTCCTCGTATCTCCGCAGGTTGATCTCACAGGGGTAGCGCCCGTCGTTGACTCGGGGCGCCGCCGCTGCCTCGCGGACCGAAATCAGAAACGGCCGAACGGCTCATACCGCTGCAGGCCAAGGGTACTCCGATGCCCCCGATGCGAACGCAACCGCCGGGCCCCGCCGGCGTCCCCGTGTTCGGCAACAGCCGACAGTACGCCCGCGACCCCTTCGCCTTCCTGACGAGCGTCGCCGAGGCCTACGGCGACGTGGTCCGGTTCGACCTCGGCCCCCTGGAGACGTACCTGCTCACGAACCCCGCGGACGTCGAGCGGGTGTTAGTTTCGGAGGCGCCGAAGTTCGGCAAGACCGACGTCGAGAGCGACGCCATCGGGACGCTGCTCGGCGACGGGCTGCTCCTCAGCGACGGCGAGACCTGGGAGAAGCAGCGGCAGCTGGCCCAGCCGGCGTTCGGCCCCGAGCGCGTCGCCGGCCTGGGCGAGGTGATCGGCCGCAACGCCCGCGAGATGCTCGACGACTGGGAGGCCGGCGAGGTGCGGGACATTCAATTAGAGATGGCCCGGGTGACCGTCCGGGTCATCGTCGAGGCGATGTTCGGAACCCAGCTGTCCGAGGCACAGACCGAAGAGATCCAGGAGCACCTCGAACCGCTCGGCCGGCGCTTCGAGCCCGACCCGATACGCGCCGTCGTCCCCGAGTGGGCGCCGACGCGCGAGAACCGGGAGTACCACCGGTCCGTTCGCGCGCTGGAGGGGATCATCGACGAACTGGTCGCCGAGCGCCGCGGGACCGAACGCGACCCGTCGGTGGACCCGGCGTCCGCGGCGGTCGGCGACGAGGGCCGGCCGACCGACCTGTTGTCGATCCTGCTCCGGGCGCGCGAGCGCGGCGAGCAGACCGACGAGCAGCTCCGCGACGAGCTGATGACGATGCTCCTCGCCGGCCACGATACCACGGCGCTGGCGCTGACCTACACCTGGTACCTCCTGTCGGAGCACCCCGAGGCCGAGGCGCGCGTCCACGCGGAACTGGAATCGGTCTGCGGCGGCGACGCGCCGACCGCGTCCGCCGTCCGCGATTTGGAATACCTCGATCGCGTGTTGCAGGAGTCGATGCGGCTGTATCCCCCCGTCTACGCGCTCTTCCGCGAGCCGAAGGTCGACGTCCGGCTGGGCGGCTACCGGATCCCGGAGGGCTCGGCCGTGATGCTCTCGCAGTGGGCCGTCCACCGCTCGGAGCGGTGGTACCGGGACCCCGACGCGTTCGACCCCGACCGCTGGCTGCCCGATCGCCGGGCCGAGCGGCCGCGGTTCGCGTACTTCCCGTTCGGCGGCGGCCCGCGCCACTGCATCGGCAAGCACCTCTCGCTCCTGGAGGCGAAGCTGATCCTCGGGACCGTGGCGCAGGAGTACGAACTCGACTACGTCCGCGACGAGCCCTTCGAGCTCCGGGGGTCGCTGACGATGCACCCCGACGAGCCGATGGGGATGCGGATCCGGCGGCGGTCCCAGTAGCGGTCAGCCGAGCGGAAGCCGCGCCGCGGCCTCGCGGTAGCGCGAGTCCCAGACGCGGAGTTCGTCGGCGGTCCACGCGATCGGGTCGATCTCGCGTCGCTCGACGACGTCGCGGGCGTCGTCGACCCGCCCGCCGCGGGCGAGCGTGACGTGCGGAACGTAGTCGTCGCCTTCGATCCCCTCGACGACGCCGAACGCCTCGCAGAGCCGGCGGTGGAGCGCCTCGAGGTCGGCGCTCTCGACCGCGAGGTAAATCACGGGTCCGGTCCCGCGCGGGGGGTCCGCGAAGTGTTCGAGACCGGTGATCCGGAGGTCGATCGGGCCGGGAGACCGCCGGAGAAGGGGACGGAGGCGCTCGCGGAGCCGCGGCAGCGAGTCCGCGTCGGCGTCGCGGTCGGTGTCGAAGCGCTTGGCGACGAGCGTGTGGCGGTCGCGGATCCGCTCGAAGCGCGAGAGCTCCGGGTGGAGGTCGCCGGCGAGCCGGCCGACCCGACCGGGCACCGGGACGTTCAGGCTGAACACGACGGAAGTGGGTCGGGGACGCGCAAGAAACCGTCGGGTCGACCGGTCAGATCCGGTCGAGGAGCCACAGGACGATCAGGACGACGACGACGAGTCCGAGG
>JBDGUM010000056.1:0-17528 GCA_042215855.1 Halobellus sp. | reverse complement strand
CGTTCGGAGCCATACCCTCGCGTCCGCCGGTGGGGACTCATACTGTCGGACAGAAGTCCGTGAACGATCTCGGCACCCCGTGGTGCCGTGAGATTCACACAGTTCTGTCCGACAGTATCACTCCCGAACGCGCCCGTCCGCGTCGGACTTCCGACACGCTCAAGCGCCCGGCCGTTCGCCCCTCAAGGGATGACTATCCCGTCGTTCGTGATCGGGATCGCCGGCGGCACCGGCGCGGGGAAGACCACGGTGGCCCGCCTGATCGCCGAGGGCGTCGGCGACTCCGTCACCCGGATCCCGCTAGACAACTACTACGAGGACCTGAGCCACCTCGACTACGAGGAGCGCGAGGAGATCAACTACGACCACCCCTCGGCGTTCGAGTGGGAGCTCCTGCGAGAGCAGGTCGCGACGCTGCTGGAGGGCCAGGCGATCGAGATGCCGGTCTACGACTTCGAGCGGCACAACCGGACCGACGAGCCCGAGCGCGTCGAGCCCACGGACGTCATCGTCCTGGAGGGCATCTTCGCGCTCTACGACGAGGAACTCAACGATATGCTGGACCTCCGGCTCTACGTCGACACCGACGCCGACGTCCGGATCCTTCGGCGCATCCAGCGCGACGTCATCGAGCGCGGCCGCGACCTCGAGGGCGTCATCGAGCAGTACCTCTCGACGGTCAAACCGATGCACGAGCAGTTCGTCGAACCGACGAAGAAGCACGCCGACCTCATCATCCCCGAGGGGGCAAACAGCGTCGCCGTCGGCCTCCTCGAAGAGAAGATCAGGGCCGAGATCGAGGGGGACGCCCGTCGCGACTGGGAGCGCGAGTCCCTCGACCCCCCGATCGTCGACGAACTGTCGACCGAATTCGACGAGTAGCCCCGCCTAGCCGCGACGCGCTCGACCGTCGTCCGTCGGGTCCGCGTCGCCCCCGTCCTCCGCGCCCGTACCGTCTTCCGCCGCCGCCCGCTCGTCGATCATCCGCGCGGCCAGGTCCGTCCAGTCGCGGTCGAGCATCCGCGCGCCGACGACGACCGCCCGAGCGACGTACGAGAGGACGATTCCGACGTAGACGCCGACGATACCGTAGCCGAGCGCCACCGCGAGCAGGTAGGAGGCCCCCAGCAGGAAGACGTAGGAGCCGACGACGCCCGCCCAGAACGGCGTCCGCGTGTCGCCCGCCCCCTTCAGCGACCCCGAGAACGGGAAGTAGACCCCGACGAAGACCATCGAGACGGCGAACGCGCGGTTGAAGTCCGTGGCGTACCCGATCGTCGCGAGGTCGTCGGTGAAGAGCGTCGCCAGCGGCGCCGCGAAGACGAACAACAGGCCGCCGATGACGCCGAGCGTCGCGAGGCTGAGCCCGCAGATCGCGTAGGCGGCGTAGCGGGCGTCGTCCGCGCGGCCCGCGCCCAGTTCCTGGCCGACGAGGACGCTCGACACCGTCCGGAAGGCCCGGAACAGCGGGGCGGTGAACTGCTGGTACACCCTGTTGGCGATGTGGTAGGCCGCGTTGGCCTCGGTCCCGAACAGGAGCACGAGCGAATTGAACGGGAACCGCGCGAGTTCGGTGCTCAGCCCGCCCGCGACGTCGGGGACGCTGACCTCGAGCAACTGCCGCGTCAGGAGGAGGCCGCGCGGGCGGGCCAGCGACAGCGACACGCGCGAACTCAGGATGACGCCCACCAGCCCGACGGCCTCGATCGCGCGCCCGACCGCGGTGGCGATCCCGACGCCGACGACGCCCAGCCGCGGTGCGCCGGCGACGCCGAGCCCGAGCGCGATCGAAAGCAGGATGTTCAGGACTGTCGCGCCCCCATTCACGACCATCGGCGTGCGCGTGTCGCCCGTGCCCTGGAGCGCGCGAGCGCCCACGAAGCCCACGATCCGCAGCGGCGCAGCCGCGAGGACGATCGCCAGGTACGCCCCGCCGGTCCGGGCGACGGTCGCGCTCGCCCCGAGAACCGAGATGAGCCGCTCGCCGAACAGGAGCCCCACGGCGACGAGCGGGAGCCCCGCCAGAAATCCCAGGAGGAGCGCCTGCGTGACGGCCCGGTCGCGGGTGACGTCGGCGCCGCGGCCCGTCTCCTGGCTCGACAGCGCGATCGCGCCGCTGCCGAGTCCCATCCCGATCCGGAGCGGGAGCCGCGAGTAGAGGTCCGCGAGCCCGATCGCCGCGACGGCCGCGGGCGAGAAGAAGCCGGTCACGAAGATGTCGACCGTCCGCATCAGCGTGTTGAGCGTCTGCTGGACGGCGACCGGCCAGCCCAGAGAGGCGGCCCGCGTCCAGATCGAGCGGAGACGGTCGCTGAGGGAGAACACGCGTTCGCCACTCCGTGGAGGGGTGAAAAATAGGTTACTGCTTCACGGGGCCACCGGGAGACGGGACTAGTCGCATGCCGGCGCGTCGGCCAGCGCGAGCCGAACGGCGACGACCGCGCCCTCGGGATCGTTGTCCTCGATGCGCACGTCCCCGCCGTACCGCGCGACCAGTCTGTGGACGAGGTAGAGCCCCATTCCGCCTCCCGAGCTGTCGAGGGTCGGGCGCTCGCCGTCGGCTATCGCCGCCCGTCGCGCCTCGGGGATGCCGGGACCGTTGTCCGCGATGCGGACGACGACCGCGTCGCCGTCCCGTTCGCAGGAGATATCGACGACCGGGCGCTCCGCGTCGTTGTGCTGGACGGCGTTGTTCAGCAGATTCCGGAAGACCGACGCGAGCAGTTCGTTCGCCAGCACGTCGAAGTCCCGGCAGCCCTCGTCGACGCGGAATTCGGCGTGGGGGAACGACTCCTGTCGGAGCGCGACCTCGACGCCCAGGGTCGACTCCAACGACGTCGGCTCGAGGCGCATCTCCTCGCCGCTGACCAGCATCTCGACGACGTCGCGCGCGGTGCTCGTGAGCGCGAGGATGTGCTCGCCGCTGTTGAGGATCCGCCGGAGGTGCGATCTCCCCTCCTCGTCGAGGTGGGCCTCGAGCAGTTCGGCCCAGCCGAGGAGGACGCTCATATCGTTCCGGACGTCGTGCCGCAGGATCCGGTTGAGTATCTCCAGTTCCTCGGTCGTGTGCCGCTCCGCCGTCACGTTCTGCGTGACGAGCACGCCGTGGGGGTCGCCCTCGACCGCCATCGGCCGGGTCTCGATGTGGTGGACGAGCCCCTCGAACTCGACGTCGAACGAGCGCGACTCGCCCGCGAGCGTCGCGCGGAGTTCGGGCTCGAGCTCGGCGGCCGTCTCGTCTCCGAACAGCTCGTAGATCGTCTTGCCGACCATCTCGGAGGCCTGCCGCCCGGAGAACGGCAGCACGTCGGGGCCGACGAGCCGATACGTGAGCGTCGCGTCGAAGACGACGATCACCCCGTTCGGGAAGTTCCGAACCGCGCACTCCGAAATTGCCCCGGAAGAGTCCATACCTTCCCTCCGACGCGTGAGAGTATAGAGCTTCGCCGACAGAAATCGGTCAATCGGTCACCTTCTCTCCCTATTCCAGGAGCGACTCGCCGGTCATCGCCGCGGGCTTCGTGATCTCCATCAGGTCGAGCATCGTCGGCGCGATGTCGCACAGCGACCCCCCCGAGCGAACGCGACGGCCGCCGTCGTCGCCGTCGGGCGTGAGATAGACGAACGGGACGGGGTTCGTCGTGTGCGCGGTGTGGGGCTCCTCGGGCGTCCCCATATCGTCGGCGTTGCCGTGGTCGGCCGTGATCAGCACGTGTGCGCCCGCGGCTTCGAGCGCGTCGACGAGTCGACCCAACTGCGCGTCGACCGCCTCGACGGCGGCGACCGCGGCGTCGAAGTCGCCGGTGTGGCCGACCATATCGGGGTTGGCGTAGTTGAGCACCATCGCGTCGGGGTCCTCGGACTCGATCAGATCGATCGCGGTGTCGGTCACCTCGGCGGCGCTCATCTCCGGTTGTAGGTCGTAGGTGGGGACGTCGGGGCTCTCGATGATCCGGCGGATCTCGCCCTCGAACTCGACTTCGCGGCCGCCGTTGAGGAAGTAGGTGACGTGGGCGTACTTCTCCGACTCGGCGAGCCGGAGCTGGGTCTTGCCCGCCTCGGCGAGGGCCGCGCCGAGCGTCGTCTCGGGCTCTTCGGGCGGGAACGCGACCGGGAGGTCGAACGTCTCGTCGTACTCGGTCATCGTCACCATTCGGATCTCGGGCGGGTCGGTCTCGAAGGGCCACGCGGGCTCGATGTCGGCGAGCATCCGGACCAGCTGCCGGGCGCGGTCCGGCCGGAAGTTGAAGAAGATGGCCGCGTCGCCGTCTTCCAGGGCGGGCCCGCCGGCGACGAGCGTCGGCTCGACGAACTCGTCGGTGTCGCCGCGGTCGTACGAGTCCCGCACGGCGTCGACGGCCGTCTCGGCCTCGTGGTCGGCCTCGCGGTGGACGATCGCGTCGTAGGCGCGCTTGGTCCGCTCCCAGTTCTGATCGCGGTCCATCGCGTAGTACCGCCCGGAGACGGTCGCGACGTCGCCGGTGCCGTGATCGGAGACGACCGCTTCCAGGGTCGCGAGGTAGTCCTCGCCGCCGTGGGGGTCGGTGTCGCGGCCGTCGGTGAAGGCGTGGGTGACGGCCTCGACGCCGCGGTCGGCCGCGATCTCGATCAGCGCGTGGAGGTGTCCCTGTTCGGAGTGGACGCCGCCGTCGCTGACCAGTCCCATACAGTGGACCCGGCCGCCGGTCTCCTCGACGTGGTCGAACGCGGAGGCGATGGCGTCGTTCGTCGCGAACGTCCCGTCGGCGATCGCGTCCTCGATTCGGGTGTAGGCCTGCTTGACGACGCGGCCGGCCCCGATGTTGAGGTGGCCGACCTCGCTGTTGCCCATCTGGCCCTCGGGGAGGCCCACGTTCCGGCCGGAGACGTCGAGGGTCCCGTACGCGCCGGCGTCGGCGAGCCGGTCGAAGTTCGGCGTCGACGCCGCTTTCACCGCGTCGCGTCGGTCGTGGTCCCCGAGCCCCCAGCCGTCGAGGACGACCAGCGCTGTCTGCATACCGGACGCGACGCGAGGCAGGGGGGAATAGGCTTCGTTTCGGTGCCGGACCCGCCACGGCGGCCGCGGCGGCGGTACGCCGTCGACGGCGCCGACGCGACACCTTCTTTCCCCTCGTCGCCGTCGGTCGGACTGATGGGCGACGTCGACTGGGCGGCCCGACTCCGACGCCCCTTCCCCGAGCGCTGGGTGGAGTACTACCTCGGAAACCCGGCGAGCCTCGGCTGGCTGCTCGTCGTCGACGGCGCCGCCTTTCTCTTGGGCGTCAGCTTCTACGTCCACTCGGAGCCGTCGCTCGCCGACATCAGTTCCCTGCTGTATCCGCTCTTCGGGGACTCGCCGACGGCGCTCGCGCTCGCGACGCTCTCGGTCGCGACGCTCCTGCCGCGGCTCGGCGGGTCGGTGACCGAGGCGCCCTCGAACCGCCTCCTCGAACTGCTGCACACGCTCGCGTTCGTCTGGCTCCTGAAGTACGGACTCTGGACGGCCGTCGCGCTCAATCTCCGGCCGGACCTCTACGTCGGCTTCACGCCCGCGCTCCTGTGGGAGTACTGGGGGATTCTCGTCACGCACCTGTTCTTCCTGCTCCAGGCGGCGTCGATCCCCTACTACGGGAAGACCTCCCGCGAGGCGCTCGCCGTCGCGCTCGGGCTGCTGCTCGTCAACGACGTCTTCGACTACGGCTTCGGGCTCTATCCGCCGCTGCGGTACGAGGCCGGGGCGCTCCTGGTGGGAATCACGGTCGCGCTCTCGTTCCTGGCGGTCGCGTACGCGGCGTGGGCGTTCGATCGGTCATGAACCGCGGACCGGTGCCGCGCTCCGGAAATGCGTCAACGTATTACGTGCTCGCGATTTACTTCTCGTTATGGATTCCGCGGTACTCCTGGATCTCCTCGGGAACGAGAATCGCCGGCGCATCCTCCGGCTTCTCTCCCACAAGCCGTGTTACGTCACCGAGATCAGCGAGTACCTGGGGGTCAGCCCGAAGGCCGTGATCGACCACCTGCGGCGGCTGGAGGAGGCCGGTCTCGTCGAGAGTCGCACCGACGACAAGCGCCGGAAGTACTTCCACATCGCCCGGAACCTCCGACTGGAGGTGAGCGTTTCGCCGTACCGCTTCGGCGCCAAGAGCGCCTACCCGGCGAGCCGCAGCCTCGATATGCGGGGGCGGTGCCAGCACATCACGATCGAGCTCCCGGAACTGGACGACGGGGGGATCGAAGCGGCCGACGACGAGACCGAGGCGCCCCCGCGACGCGACCGAGACGGCTCCGTCGATGCCGTCGACGCGGTCGACCCCGACGAGCTCCGCGAGCTCGAAGACCTCCGGGAGAGCGTTGGCGACGCAGACGACACGAACGACGCGGAAAGTGCGGACAGCGAGGTCGCGGAACTCGCCCGCGAGTACGCTTACCTCGACGACGTCGAGAGCGAACTCTCCCTGGCCCAGCGGTGGGTCCACGGCCGCGTGACCGACGTCCTCGACAGCCTCAGCGAGCGGCTCGGCTCGGAGGCGGACAGCCGGTTCTACGCGGAGGTGCTCGCGTCCATCTCGCGGGAGGCACGATCAGCGAGAGAGATCGCCCGCGAGGTCAACGCCGAGCCAGAGCGCGTGGCGCGGGCGCTGGAGCGCCTCGCGGAACAGGACCTCGTCGCCCGGGACGGCGCGGAGTGGCGGATCGACTGACCGGGGGGAACTTTCCCTTCGTCAGGGCGCGTCGACGTCCGGGAATCGCTCCGGAAACGACTCTACGAGGGAGCTGATCCCGCGTCGGATCCGCCCGCTGGCGGCCGACGTCGAGATGCCGAGCGCGTCGGCGACGGCGGCGAGATCCGTCTCCTGTGGGTGCTCGAAGTAGCCCATCGTGTACGCCGTCGCGAGCGCCTCCTGCTGTTTGTCGGTGAGCGTCGTCGAGGTCGACCGGTCCTCGAACGACACCCGGTAGAGCTCGAGGATGTCGAACTCGAACGACCGGTCGTCGGCGACCTCCCAGACGGCCTGTAACGACTCCCGGTCGGGGAGCTGCCAGCGTTCGACCCAGCCGCCCTCGTGCTGGAACGCTTCGAGGGCGAACCCGCCCTGCTCGACCACCGCCGGGCCCAGGAGCAGCGTGTCGGCGGTGAACTCGACGCTGTAGACCGGCTGGTTCTCGTAGTCCGCGACCTGTCGGTACGCCGTGACGGTGTGGTCCTCGGCGAGGTGGCGCTCGAAGGACTCGGCGTCGTCGGCGTCCGTGGTGAAGAAGTGCTGGCCGTGGACGGGATCCGTGCTCACGTCCTGCAGCACCCGGATGTCGGCGTCCGGAAGCGCCCGGATCACGTCGGCCAGCGCCATGTCCGGGTGCGAGAAGTGCACTTTCGTGATGACCGTCATACTGGGTCGAAGGCGACCGAGCGTAGAAAGTCTCACCCCTCCGCGGAACGCGTCGCTGGGCGGTCCGCTGGACGCGCGGTGACGACGGGGGTCAGATCTCCCGCGTCAGACCGTCCCGGAGGTCGCGGCCGAAGTAGTGGCCCAGGAGGGACGCGAGCAGGCCGCTGGCGACGCCGACGCCCGCGATGGCGAGGCCGTAGTCGGCCAGCACGTTCACCGCCACCGGGGCGAAGACGCTCGTGAGCGTGCCGAGAACGAACGCCGCGCCCGACGCGAGCGCGCCGGCGAGACCGACCTCGAGGTAGCGGCTCCGCGAGCCGACGGCGCCGATCGCGAACGCGGCGACGAAGACGCCGAGGAACCGACCGACCGACCCCACGACGGGGACCGCGCCGCCGACGAACGTCCCGGCGAGAAGCAGCGCGAGCACGAGGAGGAACGAGCGGGCCGAGACGGTGGGCGCGCTGGGGAGTCGTCCGCGGAGCCGGCCGCGGGATTCCGCGTCGCCGCCGGATCCGGTGCGACCGGCGTCGGCGTCCCCGCGCTCGGACTCGTCGTCGAGGAGCGCGGCCGGGTCGATCGGGTCGCGTTCGGCGCCGTCCTTCGAGCGTTGCATACGGACCCATAGCGACCGCCGAACCCTGACTCTTGTGCCGTCAGTGGGAGCCAGGTCAGTAGGAGTACAGACGCGATTTCCGGGTAGAGCCACGGCTCGATGCCGAGTGAGGCGAACAGCCGGCGCGTCGCGTCCCCGCGTCGGTGCGCCGGGCACCCGCTGGCCGACGCGAGGCGTCTGTCATAATGACTAGTCTCACTGTTTACCGGTGATCGCCACATACGGTCACGGCGATCACCGGTAAGAGACGAGACTAGTCATTATCAGACCACGCCGCGTCTGGCCCCGTAATCGTATATAAACTCCCGCAGCGACGGCGACCGAACGAATGGATTGAAGTCTGCGCCCCCGATACGGGAGCGTATGAACCCCGGAGACCGCGTCCGCGTCGAGCGCGCGGGCGTCACGAACGAGGGCGTGCTGATGCCCTCCTCGACACCCGACCACCTCGTCGTGAAGCTCGACGGCGGGTACAACGTCGGGATCGAGCGCGCCGACGCCGACGTGGAAGTCCTCGAATCGGACGCCTACGACATCGAGTCCGCACAGGAGGAGTCGGAGGGATCCGAGATCACCTTCGACGACGACCTGCCGACGGTCTCGCTCATCTCCACCGGCGGGACGATCGCCTCGACCGTCGACTACCGCACCGGGGCGGTGACCGCCCAGTTCGACGCCGAGGACGTCCTCCGTGCGGTCCCGGACCTCGCGGGGCGCGCCAACTACCGCGGGCGCGTCGTCACCAACATCCTCTCGGAGAACATGACCCCCGGCGTCTGGCAGGACCTCGCCGAGGCCGTCGCCGAGGAGATCCGCGCCGGCGCCGACGGCGTGGTCGTGATGCACGGCACCGACACGATGCAGTTCTCCGCCTCGGCGCTGTCGTATATGCTCGAGACGCCGGTCCCGATCGTCTTCACCGGCAGCCAGCGCTCGGCGGACCGCCCCTCCTCGGACAACGTGATGAACGCGGTCTGCGCCGTCGAGGCCGCGAAGTCCGACGCCGCGGAGGTACTGGTCTGTATGCACGCCTCCACCTCCGACGACGAGTGCGCCCTCCACCGCGGCACGCGCGTCCGGAAGAACCACACCTCCCGCCGGGACGCCTTCGAGACCGTCGGCGCCGAGCCGCTCGGCCGCGTCGACTACGACGTCGAGACCGTCGAGTTCCGTCGCGACGTCGCCGAGCGCGACGAGACGGAACTCGACGTCCGGACGGACCTCGACGAGAACGTCGACCTCCTGAAGTTCACGCCGGGGATGGACGTCGACCGCTACGCGGCGATGCTCGAGGACGCGGACCTCGACGGCCTGGTCGTCGAGGGCACGGGGCTCGGCCACGTCCACACGGACCTGATTCCGGCCCTCGAGTCGCTCGTCGACGACGGCGTCGTCGTCGCGATGACGAGCCAGTGTCTCGAGGGTCGGGTCTGCGACCGCGTGTACGACACCGGCCGCGACCTGCTGGACGCGGGCGTCGTCGAGGCCGGCGACACCCTGCCCGGGACCGCGAAGGTGAAGCTGATGTGGGCGCTGGCGAACCTGGCAGACCCGGCCGAGGCGATGACGCGTCCGCTCGCCGGCGAGCTACAGGAGCGCTCGGTCCCCTGGACCTAAGAGAGACGTGAACGCCCGCGACACCACGGAGCGGCCGACCGGCGGCGAGCCCGACCCGACCACCGGCGCGGGCGCCGAGACACCCGAGTTCGTCTGCGACGAGTGCGGTCGGGCGTTTTACACCGAGGACCTGCTGGTCCTGCACCGCGGCGTGAGGCACTCCAAAGCTCTCGACGCCGCCGAACAGGAGGCCTACCGCGAAGCCTACGCCGCCGAGGAGCGGAAGATCCGGTCGTTCCGGCTCCGCGCGCTCGCCGTCCTCGTGTTGCTGTACTTCGGCTTCCTCTTCCTCTACGTGATCTATGCGTCCTGAGCGTTCCGAACCCGTCAGACAGTCCGACCGCGACTGCACTACTCGCCGCCGGTTCGGTGCACTCGCCGTCGCGATCGCCGCCGGCGTCGTCGGCCTCGTGCTCTTCGCGCGCGGCGTCGCCGCCAGCAACGCCGCCGTCGGGCTCTCGGACGCCTCCCGCGACCCGCTCGCGGTGCCGCGCTGGCTCTACGTCGCCACCGGCGGGGCCGCGATCGGCGCCTCGGCCCTGCTCGCGGGGTTCGTGACCGATCGCCGCTTCGTCCGGCGGATTCACGACTGGCGGCGCGAGGTCGTCGCGAGCGAGCGCGCGCGACGCGCCGGCCGCGCGATCCTCGGCCTCGCGGGGGTCGTCCTCCTCTCACTCGTCGTCTACCGCGGGATCGCGGGTCCCCAGCTCCCGACGATCAACTTCGCGGTCGTCGTCGTCTTCGCGGGCGGACGCGCGGGGCTGACGATGGCGACCTACGCCGTCGGAAACGCCTGGCCGGCGCTGAACCCGTTCCGGACGCTCACGGCGCCGCTGCCGACCGGGTTCGTGGACTACCCCGACCGCGTCGGTCGCTGGCCCGCGGTCGCCGGGCTGCTGTCGCTCGTCTGGATCGAGACCACCGCCGACGTCACGACCGATCCGCGGCTCCTCGCGCTCGTCGTCGCCGGCTACGGCGTCGTGGCCGTCGCGGGCGCGCTGGTCTTCGGCCGCGACGCGTGGTTCCGGAACGCCGACCCGGTCTCCCTGTTCCTGCGGTTCTACGGTCGCGTCGCGCCGCTGGCGCGGGAGGGGGGTCGGCTCACCCTCGCGCTGCCCGCGATGCGCCTCGTCAGCGGTCCGTCGGCAGCGGAGCGGGAAGGATACGGAGACGACGCCGGCGACGCCGACGCCGATCGGCTCGTGACGACTTTCGCGGACGTCGCGTTCGCGGTGGCGCTGGTCTGGGAACTCACCTTCAGCGGCTTCGTCACGACCGAACCGGGGGCGAGCGCGATCCGGGCGGTCGTCGGCGTCGGGCTGCCGCCGATCGCGATCTACGCGCTGCTGTTTCTCGGCGGCTTCGCCGTCTTCTACGGCGCGTTCCGCCTCGCGGGTCGAGTCGCCGCGGGCCGGCTCCTGACCACGCGGACGCCGCGGGAGCTCACGGTCGCGTTCGCGCCCTCGCTCGTCGTCATCGCGGCCGGCTACCACCTGGCACACTACTTCGGGTTCTTCCTCTCGCTTCTCCCCTCGCTCGTCGACGCCCTGGCGTCGCCGCTGTCGGCGCCGACGAATCCGGTCGTCCTCACGCTCCCCGCGTGGGTGTCGGCGCTGAACATCGCCTTCGTGCTCGGCGGCCACCTCGTCGCCATCTGGGTCGCCCACTCGACGGCGTATCGGCTCTTTCCCAGTCGGCTCCAGGCGATCCGGAGCCAGTACCCGTTCGTCTTCGTGATGATCGGCTACACGGCGCTGAGCCTGTGGCTCGTCTCCCTGCCGACGGCGACGCCGGCGTTCCTCGGGTGAGGCGCGTGGCGGACGAGCGAAGAAGGGGCGGACGAGCGAGAGGAGCGCAAAGCACTTGTCGCCCGCACCACTCCGAGCGGTGGGATGCTACTGGCAGGCACCGTCGTCGCCGACCCCGAGACCGTCCACGAGGCGGGCGCCGTCGTCGTCGACGACGACCGCATCGCGGCCGTCGGGCCCCGCGCCGACCTCGAGGACGCCTACCCCGACCACCCGGTCCGGGAGTTCGACCTGCTCGCGCCGGGGCTCGTCGGCGGGCACGTCCACTCGGTCCAGAGCCTCGGGCGGGGCATCGCCGACGACACCGCCCTCCTGGAGTGGCTCTTCGAGCACGTCCTGCCGATGGAGGCGTCGCTCGGCGGGCGGGAGATGCGCGTCGCCGCCGAACTGGGCTACCTCGAACTGCTGGAGAGCGGGACGACGACCGCGATCGACCACCTCTCGGTCCGCCACGCCGACGCCGCCTTCGAGGCCGCGATCGACCTCGGGATCCGGGGCCGGATGGGCAAGGTCCTGATGGACAGGCGCGCGCCCGAGGGGCT
Source organism: Halobellus sp. (assembly GCA_042215855.1). Taxonomy (GTDB): domain Archaea; phylum Halobacteriota; class Halobacteria; order Halobacteriales; family Haloferacaceae; genus Haloquadratum. The sequence continues at coordinate 5,575 of JBDGUM010000056.1, read as the reverse complement.
CGAAGAGGACGCCGACGCCGCGCTCGGCGAGACCGAACGGCTCCTGCAGGCGTATCACGGCGCCGCCGACGGCCGGATCAGGTACGCCGTGACGCCGCGCTTCGCCGTGAGCTGCACGGAGGCGTGTCTGCGCGGCGCCCGCGAGATCGCCGACCGCTACGACGGCGTCCGGATCCACACCCACGCCAGCGAGAACCGGGAGGAAGTAGCGACCGTCCGCGAGGACACCGGGATGCGGAACATCGCGTGGCTCGACGAGGTCGGACTCACCGGCGAGGACGTCGTGCTCGCCCACTGCGTCCACACGACCGAGGAGGAACGCGACATCCTCGAACGGACGGGCACCCACGTCACCTACTGCCCGTCGTCGAATATGAAACTCGCCTCCGGGATCGCGCCGATCGTCGACTACCTCGACCGGGGGATCACCGTCGCGCTCGGCAACGACGGCCCGCCCTGCAACAACACGCTCGACCCCTTCACCGAGATGCGGCAGGCGAGCCTCCTCCAGAAGGTCGACCGCCTCGATCCCGAGGCCACGCCCGCCCAGGTCGTGTTCGAGATGGCGACGCTCGGCGGCGCCCGCGCCGCGGGGTTCGAGGAGGTGGGCGCCCTCCGCGAGGGCTGGCGCGCGGACGTGATCGCGCTCGACACCGACGTGACGCGCGCGACGCCGCTGCACGACCCGCTCTCGCACCTCGTCTTCTCGGCGCACGGCGACGACGTGTCGTTCACGATGGTCGACGGCGAGGTCGTCTACGACGCGGCCTTCGGCGGCCTCCAGACCGGCGACGCCGACGCGATCCGCCGGCGGGCGCGGGAGGTCGCGGCCGACCTCCGAGAGTGAACAACGCGAGCGACGGGGGCGACCCCGACGCTGTCACTCGGGCTCGTACCGCTCGTAGGCGACGCGATAGCCGTCGTCGGTGGTCGTCACCTCGTCGACCGTCCGGAAGAGGATCTCCCGCTCCTGTCGGGTCCGTACCGGGAAGTCGTAGTGCTCGGCCTCGTACTCGAAGGGCTCGCCCGCCGCCCGGCGCTCGGCGACGAACGAGCGGTGGGCGTCCACGCGCGCGGCGACCACCCGCTCGGAGCGCTCGGGGAGGTCGGCGAGGCGCCCGTCCAGTTCCGAGAGGATCTCGCGGTCGAGTTCGTAGCCGACGGAGTCGCGGCCGGCGACCATCGCCGCCAGCGCGGTCGTCCCCGTGCCCAGGAAGGGATCGAGGACGGTGTCGCCGTAGACGGAGTACATACAGACGAGTCGGTAGGGGACCTCGAAGGGGAACGCCGCCGTTCGGTCGCGGTTCGACCCCCGGTCGGCGGGAACCGCCGTCCCGGCGTCGGAATCGGAATCGGATTCCTCCCGATCTGTTCGGGCCTGCCGCGCGCCCCTGACGTCGGTCCAGACGTCAGAGAACCACCGGTTCCGCTCCTCCCAGAAGTACGCCGACTCGTAGCGGCGCCGTTCGCCCGGATCGAAGGAGCGGCCGCCGCCGTTCCGAAAGAGGAGGACGTGTTCGTGTTCGAGCGTCACGTACGCGTTCGGCGGCACCATCCCGCTCCCCATAAACTTCGCCGCGCCGTTCGTCGGCTTCCGCCACAGCACGTCCGGGAGCGGATCGAGCCCGAGCGACTCGAACGCCTCGATCACCCGCGCGTGGTTCGGGTACACGCGAAATCGACCCCCCAGGCTCCGGGTCGCGTCGCCGACGACGACCGCCGCGATCCCGCCGGGTCGGAGGACGCGCGCGACCTCCCGCCAGACGGCGTCGAGAAGGTCGTGCATCGCCTCGAACGCACGCTGGCCGTCCCCGGACTCCAAGGCCGCCGCGGCCGCCTCTGACTGCGCCGCGAACTGGTCGTCCCACAGTTCGATCATCGGGTACGGCGGCGAGGTGACGACCAGGTCGACGGCGTCGTCGGCGACGGCGTCCATCTCGCTCGCGTCGCCGACCAGAGTGCGGTGGCGGGTCTCCACGCCGCACACGTGGGCCGGCGGACTTGTATAGGTACTGTCGGTGCCGAGTCCGCAGGAGGGATGTATTCAGTCGACGAACTCGACGCCGGTGACCTCGAACCGGGCGCCGCCGGAGTCGCTCTCGCGCACCGAGATCTCCCAGCCGTGGGCCTCCGCGATCCGCCGGACGATCGCGAGCCCGAATCCGGTGCCGTCCGGCGCCGTGGAGTAGCCGCTGTCGAAGATGCGCCCGCGATCGTCTGCGGGGATCCCGGGGCCGTCGTCGGCGACGTAGAAGCCGTCCGGGAGGTCGCCGATCGTCACGGTCACGCCGGCGTCGGCGTGCTCGACCGAGTTACGGAAGAGGTTCTCCAGGAGGTGCTGGAGCCGGCTCCGGGCGGCGGCGATCGTGCGGTCGGTCTCGACCCGAAGCGACGCCCCGGTCGTGTCGACGTTCCGCCAGCACGACCGCACCACTTCGTCGAGGTCGACCGGGTCGTGGTCCCCGACGGGGGCGCCCTCCTGGGCGAGCGCCAGCACGTCCTCGACCAGTTCTCGGATCCGCTCGTGGGCCTGTCGGGCGGTGTCGAGGTGGTCGGTGTCGCCCGACTCGGCCGCCAACTGCACCGATCCCGCGGCGACGTTGAGGGGGTTCCGCAGGTCGTGTGAGAGCAGGCTGACGACCTCTTCCAGGCGCTCGTTCTGCGCTTCGAGTTCGGTCTGTTGTTCGAGCTGGTCCAGCACCGCCTCGGCGTGGTGGACGAGCGTCTCGACGAGGGCCAGGTCGGACTCGTCGAAGGCGCCCACGTCGCTCTCGCCGACCGTGAGGGTCCCGTGGGAACCGATCGGGAGGTACATCACGGACCGGTGGGGGCCCCGATCGACCCCGTCGTCCCGGTCCGAGATGTCGTCGAACCGCCGCGGCTCGCCCGTCTCGAACACCTCGCCGGGGATCCCCTCGCCGACGCGGTAGGCGGGGCGTTCGCCGACTTCCTCTCGGACCGCCTCGGTGGTCACGACCGGCCGGAGCAGGCCGTCGTCCTCGTAGCGGACGACGGTGCGGGGGTACTCGAACACGTCCTCGAGCGCCTCGGTCAGGATCAGCGCGACGCTCTCGCGGTCGTCGGCCCGAACGAGCCGGCGGGCGGTCTCCTGGAGCGACTCGAAGCGGTCGACCAGGGTATTCAGGCGCGCCTCGCGCTCCTTCCGCTCGGTGACGTCGACCGCGATGCCGAGCACCGCCCGGGTGTCGCTCTCGCTGAAGGTGTAGGGAAACAGCCGCGTCTCGAAGACGTGGACGTCGTCGCCGGGGTCCGAAATCGGGGTCTCGGGGAGGTACTTCGGCTCGCCGGTATCGAACACGTCCCGGAGTTGGTCGCGGAACCACGCGGCGCCGTCGTGGCTGAGGACTTCCTCGATGGAGGAACCCTCGATCTCCTCGACGCTGGTGTCGTGGAACCGCGCCAGCGACTCGTTGGCCATCGAGTAGGTGCCGTCCTCGGTGACGACGTAGAGCAGGTGGGGAAGCGCGTCGATGATCTCGCGCAGGCGGCGCTCGCTCCGCTCGAGCCGTCGCCGGGAGCGGTCGTGGTCGACGGCGTTCACGATGCGGTTCGCCAGCACGGTGTACTGGTCGCTCCCCCGCTCCTTCTGGAGGTAGTCGGTGACGCCCGCCGAGATCGCCTCGCTGGCGATCTCCTCGCTCCCCTTCCCGGTGAACAGAATGAACGGGAGGTTCGGATCCCGCTCGCGGACGGCCTCGAGGAACTCGATCCCGTCGCGGCCGGGCATGTCGTAGTCGGAGACCACGCAGTCGAACTGTCCCTCGTCGAGGCGCTCGCAGCCCTCGTCGGCGTTCGTCGCGGTCTCGACGCTGAACCGGTCGTCCGCGCGCTCGAGGAACTCCCTGGTGAGGTCTGCGAACCCCGGCTCGTCGTCGACGTGGAGGACGCTGATCTCCCCGGCGGCGTCGTTCGATGCCTTCCCCCCACTCATCGGAACCTACACGTCGGGGACTGTGCTAAGTCTTTGCGGTTCAGTTACAGGAAGTGGTACCGAACGCGGCGCGGAAACGGTCGCGGATGTCCGATCCAGCCCGCCGGGATCACCGGAAACGGCCGAGCAGTTCGTAATCGTGGTCGGGGACGTACCGGCGGAACAGCAGGCTGTTCGACAGCACCGACACGCTGGAGAACGCCATCGCGCCGGCCGCCAGCACGGGCTGGAGCAGCCCCAGGGAGGCCAGCGGGATCATCGCCGTGTTGTAGCCCAGCGCCCACACGAGGTTCTGCTTGATCTTCGCGAGCGTCGCGTCGGAGACCCGGATCGCCTTCACCACGTCGAGCGGATCGTCGCGCATCAGGGTGACGTCGGCCGCCTCGATCGCGACGTCCGTGCCCGAGCCGATCGCCGTCCCGACGTAGGCGACGGCGAGCGCGGGCGCGTCGTTGACGCCGTCGCCGACCATCATCGCCCTGCGACCCTCGTCCTGAATGGCTTCGACGGCGTCGGATTTGTCCTCGGGGAGGACCTCCGCGCGGACGTTCGCGGGGTCGATGCCGACCCGCTCGGCGACGGCACGGGCGGTGCGCTCGTTGTCGCCGGTGAGCAGCATCACCTCGACGCCGCGCTCGCGGAGCGCCCGCACGGCGTCGCTCGCGGTCTCCTTGATCGTGTCGGCGTCGGCGACGACGCCCACGAGTTCGCCCGCGTCGCTGTCGGCGGGAACCCGTGCGACGAGCATCGCCGTCTTCCCCTCGTTCTCGAGGCGCTCCATCGTCTCCTGTGCGGGCGCGGGGTCGATCCCGTTGTCCCGGAGGAGCTTCCGGTTGCCGACCAGCACCTCGGCCCCCTCGACGGTCGCTCTGACACCGTGCCCGGGGACGTTCTCGAAGTCGGTAGGCTCCGGCACGTCGATGCCGCGGGTCTCCGCGCCGTCGACGATGGCTCGAGCGAGCGGGTGCTCGCTCCCGCGCTCGGCGCCCGCGGCGAGCCGGAGGACGTCCTCCTCGCCGATTCGGTCGGGGGCCGTCAGCTGTCCGCCGTCCGGTCGCTCGCCGCCGTCCGCGACGGGCTGGCCGTCGTCGAAGGCCACGACGTCGGTCAGCTCCATCTCGCCCTTCGTGAGCGTCCCGGTCTTGTCGAAGACGACGGTGTCGACGTCCTTCGCCCGTTCGAGGACGTCGCCGCCCTTGAACAGGACGCCGTTCTGCGCGCCGATGGTCGTCCCGACCATCGTGGCCGCCGGCGTCGCCAGCCCCAGCGCGCAGGGGCAGGCGATGAGGACCGCGGAGGCGAAGACGATGACCGCGAACTCGAAGACCGAGACCGTCCCGCCGGCGACGGCGGGACCGCCGGCGACGAGCCCCCACAGCGGGAGCCACTCGACGACGCCCGCCAGGGTCCCGGGGAAGAGGAACCAGACGATCCCCCAGAAGAGGGCGTTCGCGATGACCGCGGGGACGAAGTACGCGGAGATGCGGTCCGCGAGGTTCTGGATGTCGGGCTGGCGGGACTGGGCTTCCTTCACCGTCTGCACGATCTGCTGGAGCGCCGTGTCCTCGCCGACCTTCGTCGCCTCGACGACGAGGACGCCGTTCTCGTTGATGGTCGAGCCGA
>JBDGUM010000063.1:0-17721 GCA_042215855.1 Halobellus sp. | reverse complement strand
GCGGCAACACCATCGCCGCCTACCTCGCCAGCGAGGACGAGTTCGGGAACGCGGAGCTGATCCACGAACTCGTCGAGAAGATCGCCCACCGCGAGGGCGTCGGCGACACGCTCGCGGAGGGGATCGACCGGATCCACGAGGACCTCGGCGTCGAGAACTGGACCGTCAAGGGGATGGACTTCGCCGCCCACGAGGGGCGGGTCGTCCACGGCCAGGGGCTCTCCTACGCGGTCGCGAACCGCGGCGCCGACCACATGTACTCGACGACGATGATCGACGAGTACAACGACGTCATCCCCGCGGAGGGGACCGCCGGTAAGTCCGAGCACATCGTCGACAACGAGAACCGCAACGCGATCCGCGACAGCGCCGTGGTCTGTCAGTTCGGGATCGGCCGGATCATCGAAGAGGAGATCTTCGAGGCGCTGTTCGACGTCGACTACGAGGACCTGCTGGCGGTCGGCGACCGCATCGTGAACCTCGAGCGTCACTTCGGCAATCAGCGCGGCCGCGACATCGAGGACGACCGTCTCCCGTACGACCTCCCGGACCTCGAATCCTCGATCCAGGAGTACTACGAGGCCCGCGGCTGGACCGACGACGGCCGCGTGCCGGACGACCTCGTCGCAGACTTCGCCCAGGCCGCCGACGACTGAGCGCCGTCGCGGGCTCGCTATACGGACTACTCTCGTCGCTTACCGTGAGAGTAATCAGTATCAGTCGTCGTCCGCCGTCTCGGGTTCCTGGGACTTGTAGCGGTCCCGCAGGTGGTGGGCGCCCTCGTCGGACCAGTCGGTCTCGTCAGTCGGGACGTAGTCGTACTGGCGGCGGGCGTGTTGTCCGGCCTTGCCGCCCCACCAGACGAAGCCGTCCGACCCGTCCTCGGGCGTCCAAGTGACCGTCTCCCACTCGGGGTCGAAGATGAGGTAGCCGCCGGCGAAGATCTCCACTTTGTTGCCCGACGGTTCGAGGTAGTAGTTGAAGTGTGCCTGACTGATCCCGTGGCGGGCGGGCCCGCCGACGAACTCGATGCCCCGTTCCCGAAGCAGGTCCGCCGCCCGTTCGAGTTCACCCCGATAGCCGCCGTCCATATAGTAGGCGACGTGGTCCATCTTGTCGACGACGTTCGCGTCCGGCGGCGGCGCGACGAACGCAATCTCGTGGACGAGCGGTGAGACGCTCAGCCACGCGCCCGCCTGATTGCCGTCGGGATCGAGGCCCTCCTCCCGGAGGTTGAAGCCGAGGACGTCCTGGAACCACTCGGAGCACTCCTCGACGTTGCTCACGTTGAAGTTCACGTGGTCGATCCGTCGGAAGCCCGCGCCGCGCTCGGGTTTCCGCGCGGGTTGGTTCTTGAGTCTGGGTTTGTTCTCCTCTTCGACCGTGTCGAACGCGCGATCGATGTCGTAGACGAGTTCCATATACTCGGGCGTCGCCCCCGGATAGTCGAACTTCAGGGCGCGCCCCTGCCCGGGTTCGGCGCCCGCTTCGATCCACTCGGTCTCGTAGCCCGACTCTTCGATGCGGTCTTCGAACTCGGCGAAGTCCTCCTCGTCTTCGAGCATCCAGGCGACGTGCTCGCATCCCCACTCGTCGCCCTCCCGCAGGATGAGCGTGTAGTCCTGCCAGTCGCCGAACGCGGCCAGGTAGTACGCGTCGTCTTCCTCGTGGCGGACGTACATCCCCATCGTGTCGCGGAAATGCTCCAGCGACGCCTCGAGGTCAGTACAGTACAACTCCGCGTGGGCAAGTGTTGCAATACCCATAGTGACAGCGACCGAGAACATCGCATAAAATCGATCGATAATTATCGTCTGTTAAGAACTAAAGAGCGATATTTGGACCTGATTTAAGCATTTGAGATGGTTCGTCGGTGACGCCGTCTGTCGAAAATTCCAGTGCCATTCTTGTTTTTCTTCTACATTTCTAGTCTGCCGTCCCTGATCTCGGCGAGGGCGGGTCGCAGGGAAGTGGCCGGAGCTTAGAAAGAGGTATATAACGGTACCGCCAAACCGTACTACAGTATGGCAGAACTTGCCAAACTCGGGCACATCGCGTTCGAGACGCCGGATCTCGAGGAGTCGCTCTGGTTCTTCCGCGATCTGATGGGAATGAAAGTCGTCGAACGCGAGGACGATACGGCGTACCTCTGCGGACTGCGGGACTACGAGCACCACACGATGAGCCTGACCGAGGGCGAGGAGGGCGCCGTCGACCACATCGGCCTCCGGGCGAAGAACCCCGAGTCCGTCGAGGAGTTCGCCGAGCGCTTCGAGGAGCTCGGGATGGACGTCACCTGGACCGACGGCAGCCACGAGGCCGGCATCGGCGAGTCGATCCAGTTCGAGTTCCCCGCGGGCCACCGCTTCGAGATCTACTACGAGATGGACAAGCCCGACATCGACGGGAAGCAGCGCTCGAACATCCCGATGCGGCGCTACAGCCCCGAGTACGCCAACCGCGTGTACCCCCAGCGGATCGACCACGCCCACGTCCAGGACGGCTCGCCGGAGTCGACCTCCGAGCTCTTCGAGGAGGAGTTCGGGATGGGCCTCAACGAGGTCTTCAAGTCCGCCGACGGCACCACGTGGGGCTGGTGGCACGCCACGACGCCGCTGCCGCACGACCTCGCGGTCCACCGGCTCGAGGAGGACACGCACGAGTTCCACCACATCGCCTACCACCTCGACCACCTCCAGGACCTGTGGGACGCCGCGGACATCCTCTCGGAGAACAACGTCGAGATCGACGGCGGCCCGGGCAAGCACGCCATCACGAACGCGAACTACCTCTACGTCAAGGACCCCGCCAGCGGGATCCGCCTCGAACTGTTCGCCGGTCCCGGTTACCTGAACTTCGAGCCCGACTGGGAGACCGTCGTCTGGGAGGAGAGCATCGGCTCCGAGTCCGACCACCAGTGGTTCGGTACCCAGTACGAGATGGACGGCGTCCCGTACACCGAATAGAGTCCGAGAACCGCTTTTCGCGCTACTCGCTCAGCCGGGCGTTGACAGTCCCGATCGAGGTGAACTCGACGGAGATGACGTCGCCCGGCGCGAGGTCGACCGCGGGCGTCAGCGACCCGCTGAGGACGAGGTGGCCGGCCTCGATCGTCTCGTCGAGGTCGTCGAGGGTGTTCGCCAGCCACGCGACCGAGCGCGCGGGGTGGTCCAGCACCGCCGCGCCGACGCCCGAGGACTCCAGCGTGCCGTTCTTGTAGAGCTTCACGCCCTCCAGGGAGAGGTCGTTCTCCGGGACCGAGGTCCGCTCGCCCGCGACGTACAGCGCCGAGGAGGCGTTGTCGGCGATGGTGTCCTCGATCCGGATGTCCCAGTCGCGGACCCGGCTGTCGATGACCTCGACGACGGGGAGGACCGAGCCGGTGGCGTCGAGGACGTCGAGGTACGTCACCGGCGGCTCGAGCGGCTTCTCCAACACGAACCCGATCTCGGGCTCGACCCGCGGCTGGATCAGGTCATCGCCGGGGATCCCCCGCCCCTCGACGAACATCGTGTCGAGCAGGCGGCCGAAGTCGGGCTCGTCGACGCCGAGCTGCTCCTGGATGCCGTCGCTGGTCAGGCCGATCTTGTGGCCGACGATCTCCGCGCCGTCGTCGAGGCGACGGTCGATCAGGCGCGTCTGGACGTCGTAGGCGTCCGCCATCGAGAGGTCGTGGTCGGCGGTCAGCCGGTCGATCGGCGACTGCTCGCGCAGCGCCCCGTAGAGCGCTTCCGCCAACTCCTCGCGTGTGTCTTCCGAGACCATACGTCCGCTTCCCGGGCGGGCGTCAAATAGATTGGTGTCCGGCGGCGAGGGGGTCGGAGTGATTCCCCGGAATTTATGTCCGCGCCCGCGTCCCTTCGGGTATGGACGTCATCCACAGCGCGATCTGGGTATCGGACGTCGAGGCGACGCTGGACTTCTACGTCGGCGCGCTCGGGCTGGAGAAGACCAACGAGTTCGTCGGCGGCGACGACGCGACGAACGTCTACGTCCGCGGCGAGAGCGACACCGAGATCCAGTTCAAGCACAAGGAGGGCCACGACCTCGGCGAGGCCGAGCGGACCCGGTTCGACCACCTCGCGATCGAGGTCGACGACACCGACGCCGAGGTCGAACGCCTCCAGGAAGAGACCGACACCGAACTGCTCCGCGGGCCGCTCGACTCCACGGGCGCCGGGGCGCGCGTGGCGTTCATCACCGACCCCGACGATCACGTGATCGAACTGGTCGAGCCGCGCGAGGATCTCTAGGATCGGCGTCGAAGAAGAAAAAACGGAACCGCGATTTCTCGTCAGTCGTCGCCAGCGGCCTCGGCCTCGCCGGCGGCGGCGTCGTCCGCGAGGCGGGCGGCCACGTCGGTGATGAGGTCCTCCTGGCCGCCGACGACCTCCATCTCGCCGAGTTCGACCAGGATCTCGCGCGGGTCGATGTCGTACTTCTCGCCGACGCGGCGGGTGTGCCGCAGGAACGACGAGTAGACGCCGGCGTAGCCCAGCATCAGCGAGTCGTTGTCGAGTTCGGGCATCTCGTCGTCGTCGATCATCGGCACGAGAACGTCCTCGGCGGCGTCCATCGTCCCGAAGAAGTCGGGGTTGACGTCGTAGCCGGCCTTGTCGAGGACGCCGACGAGGACCTCCATCTGCGCGTTGCCCGAGCCGGCCCCGAGGCCGCGCAGGCAGCCGTCGATGGTCACCGCACCGGCGTCCAGCGCCGCCAGGGAGTTGCCGATGCCGAGCCCGAGGTTGTTGTGCGCGTGGAAGCCGACGTCGATGTCGAGCTCTTCGACCAGCAGGCTCACGCGGTCGCGGACGTCGCTCGGGAGCATCGCGCCCGCGGAGTCCATCACGTAGACGGCGTCGGCGCCGTACTCCTCCATCAGCCGGGCCTCCTCGAGGATGCGCTCCGGCTCGGCCATGTGCGAGAGCATCAGCAGGCCGTTCGCCTCGAGGCCGCGGTCCTTCACCTTCGTGAAGTGGTCCTCGGAGATGTCGGCCTCCGTGACGTGGGTCGCGATCCGGCACATATCGGCGCCGCGGTCGATCGCCATATCGATCTCCTCGACCGTGCCGATGCCGGGGAGCATGAGCACCGACAGCCGCGTGTCGTCGAGTTCGGGCGCGACGGCGTCGAGGTACTCTTCCGTGCTGGCCGCGGAGAAGCCGTAGTTGATCGACGAGCCGCCCATCCCGTCGCCGTGGGAGACCTCGGCGACGTCCATCTCGGCGGCCTCCAGCGCCGCGGCGACGTCGGCCATCTCCTCGGGCGTGAACTGGTGGTCGACGGCGTGCATCCCGTCGCGGAGGGTCATGTCGACCAGCCGGACGTCGGCGTCAGTCATCGCCGACACCTCCGGCGACGTCCGCTTCGACCGATTGTGCTGCGACCCGCTCCGCCGTTCCGAGTGCTGCGCTTGTCATAATGTCGAGGTTGCCCGCGTAGGGCGGGAGGTGCTGGCCCTCGCCCTCGACTTCGATCATCGTGGTGAGGATGACCGAGTCGCCGAGGTCGAAGGCGACGTCGTCCTGGTCTTTGACTTCCGGTTCCAGTGTGATCTCGTAGCCGGGGACGTCCGATCGGACCGCCTCGGCGATCTCGTCGACGGAGTCGCGTACTTCGTCGACGTCCGTCTCCGCGTCCACCATCGTGTAGACGGTGTTCCGCATCATAATCGGCGGCTCCGCCGGGTTCAGGGTGATGATCGCCTTCCCCTCGTCGGCGCCGCCGACCTCCTCCAGCCCCGCGGCGGTGGTCTGGGTGAACTTGTCGATGTTCTTTCGGGTCCCGGGCCCGGCGCTCTTCGAGGCGATGTGGGAGGTCATCTCCGCGTACTCGACGCTCGCGACGCGGTCGACCGCGTGGACGATCGGGATCGTCGCCTGGCCGCCGCAGGTGACCATATTCACGTTCTCGTGGCCGCCGGCGACGACCTCGTCGACGTTGACGACGGGGACGGTGTAAGGCCCGACCGCGGCGGGCGTGAGGTCGACCGCGAACAGGTCCAGTTCGTCGTAGACGGGCGCGTGCTCCTCGTGGATGCTCGCGCTCGTGGCCTCGAAGACGAGGTCGAACTCGTCGGCGTGCTCTTTGATGCTATCGATGCCCTCGGTCCCGACGTCGACGCCCTCGTCGACGGCGGCCTGCAACCCCTCGCTCTCCTCGACCGGGAAGATCCCGACCATCCGCTGGAGGTCGATGTTCTCCCCCCGATCGAGGATCTTGTACATCAGGTCGGTCCCGATGTTACCCGGACCGACGATCGCTGCGTCTAACGACATACAGTGAGGTACGAAAGTAACGTACAAATAACTTCGCCTAGCGGGACGACACCGCCGATGCGTGTCGAATCCGATTTCGGCGGTTTCAGCGGCTGTCGATCCGGATAAGTGATGAGAGAGTCGACGATTTACTCCGGACCGAGTCGTGTTCCGGCCGGACCGAAGCGGCCCCGCCCCGCGCGGTCAGCTCAGAACAGGTAGTCGCGGGGCTCGCGCTGGACCGACGTCCACTTGACCTCGGTGAACTCGTCGATGATCCACTCGCCGTTGTACCGGCCCATCCCCGAGTCCTTCATCCCGCCGAAGGGGACGTGCGGCTCGACGTTGACCGTCTGGTCGTTGACGTGGACCATCCCGGCGTCGATCCGGTCGGCCACGTCCCGGGCGCGGCCGCGGTCCTCGGAGTGGACGGAGGCGGCCAGGCCGTACTCGGTGTCGTTGGCGAGCTCGACGGCCTCCTCGTCGTCGGAGAAGGGGATCACGGGAGCGATGGGGCCGAAGTGCTCGTTACACGCGGCCGCCATATCGTTCGTCGCGTCCGAGAGGACCGTCGGCTCGACGAAGAGGTCCTCGTAGTCGCCGCCGGCTTCGAGGGTGGCGCCCTGCTCGAGCGTCTCCTCGACGTACTCGATCATCTCGTCGCGCTGGGCCTCGTTGATGATCGGCCCGATGACGACGTCGTCGTCGGTCGGGTCGCCGATCTCCAGCTCCTCGGCGCGCTCGGCGAGGCGCTCGACGTACTCGTCGTAGATCGACTCGTGGACGAGGTGGCGGTTGATCGAGATGCAGACCTGGCCCTGGTTCCAGAAGGAGCCGAAGGTCCCGGCCGCGACCGCCTGGTCGAGGTCGGCGTCCTCCAGGACGACGTGGGGGTTGTTGCCGCCGAGTTCGAGCGCGGGGAACGCGAAGTGGTCGACGGCGTTGCGGCCCACGAGCTGGCCGACGGGCGTCGAGCCGGTGAACGCGATGACGTCGCTGTCGGGGTGGGCGGCGACCCGGTCGCCGGCCTCCGAGCCCTTCCCGGTGACGACGTTGAGGACGCCGTCCGGGAGGCCCGCCATCTCGAAGAGGCGCGCCAGGAGCAGGCCGCCCGAGATCGACGTCTCGCGGGCGGGCTTGAGGACCACGCTGTTGCCGAGGGCGATCGCGGGCGCGACCGCGCGGATCGAGAGCTTCAGCGGGACGTTCCACGGCGAGATCACGCCGACGACGCCGACGGGCTCCTTCTGGATGATGTTCTCCTTGCCGGGGATCTTCGACTGATTGTGGCCGCCGGAGGCCCGGAACGCGAAGGAGGCGGCGTCGTGGACGAAGGTGACCGTGCCGCCGTGTTCGATGTCCTGTCGGGGCTTGGCGGCGCCGCTCTCGACCGCCAGGATCTCGCGGATCTCCGCTTCGTACTCGTCGATGAGCTCCGCGACGCGCCGGACGACCGCGGCGCGCTCGTCGGGCGTGACTTGCTCCCAGTCCTCCTGGGCCTCGACCGCCGCCTCGTAGGCGCGGTCGACGTCCTCGGCGGTCGCCGCCGGCACCTCGGTGACCGTCTCGCCGGTCGCGGGGTTCGTCACGTCCAGCCGGCCCCGGTCGCCGGGCGTCTCCCACTTGCCGTCGATGTAGAGGGCGTTCCAGAACGCGTCGATGGAGAGGTCCTGGGCTACCTCGGTCTCTGACATACGCCCGGAACGACGGCTCCCGCGAGTAAAATGGTGTCGCTGTCGGAAGTCGGAGACGTATTGTATTACTCCGGACGAACGTAATCGGGAGTGGTTTCATTGGGGAATCGGCCCGACGGCGCCTTCGGGCGGTCGCGCACACGTTGTCGAAAGTATAATGAGTGCACCAGCGAACGTAGCCTACGTATGCCACTCAGTCAGGACGAAATCGACAGCCTCGCGACGCGGCTCTACGAGGCCTACGACGAGAAGGAGCCGATCCCGCCCCTGAGCGACGAGTCGGAGTTCACCACCGACGAAGCCTACCGGATCCAGTTCGAGGTGTTCGACCGGCTCAGCGCGGGCGGCCGAGAGGACGTCGTGGGCCACAAGCTCGGCCTCGTCAGCGAGGCCAAGCAGGAACAGCTCGGCATTCCGGAGCCGATCTTCGGCTACGTCGCCCACGAGACCGTCCTGGAGAACGAGCCCGTCGTCGTCGACGAGATGATCGCGCCGCGGATCGAGGCCGAGATCGGCTTCGTCCTCGATCGGGACCTCGAACCCCCGGTCTCGACGATGGACGTCCTCGCGGCGACGCGCTCTGTCGTCCCTGTCGTCGAGATCCTCGAGAGCCGCTTCCAGGGCTGGTCGATCCCCTCCGCCCAGGACGTCATCGCGGACCTCACCTCCGCCGGGAAGGTCATCGTCGGCGAGCAGCACCGCGACGTCACCGATCTCGATCTGAAGATGGAGGGCGTCGCCGTCTCCGTCAACGGCGAGGTCGAGGCGACGGGCCTCGGCGCCGACATCCAGGGGAACCCCGCGCGTCCGGTCGCGTGGCTGGCCGACCGCCTCGACGACGTCGACGACCACCTCCGCGAGGGCGAACTCGTGATGAGCGGCGGGATCACGGCCGCGATCGATATGGAGCCCGGCGACCTCTACAGCATCGAGTTCTCCAACCTCGGCACGATGGAAGTCCGCGCCGAGTAAGTCCGCTCGCCGTTCGCACCCGGTTTTCCAAACGAAAATTCGGTCCCGGAAATCGGTTTCTGTGCCGTGACAATCGGAGCGGAGTGACGGATTCACTGCACCGTAACAGCCGTACGTCTGTTCTACTCGGCGTACATACCGGAAATATCGTTCTGTGTGTGAAAACCGCGTGTTCGTCGGCGGCGCAGTCAGCCGATCAGCTCGTAGAGGTTCCCCGCGAAGATGTCCTCCCTGACCCCGTCGTCGACGTCCATCTCGTCGACGGCGTCGATCGTGACGTCGATCGTCCGCCGGCCGCGCTCGGGGCTGAATGGGTAGTCGGTACCGAAGACCACGTTGCCGTCGTCGAAGAACGACTCCGCGCACTCCAGGGCGGGCGTCGAGCCCGAGACGGCCGCGTCGGCGTAGAACTTCTTGAAGTACTCCTCGGCGGGTTCCGAGAGCGGCGCGCTGTTCTCGTGGAACTCGGGGTAGTTCTCCGGGTAGGCCTGCCGCTGCTGGTAGAACATCTCGATGCGGCTGCCGTAGAAGGGGACCATCCCGCCGCCGTGGTGGGAGACGATCTGCAGGTCGGGGTACTCCTCCATCACGCCGCCGAACACCAGTCTCGAAAGGGCGAGCGTCGTGTCGAACGGCCACCCGAAGAGGCGGTGTTCCATATACTCGGAGGCCCAGTCGTACCACTCCCACAGCTGGGGGTGGATCCACAGCGGCGTGTCGGTGGCCTCGGCCTCCTCGAAGAGCGGCCAGAACGTCTCGTGGTCGAGCGGCTTGCCGTCGACGTTCGAGAAGATCTGGACGCCCCGCATATCGAGGTCGTCGACGCAGCGCTCGAACTCGGCCAAGAACTCCTCGCTCACCTTCGGGAGCGTCGCGACGGGGATGAAGTCGTCGGGGTGCTCGTCGGCGAGCCGCCGGACCTCGTCGTTGGCGAGCTTCGTGATCTCCAGGGCGAGGTCGTGGTCCATCCCCTGGAACAACGTGGGAAGCGCGAGCGTGATGACCTGCTTATCGACGCCGTAGTCCGCCATATCGGTCTTGCGCTGCTCGACGTCCCAGAGGAACTCGGGGCGGCCCGAGAGCCCCTGGAAGCCGAACCGGTCGGTCAGCTCCTCGAAGAAGTGCTCGGTCAGGATGTGGGTGTACCCGTCGACGATTTCCGGCATACGTGGGTACTACGCCGGACCCGGGTGATAATTGTTCTCACTGACGGCGACCCGTCGGCGTTTCGGCGGCCTTCTCCCCGCCGCCCCTCACTGACGCGCGTACTTGATGTCGAGCGCGAGCTCGTGGGCGGTGCTCTCGACCTCGGCGGTGATGTCGTCGTCGAAGCCGGCGTTCCCCAGCCGCTTCGTCGGCGCGGAGATGCTGATCGCGCCCAGCACCTCGCCGCCGAGCTTGACCGGCGCGCCGATGCAGGTGAGCCCCTCGGTCCGCTCCTCGTCGTCGGTGGCGTAGCCCCGCTCCCGGATCCTGTCGAGCTCCTCGAACAGTTCGTCGCGGTCGGTGATCGTGTTCTCGGTGGCCTTCGGGAGGCCCCACTGGTCGACGATCTCCTCGACGCGCTCGCGGGAGAGCGACGCGAGGATGGCCTTCCCGATCCCGACGTTGTGGAGCCGGAGCCGGAAGCCGACGTGGGTGTCGAGGCTGACCGCGTACTGGCCCCGGGACTGATAGAGGTACACGGCCCGCCCGTTCTCCTCGGTCGCGAGGTTCGCCAGCATTCCGGTGTCGTCGGCGAGCTGGTCGATCTTCGCCCGGCCGTGGCGGTACAGCGACGAGCGGCTGCGGACGTGGCCGCCGAGGGAGAGGAACTTCAGGCTGAGCGCGTACTCGTCGCCCTCCTTCTCGACGTAGCCGTGCTCGCGAAGGGTGCTGAGGTGGTTGTGAATGCCGCTCTTGCTCATATCGAGGCGCTCTTCGAGTTCGCTGAGCCGGAACCCCTCGTCGGTGTCGAGAACCTCGATCAGCTCGAGGGTCTTTTCGGTCGTCCGCACGGGGTGGTTCGCCTTCTTCGTCATACGTACCCGAAACACCGGCATACACATACATTTTCGGTATGAAAACTAACGTCGGATCCATCGCGACTTAATAAAACACTATCGAGTTTAGAGTCAGAATCTGGAACGAAATATCCTTTACACTGCCTCAAACTCCCTCTCAAAAGCAGTATATAATTTAAATAGAAACTATATATTAGTTTGTTTATTATCGAATCTTTCTAGGGACGAGACAGATATCGGCGTTTCCACCTCGATCCCGCGACCGACGCGGTACCCCCAGCAACTATAACCACGCCGCGGTTCTGCGTTTAAGTATGAGCGAGGTCAACCCATTCGAGAGCCTCCAGGAGCAGGTCGACGACGCGGCGGCGTACCTCGACGTCGAGGCGGACGTCGTCGGGCGTCTGAAGCACCCCGAACGGGTCCTGGAGCTGAATCTCTCCGTGGAGTTGGACGACGGCACCCTGGAGCAGTTCAGAGCCTTCCGCTCGCAGTTCAACGGGGACCGGGGACCGTACAAGGGCGGCATCCGCTACCACCCGAACGTCACGCGCGACGAGGTGAAGGCGCTCTCGGGGTGGATGGCCTACAAGTGCGCCGTCGTGGACATCCCCTACGGCGGCGGGAAGGGCGGCATCGTCGTCGACCCGAGAGAGTACTCCGAGAGCGAACTCGAACGGCTCACGCGCTCGTACGCGACCGAACTTCGCCCCCTCGTCGGCCCCGAGCGCGACATCCCCGCGCCGGACGTGAACACCGGCCACCGGGAGATGAACTGGTTCAAGGACACCTACGAGACGCTCGAACGGACGACGGCGCCGGGCGTGATCACCGGGAAGGCCGTCTCCTCCGGCGGGAGCGAGGGCCGCATCGAGGCGACGGGACGCTCGGTGATGCTCGCCGCACGCGAGGTCTTCGACTACCTCGGAACCGACATCGAAGGCGCGACGGTCGCCGTCCAGGGCTTCGGGAACGCCGGTTCGGTCGCCGCGAAGCTCATCGACGATCTCGGCGCGTCGGTCGTCGCGGTCTCCGATTCCTCCGGCGCCATCTACGATCCCGACGGCCTCGACCCCCGCGCGGTGAAGTCCCACAAGGCCGAGACCGGCTCCGTCTCGGGCCACGGGTCCACGGAGGCGAAGACGAACGAGGAACTGCTGACCCTCGACGTCGACCTGCTGGTGCCGGCGGCGCTGGAGAACGCTATCGACGGCGACCTCGCGACCGAGGTTCGCGCGGACGTGATCGTCGAGGCGGCCAACGGCCCGCTGACGCCTCGCGCCGACGACGTGCTCACCGAGCGGGACGTCCACGTCGTGCCGGACATCCTCGCGAACGCCGGCGGCGTGACTGTCTCGTACTTCGAGTGGGTGCAGAACCGTCAACGGTTCGGCTGGACCGAAGAGCGAGTGAACGACGAACTCGAATCCGTCATCACGGGCGCCTTCGACGAACTCGTCGATGCCTTCGAGGCCTACGACGTCCCGAACCTCCGGACCGCGGCCTACGTGGTCGCCATCCGGCGGATCGTCGAGTCGTACCGCGAGGCCGGGAACTGGCCCTGATCGGCCGTCGGCCGATTCCGACGAGGCCGTTCGGAGGCGTGCCCCCGCGACTCACACCCGAACCGACCCGAGCGATTCAAGTTCGTTCCCCGCGGGCACGTACACGATGCGTCAGGACCACCTCATCTCCGCGACCCAGCTGTCGCGGGCCGACATCGAGGCGGTGCTCGACCGCGCGGCGGAGATCGACGCCGACGTCGGCGCCTGGCAGGGGCGGCGCGACGGCGCGATCCTCGGGCTCTGCTTCTTCGAGCCCAGCACCCGCACGCGGATGAGTTTCGACACGGCGATGAAACGACTCGGGGGGCAGACGATCGACATGGGTTCGGTCGAGGCCTCGTCGGTGAAGAAGGGCGAGACGCTCGCCGACACGGTGCGGGTCATCGAGGGCTACGCCGACGCCCTGGTGCTCCGACATCCCTCCGAGGGGTCGGCCAAGATGGCCACGCAGTTCGTCGACGTGCCGCTCGTCAACGCCGGCGACGGGGCGGGCCAGCACCCGACCCAGACCCTCCTCGATCTCTATACGATGCGCGAGAACGCCGGGCTCGACGGCATCACAGTCGGTATTATGGGCGATCTGAAGTACGGTCGGACCGTCCACTCGCTGGCCGCGGCGCTGACGAACTTCGACGCGCGCCAGCACTTCATCAGCCCCGAGAGCCTCCAGCTCCCCCGGAGCGTCCGCTACGACCTCCACGCGTCGGGCGCGCAGGTGCGCGAACACACCGACCTCGACGAGGTGCTCGGGGACCTGGACGTCCTCTACGTCACGCGGATCCAGCGGGAGCGCTTCCCCGACGAGAGCGAGTACCGGAAGGTCGCCGGCGAGTACCGGATCGACAGCGACGACCTCGCCGCGGCGAAGGACTCGCTGACGGTGATGCACCCCCTGCCGCGCGTCGACGAGATCGCGCCCGAGGTGGACGAGACGCGCTATGCGAAGTACTTCGAGCAGGCCCACAACGGCGTCCCCGTCCGGATGGCGCTGCTCGATATGCTGCTGGAGAACGCAGAGGGGGGAGCCGAATGAGCGACACCGACAACGACCGCGAACTCCGCGTCTCGAAGATCCGCAACGGGACCGTGATCGACCACCTCGCGGCCGGCCAGGCGCTGAACGTCCTCGCGCTCCTGGGCATCGACGGCTCCGGCGGCGAGAGCGTCTCTGTCGGGATGAACGTCCCCTCCGACAAACTCGCCAAGAAGGACATCGTGAAGGTCGAGGACCGCGAGCTGAGCCAGTCGGAGGTCGACGTCCTCGCCGTCATCTCCCCGGAGGCGACGATCAACATCATCCGCGAGTACGACGTCGTCGAGAAGAAGCGCATCGAGCGGCCCGAGGCGGTCACGGGCGTGCTCGCGTGTCCGAACCGGAACTGCATCACGAACGCCGACGAGCCCGTCGAGACGCGCTTCGCCGTCCTCTCGGAGGGACTGCGGTGCGACTACTGCGGGGAGATCGTCCGCGAGGACGAGATCGCAACCCACCTCGACGTGTCCTGACAGCGCGGCGCCGCCGCTCCCGTCGGCCACCCCCGGAGGGAAACCACTTTGTACCGAGGTAGTGTAGATACGAGTATGTCCGGAAAATCCAAGTTCATCCTGGTACTGGCCCTCATCGCACTGGTCTACTTCGTCGTCTCCGGCGGCGACGAGCCCGTCGAAGTGGAAGTCAACGAAGAGTAACTCATCGGTCCTCGCGTTTTCTCGCCGCGGCACCGACGTCCGGGAGCGGCGTCGCCGTCGCGGCTCGACCGACTACGCCAGGTCCTTCCCGTCGATCTCACAGGCCGGAGAGCAGTAGCCGCCCGTGGCGGCGTTCGAGTCCGGCAGCGCCGTGAACGATTCGCCACAGACCGAACACTCGTACGTTTCGTACTCCGGCATACGGGCGCCGATTGGCACTCGACCGAAAAGAACCCTCCCGAAATCGGCCCGGGGAACGAACGACTGATACCGCTCGCTCCGGAAGAACGCGTATGTACGGTGTGGTCACGCGGAACGCCGAGGAGGTCGGGTGGAGCGAGTTCGACGTCGGCTTCTACGAGGTCAAGGACGTCACCGGACGGGCCGCCGAACCGCTCGCCGACGGAGTGAACATGGTCTCCTGCTTCGGCGACAACGCGGCCGCGTCCTCGGATCCCGACCTCGTCCCCGTCGACGCCGACGGGCGCGAGGCGACGCGCGACCGCCGGTACTTCGACTGGTCCTACATCTGCCCGACACACGAGGAGTACCGCGCCGGACTCCTGGAGATCGTCGAGGACTGCGCCGACGCGAACGGCGACGTCCGCCTCGACGACGTCGGCTTCCCCCGCGAGGGATTCTGCCGCTGCGACCGGTGCGAGCGCCGCTTCGCCGAGAGCGACCGCGACGACTGGCTGGCGTGGCGCGCCGACGAGATCACCGACTTCGTGGCGACCGCGGCCGACCGGATCCCGGGCCGTACCTACCTCACGCTGTATCCCGACCCCTACGAGGGCCACCTCTACCGCCGGGCGGGACTCGACCTCGACGCGCTCGCGCCGCTGGTCGACGAGTTCGTCGTGCCGCTCTACGACACCCACTACGGGACGACCTACTGGCTGGAGACGATCGCGAAGGGGTTCGAGAGCCGACTCGGAGACCTGGAGACGCCCTTCTCGGTCGAGCTCTACGCCGTCGATCTCGACATCGACGACCTCGTGCGCGCCGCGGAAGTCGCCGAGCAGTACGCCGAGGGCGTCTACTTCGGCTACGACGCCTCGACCGCCGCGGCGGCCGTCCGCCGGAAGGGCGCCGACAGTCGGGCGGGCGCGACCCACCGGCCGGGCGACGAGTAGCGGCGGTCGTCGAAGACGGTCAGATCACGCCCGCGAGGAAGGCCACGACGACGATCCCGACGACGAACACGACCGCGGCGAAGACGAACAGCCCGGTGAGGAGTCGGCGCTGCGCCGGCGTCGGTTCGGCCATACTCGGGAGTGGGCCGGGAGCGGTTTATAGTCGCCGGCCGGGTCGACGCCCGTCGCCGGCTCGTGACGACTGCCGTCAGGGACCGTCCCGCCGAAGCGACTCGAACGCGTCGCCTGCGAGGCCCGGTCCGTCGGGGACGCTCATTTCGCCGCTCTCGACGGGCGCGGGGTCGGGCGCGAGGTCGGACGCGAGGAGCGATCCGGTGACGAGGCCGCAGGCCCGCTCGGTCGGCGCCGCGGCCGCGACGTGGAGCGCGGCGGTCCGAGCGACGACGGCGTCGATCGTCGTGGTGACGACGACGTCGACCCCGCGCGCCGCAGCGCGCTCGGCGAAGTCGAGGGTGCGGACCGGGCCGCCGAGTGCCATCGGCTTGCAGACGACCACGTCGGCGACGCCGCTCTCGAGCACCGCGTCGGGGCCGACCGCCGCGAGCGACTCGTCGAGCGCGACGTCGACCTCGTAGGCCCCCAGCGCCTCGTGTTCGGCTACCGAATCGGCGGGGAGGGGCTGTTCGACGTACGCCAGGTCGAGACCGGAATCCGCCGCGGCCGCGAAGAACTCTCGGGCCTCCGGGAGGGCCCACGCGCCGTTCGCGTCCGCGCGGAGCTCGACGTCGTCGCCGACGACGTCCCTGATCGCCGAGAGCCGCGCGATATCCTCCTCGACCGGTCGGGCGCCGACTTTCACTTTCAGCGCCGGGTAGCCGTCGGCGACGGCCTCGCGCGCCGCGGCGCGCGCCTCCTCGTCGGAGCCGTCGCCGATCGTCGCGTTGACCGGGACCGTGTCGGCCGCGTCTTCGCCGCCGAGGTACCGCGCGAGCGACTCGTCCGCAGTGCGAGCGGCCGCCTCGATGCGGGCGAGTTCGACGCCGTGTCGGGCGGCGGGGGCGGCGGGATCGGTCTCCTCGCCGCGGTCGCCGACCGATTCCAGCGCCGATTCGCACGCCTCGTACGACTCCGTCCAGCCGGCCAGCGGCGTCGCCTCGCCGAGGCCGACCACCCCGTCACCCCCGCGCTCGACGCGCACGAGGAACCCCTCGCGGCGGTCGATCCGTCCGGCGGCGGTGGAGAGCGGCCGCCGCAGACGGAGGGCGAACGGATCGACGCGCATCAGATCGGCAGCTCCGTGAACGAGAGGCCCACCGCGAACAGGGTCGCGAACGCCGCGAGCAGGCGGCCGGTCCGTTCGAGCGTGGGGTTCAGCACCTCTCCCGCCGTCTCGGTCAGCATCGTCCGGGCGACGTCGAGCGCGAGGGGCAGCGTCAGGAACGGCAGCAGGACCGCGGCCGTGAACGCCCCGCGGGCGAAGAACCACAGCGGCACCGCGTACGCCAGCGCGAGCATCGCCACGAACTCCGCGCGGGCGAAGCCGTAGCCGAACCGGACCACGAGCGTCCGCTTGCCCGTCTCCGCGTCCTCCTCCCTGTCGCGGACGTTGTTGACGACGAGGATGTCCGTCGAGAGCGCCGCGATCGGCAGCGCGGCGACGAGCGCGACGGTCGGGAGCGTCCCCGGCGGGGGCCCCACGGCGAACGGCGCGGCGAGGACGGCCGCGGCCTGGACGTAGTAGGTGCCCGCGACCGCGACCAGACCGAAGAAGACGAACACGAAGAGGTCGCCGAGACCGTGGTAACCGAGGGGGTACGGGCCGCCGGTGTAAGCGATGCCCGAGGCGACCGAGAGCAGGCCGATCACGAGGATGGGCACGCCGCCGACGTAGACCAGGTAGGTACCCAGGAGGATGGCGAGCGCGAACGTGAGGTACATCGCGCGCTTGACCGTCTCGGGGGCGATCAGTCCGCCCGCCGTGACGCGGGTGAACCCCTCTCGCTCTTCGGTGTCGGCGCCCTGCACCGCGTCGTAGTAGTCGTTCGCGAAGTTCGTCCCGATCTGGATCAGCCCGGCACCCACGAGCGCCGCCAGCGCCGGGAGGGCTGCGAAGACGCCGTCGTGGATCGCGAGTCCCGTCCCGACGATCACCGGCGCCGCCGCCGCGGGCAGCGTCTGCGGGCGCGCGGCGATCACCCACGCCTCGCGTCGGCTGATGTCCTGCGTGCTCATTGGGTCGGACTGAGAGCGGCGGCGGCGTCAAAGTTCCCATTCCACCTTTTTTGTCGGGGGTCCTCGGCCGCGCTGCGCGCGGCCTCGAACCCCCGCAAAAAATCTGGACCAAAAAATGCCGAGAGCTCGGCCTTCGGCCTCGCTCTCGGTGAATCGCGCTCACTTCCGGGTCCTTCGGACCGCTCGTTCGCGCGAACGTGCGCCGGTGGGCT
>JBDGUM010000120.1:0-17805 GCA_042215855.1 Halobellus sp. | reverse complement strand
GAATCTCATCGGCACCACGGGGGATGCCGAGATAGTTCACGGACTCCTGTCCGACAGTATGACTACGCTCGTCTCCTACCGCCGAGAATCGTGAGAGTCGCGAAAGCCCGGTCGCGGTCGAAACGTCGTCGGGGTTACTTGTTGTACGAGTCCGGGATCAGGACGACGCCGTGACGGCCGACGAGGCGGCCGATCGCGTCGCCGATCCGATCGTAGACCGCGGAGATCGAGGTCCCCGGGAGATAGAAGTCCGTCTCGGTCGTCGTCTGTTCCGTGGGTTTGCTTACTGTCGCCATCGTATATACCAGTAGGCACCGGACCCCTATGAGACTTCGTTAGGACTCGTTCGGGTATTTTTATTCTACGTTCGTGATTCGAGTTTTATTTCGATTTTACGCTAGGATTGGGTCCGGATATCGACTATATCTATAATTCGTTAACGATCGGTCAGGGAGAGAGGACCTCGACGAGGTTGCCCTCGGGGTCGCGGACGAAGAAGATGGTCGTGCCGCTCTCGGTCGTCTGCGGTTCGCTCACCGTCTCGACGTCGTCCGGGAGAGACTCGTAGCACGCTCGCACGTCGTCGACGGTCAGACCCACGTGAGCGGTCCCCGCAGTATCGATCCGCGCCTCGCCGTCGGGGTCGCCGGTCGAGTCGTACGAGACGAGTTCGAGGCGGACGCCGCCGGCGTCGAGGTGGGCGAAGTCCGCCCGGGCGCCGTCGACACCGACGCCCGTGGCGAAGGCGTCGCCGCCGACCGAAAAGCGCGCCAGGACGTCGAGGTCGAACGTCCCGCTGTAGAACGCGACGGCGCGGTCGAGGTCCGAGACGGTCAGACCGACGTGGTGGCCGGTGTAGTCCATACGCCCCGTCGGACGCGCCGGTGCAAAGCACCACCGGACTGGCGTCGGCGCACGATCACGGGAGGTCGACGGCGACGCCCGCTCGCTCGCTCGCGGCCGCGACGGTGTTGTAGAGCAGCATCGCGACGGTCATCGGCCCGACCCCGCCCGGGACCGGCGTGATCGCGCTCGCCTTGCGCGCGGCGCTCTCGAAGTCGACGTCCCCGACGAGCTGGGTGTCGCGTTCGGTCGCCGCCACGCGGTTCATCCCGACGTCCACGACGACTACCCCCTCCGAGAGCATCTCGCCGTCGACCAGTTCGGGCTCGCCGGCGGCGACGACGACGAGGTCCGCGCTCCGGGTCTTCGCCGCGAGGTCCCGGGTGCGGGAGTGACAGACCGTTACCGTGGCGTCGCCGCCGGGCGCGCGCCGGAGCAGGAGGTTCGCCGTCGGCCGCCCGACGACGTTCGACCGCCCGACGACGACCGCGTCCATCCCGGCCGGGTCGATGGTGTACGCCTGGAGGAGCTTCTGGATCCCGTGGGGCGTGCAGGGCCGGTACCGGGGCTCGCCCGCGACGAGGCGACCCACGTTCTCGGGGTGGAAGCCGTCGACGTCCTTCTCCGGATCGAGCCGCCGGAAGACCGCGCGTTCGTCGACGTGGTCGGGCAGCGGCAGCTGCACGAGGATGCCGTCGACCGCGGCGTCCTCGTTCAGGCGATCGACCCGGTCGAGGAGTGCCGCGGCCGGCTCGTCGGGGTCGATCTCGTGGTGGACTGCCTCGATCCCCAGTTCCGCGCACGCCCGCTGCTTCATCGAGACGTAGGTCTTGCTCGCCCCGTCGTCGCCCATCCGGACCGTCGCCAGCCGGGGCGTCGTGCCTTCCGTCTCCAGCGTGGCGACGCACGTCGCGAGGGCGTCTCTGATCCGCGCGCTGACCTCGGTCCCGTCGATCGTCGTCGGTGGTTCCTGTTGCATCGTTCGGAGTCGTCGGCGGCGTCGCGGCGTCGTCGCTTCGCCGTGCGCGCGACACGGACTACTCTAGGGGCGGTAAGGATTCGTCGGGGATAGTCGATTCCGATTAATAGTCAACCTCTTGAAGTGCGGCGGCCGATCCGCTCCGGTGTGCGGGCTCCGAAGGAGTGACCACACGGTCGGTCCTCCGGCGTGAAGTCGACAAATCCGCCGTTCACGCAAGGCTTTTGCCCGGCTCGCCGCTACAGTCGATTCGACAACTCCGGGGCGCGCGGCGCGGCCCCGGCGGAGGAACCCGTTCCAGATGAGTGATATAACGGTCGTCACCGAGAAAGCAGCGTTCGTGGAGACGGCGGCGGCGGCGCCGGCCGGGGCCCGCGTCCCCGTCGAGGTGCGGATCGTCGTCGACGATCCCTTCGCGGCGTACCGCCGCGTCCGCGACCCCGACACCGACGGCGTCTACCTCGAGACCACCGGCGGGCAGTCCGGCTGGGGGTACTTCGCCGTCGACCCGATCGAGCGGATCCGGGTCGACGAGCCGGGCGAGGTGACGCGCGAAGACGAGGACGGAGCGGCGGCCGCGAGCGAGGACGCGTTCCCGACGCCGGAGGGTCCGACCGTCGACGCGATCGACGACCTCCTCGGCCGCGAGCGGCTGGTCCGCGGCGACTGCGACGTCCCCTACCCGTGCGGCGCGTTCGGCTGGCTCTCCTACGACGTCGCACGCGAACTCGAAGACCTGCCCGACACGACCGAGTCCGACGGGCTCCCGCGGCTCCAGCTCGGCGTGTTCGACCGCGTGGTCGCCTGGGAGGAGCCGCGCGCCGAGGGCGAGCCGGTCGAACTCCGCGTGACCGCCTGCCCTGTCGTCAGCGACTTCGAGGATCCCGAGGCGGCCTACGAGGCCGGGCTGGCCGACGCGAGGGACCTCGCGGACGCGGCCCTGAACGGGACGCCCGCGGCGACCTCGCCGCCGGTCGCCGCCGACAGCGCGATCTTCGAGAGCGAGTGCGGCGAGGACGCCTTCGCCGACCGCGTCCGCGCGATCAAGCGGTACGTCCGCGACGGCGACACCTTCCAGACGAACGTCTCCCACCGGCTGGTCGCCCCCGCGGCGGTCCACCCGGTCGAGGCGTTCGACGCGGTGCGCCGGGTGAACCCCGCGCCGTACTCCGGACTCCTGGAGTTCCCCGGCGTCGACCTGGTCAGCGCGAGCCCCGAGCTCCTGCTCGAGGTCGAGGGCGACCGGCTCGTGACCGAACCCATCGCGGGGACCCGCCCGCGCGGCGACACCCCCGAGGAGGACGCGCAGCTCGAGGCGGACCTCACGACCGACGAGAAGGAGCGCGCCGAGCACGCGATGCTCGTCGACCTCGAACGCAACGACCTCGGGAAGGTCAGCGAGTACGGGTCGGTCGAGGTCTCCGAGTACCGGAGAGTCGACCGCTACTCCGAGGTGATGCACCTGGTCTCCCTCGTCGAGGGTCGGCGCCGCGAGGACGCGACGGTCGCCGACGCCGTCGCGGCGGTCTTCCCCGGCGGGACGATCACCGGCGCGCCGAAGCCGCGGACGATGGAGATCATCGACGAGGTCGAACAGACGCGGAGAGGGCCCTACACGGGTAGTATGGCCGTCTTCGGCTTCGACGAGCGCGCGACGCTCAACATCACGATCCGCACCCTGGTCCGCCGCGGCGACGAGTACCGACTGCGGGTCGGTGCGGGAATCGTCCACGACTCCGTGCCGGCCGAGGAGTACCAGGAGACCCTCGACAAGGCCCGCGCGCTCCTGAACGCCGTCGACGAGGCGCTCGGCGAGACCGCGTCGTTCGCCGTCGGCGACGACGAGCGCGAGGGCGTCGAGGGGGCGGACGTCGAGGCGGACGGCGGCGTCGACGTCGACGGCGGCGTCACGGAGGCGCCGGACCCCGAGTCCGAGGTGGGCGAGCCGGAGGTGGGAGAGCGATGATCCTCATCGTCGACAACTACGACTCCTTCGCGTACAACCTCGTCCAGTACGTCGGGGAGTTCGAGGACGTCGTCGTCAGGCGGAACGACGCCGTCGACGCCGCGGACATCCGCGAGCTGGATCCCGACGGCATCGTCGTCTCGCCCGGTCCGGGGACGCCCGAAGAGGCAGGCGTCTCCATCGACGTCTTCGCGGAGACGGCGTACCCCGCGCTCGGCGTCTGTCTCGGCCACCAGGCGCTGTGTGCGGCGTACGGCTCGGACGTCGGGCACGCGCCGGAGGTCGTCCACGGCAAGCCGTCCCTCGTGCGCCACGGCGGCGGCCCGCTGTACGACGGCGTCGAGAACCCCTTCGAGGTCGGCCGCTACCACTCGCTGGCGGTCGAGCGCGGCGACCTCCCTGAGGCGTTGGAAGAGACCGCCGCCACCGACGACGAGGGCGTGGTGATGGGCGTCCAACATCGTGAAAAGCCCCAGTACGGGGTGCAGTTCCACCCCGAGAGCATCCTCACCGACGCGGGCAAGCGGATCGTCCGGAACTTCTGTACCTCGATCGCGGACTAGTCGTCCTTCCCCCGGTCGGGCGGTTCGACGCCGTAGTGGGTCTCGATCTTCGGGAGTCGGTCGACCACCGCTCGGACGAGCGACGTGTGCTCTTCGCCCCGGCCCTCGCGGCGGAGCGAGAGCGCCAGGCCAGCGACGGCGAGGACGGCCAGGATCGAGAAGGGCGCGCCCGTGAGCACAGCCAGCGCCTGCAGCGTCTCGCCGCCGCCGACGAGCAGCACCGCGAGCGCGACGGCGGCCTGGAAGCCGCCCCACAGCGCGATGCTGCCGCGCGAGGGCGCGACCCCGCGCTCGGAGGCGAGGATCGCCGTCACGAGCGTCGCGGTGTCGGCGGAGGTCACGATGAAGACGACGATCAGAGCTAAGAAGAGAAAGAGCAGCAGGTCGCCGAGCGGGAGCGCCGAAAGCAAGGGAAAGCCGGCGACGGCCTCCGAGCCGCCGCGGGCGGCGATCGCGCCCAGGAGGTCGACGCCGCCGCGGCGCTGCATCCACAGCGACGTCCCGCCGACGACGAGGAACCACGCGCCCGTCGCCAGCGAGGTCGCGCCGACGCTCGTGAAGACGACCGTCCGGAGGCGGCGGCCGCGCGAGAGCGCCGCGAGGAACAGGCCCGCGAACGGCGCCCACGAGAACCACCACGCCCAGTTCCAGACGGTCCAGGCGGTGACCCACGAGCCGCCGGTGTAGAGGCTCATCGGGACGAAGTGGACGAGGTACGCGGCGACCGCGTCGGCCCCGCGTTCGACGACGAAGCCCCGCGGCCCGACGAGAAGGAGCAGGAGCGCGAACAGCGAGAAGAGCACGAGCGTCAGCCCCGCGATCCGGCGGATGCCGCGGTGGAGGCCCGAGACCGCCGACAGCGTGTAGACCGCGGCGAGGCCGCCGACGAAGAGGATCGGGCCGGCCGTCCCGGGCGGGACGCCCCACTGGAACTGGACGCCCGCGAGGAACTGCTGGGAGACGAGGCCGATGGAGGTCGCGACGCCGCCGACGGTCGCGAAGACGGCGAGGGTGTCGACGAGTCGGCTCCAGGGCGAGTCGAGGCCCTCGACCCCGAGGAACGGCGTCAGGATCGACGAGACCCGGAGGGGCGCCCCGCGCTCGAAGACGAAGTACGCGATGGGGACGCCGATGACGGCGTAGGCGCTCCAGGCCGACAGCCCCCAGTGGAAGAGCGCGTAGACGAGCGCGGCGCCGACCGCGGCCTCGGACTGCGGCGCGACGTCGAAGTACGGCGGCGGCTGGCGGTAGTGAAAGAGCGCCTCCGCGGGGCCCCAGAACACGATGCCCGCGGCGATGCCGGCGGTGAAGACGAGCGCGAAGTACGTCGGGAAAGTGTAGGTGGGTTCGACGTCCTCGCCGCCGAGCCGCACGCCGCCCCACGAGCTGAAGAAGACGAACGCGCAGAACGCGACCGCGAGCAGCATCGCGCCGAGCAGGACCGGACCCATCCCTCGGAGGACCGCACCGGTGAGCGCGTCGACGGCGGCGGTCGTGCCGGCGGGGAACGCGAGCCTGAGGACGAAGTAGAGCGCGAAGACGACCAGCGGGAGCGCGAGGGTCGCCCGGTCGTGGATCGCGACGAGTTCCGAGAGGAGCGACCGAACCGAGGTCCGGCGAACCCGGAGCAGCGAGGCGACGCCGACGTCGTCGGTGCGGACGCGCTCGTAGGGGAGCGCAGCGAGGTAGCCCAGCCCCGAGCCGAAGAAGAGGAGCGACAGCCCGAGCCACGCCTGACCGCCGAGCGCCCGGCCGACGATCCCCGGGAAGAAGAAGCCGGTGAGCACGACGGCGCCCGAGCCGACGAAGACGAACAGCAGCGCTTCCGAGAGGAGCCGTTGTGCGGCCGTGTCGTCGGGCGCGCTCATACGCTACGTGTTAGCGAGCACCATTATTAGCGTGTTGACTGGTCCGAGTCGTCGTCGGTCGTAGCCTCCTCATCCGCCGAGTTCGAATCGTCCGCCACCTCCTTCCCGTCCGCACTTCCGCCCGAGAGATCGTCATCGGCGAACCCCGCCAGATCCGCACCGAGGGCGCCCTCGGCGTCGGTCGCGTCCGATCCGAGGACCGACGCGCCGAGGAGCCGACCGCCGATCGAGCGGAGGTCGATCACCTCGTCGGCGCCGACGCCGTCGAGTTTGCCGACGTGGGTCTCCTCGTTGGCGACGGCGACGACCCGGACGTCGGGGTTGACCTCGCGGGCGGCGAGCACCGCGAGGACGTTCTCGGCGTCGTCGTCGCCGGCGACCGCGACGCCGCGGGCGACGTCGACGCGGGCGTCCTCCAGGGTCGACTCGTCGGTCGGGTCGTCGGTCAGGACCTCGAAGCCGGAGTCGCGCAACCTGGATGCGACGTCGGCGTCTTCGGTGACGACGACGAGATCGGTGTCGTCGTCGACCCGTTCGAGAAACGATTCCGCCACGTCGCCGTACCCGAGGACCACGACGTGGCCCTCCAGGAGTGAGAGTTCTGATGCCGTCATCGTTCCGAAGGCAGCCGCCATCCGCGATTCGATCGCCGGCCCGACCAGGGCGCCGACCGCGACGGTGAACGCGCCGGTGCCGAAGAGGATCACCGACAGGGAGAACAGCTTCGCCTCGAGGGTCGTGGGCGTGATGTCGCCGTAGCCCACCGTCGCGATGGTCACGACCACGTAGTAGAAGGCGTCGCCCCAACCGTCGAGTTCGATGAACTGCCGTCGCAGCCCGTAGGCGCCGACGGTCCCGTAGAGGCCGACCCCGAGGATCGCGGTCAGCGAGGCGATCTGAAACGACGAGAGGTCGAGCGTCCGCTCGAACTCATCGCGGTTCGCGAGCAGAAGCGGCAGCGTCACGAGTACCAGGAGCAAGAGCGGGATCTCCGTCGTCCGTCCGGTCGTGAGCGGGAGCAGCGCCAGTCCGGGCAGGAGCGCCACGGCGAGGTACCACGCGAGCCGACGGCGCCGCCGCAGGCCGAACGTGACGAGCCCCATCGGGAAGGCGAAGAGCACGCCCGCGAACCGGACGAAGATCGGCGCCATCGGGAGGACCGACGCGAGCGGGCCCTCGACGATCGGTCGGGCCTGACTCAGGTTCGAGAGCCCGGTCACGAACGCCAGCACGGTGACCGCGGCCACGAGCGCGACGGTCGGCTTCGCGCCGGAGAACTCCCGCCACTCGACGAACGGCACCCGGTCCGTGGGGTAAAAGACCTCCTCGAACGGCCGCGGGCCGGGCTCTCCCTGTGAGTCAACCACTATCACATACACGCGGATCGGGCATAAAAACTGTACTGTCAGCTCGCCGGGAAGATATAGTAGCGTTTGCGAGTCCTCACTCACTCGATCGCACGACGGCGTGCGATCGGATGAGCAATCAGTTGCAAACGCTACTATATGTGAATCTCATCGGCACCACGGAGTGCCGAGATAGTTCACGGACTTCTGTCCGACAGTATCAGTGACCGCAGTCACGACACATCGTTTCAGTTCGACGTCATTCTGTGTCAGGATCTGTGGCCGGCCGACTTTTATGAAGACCGACCGGGTAGGCTCTCGCGTATGAAGCGCACCATCAGCACCGACGACGCACCCGCTGCGGTCGGCGCGTACAGCCAGGCGACGACGAACGGCGACCTGCTCTTCACCGCGGGCCAGCTCCCGCTGACGACCGACGGCGAGCTGCTCGACGACGAGCCGGTGAGCAAACAGACCCGCCAGTGCCTGCGGAACGTGGAGGCGATCCTCGAGTCCGAGGGACTCTCGCTCGCGAACGTCGTGAAGACGACCGTCTTCCTCGACGACATCGACGACTTCGACGAGTTCAACGAGGCCTACAGCGAGTTCTTCGAGGAGGAGCCGCCCGCTCGCAGCGCCGTGGGCGCCGGCGCGGTCCCGAAGGGCGCGGCCGTCGAGATCGAGGCCGTCGCGACGACCGAGTAATCGCGATCCGTCGCGGATTTCCCCGCGAGTACACTTCCGATAGCGAACGCTTAATGCGGCCCGGCCGGCTACCCTTCGCCGATGACCGACGGGGCCCCGACCGAGCTGCTCGTCGTCGATCTGACCGACGGAACGATCGACCGGGAGCGGCTTCCGGATCGGTGGCTCCGCGAGCACGTCGGCGGGAAGGGACTCGGCGCGCGCTACCTCTACGACCGGCTGGAGCCGGGCACGGATCCGCTCGGTCCCGACAATCACCTGCTGTTTGTGCTGGGCCCGCTGAGCGGCCTGCTCCCGGGCGAGCCCCAGTTCGCGGCGATCACGCGGTCGCCGCTCACCGGCACGTTCCTGGACTCCTACAGCGGCGGGGCCTTCGCCGGCGCCCTCGTCGGGGCGCTCGACGGCGCGCTCGGCGTCGCCGTCACCGGCGCGAGTGACGAGCCGCAGGTCCTCGAGATCGACGACGGCGAGGCGGCGCTCCGCTCGGCCGCAGACCTGTGGGGCCGGGACGTCGTCGAGACGTGTGATGCCTTCGACGCGCCGGCCGCCTGCGTCGGCCCGGCGGGCGAGAACCGCGTGCGCTACGCGACGATCGCCTCCGACGGCGGCGACCACCACGCCGGTCGCGGCGGCGCGGGCGCGGTGATGGGCGCGAAGGGCCTGAAGGCCGTCGTCGCCCGCGGGACCGCGCCGGAACTCCCCCCGGAGGTCGAGCGGCTCCGCGAGGAGTACGAGTCGACCTACCGCGAGGACGACGTCGGGCGCTGGCACGCCGCCAGCGCGACGCTGGAGACCGTCGACTTCGCCGACGAGGTCGGCGTCCTCTCGACGCGCGGCTGGCAGGAGGGCTCCTTCGACGGCGCGGGCGACATCGGGATCGAGGCGGTCCGCGAGGCCGCCGTCGAGCGCGAGCGCGACGGCGAGGCGATCCCCGGCGGCTTCCGCGTCGAGACCGAAGACGGGCAGTCGGTTCCCCGGGGCGCGACCCCGATGTCGCTCGGCGCGGGCCTCGGTATCGACGACTTCGACGCCGTCGCGACGCTGGGCCAGGTCTGCGACCGGCTCGGCCTCGACGTGATCAGCGCGGGCAACGCCGTCGCGTGGGCCATCCGGGCGAGCGAGTCGGAGCTCGTCGACGCCGACTTCGGGGTCGACGGGCCGCTGTCGTTCGGCGACAGGGACGTCGCGGAGGCGCTCATCGAAACGATCGCCCACCGGGGAACCGCAGCCGCCGACGCGCTGGCCGACGGGGTCGACACCGCGGCGGAGCGGCTCGGCGGCGAGCGACTCGTCCCCACGATCAAGTCGATGGAGGTGCCCGCCTACGACCCGCGTGGCTCGCCGACGATGGCGCTCGCGTACGCGACGAGCGACCGCGGCGCCTGCCACCGCCGGTCGCTGCCGGCCGAGACCGAGGTGTTCCGCGAGGAGTGGGACGACGCCGACCGCGTCCGGCTCGTGATCCGCGAGCAGACGATCAGTTCGACGCTGTGGTGTCTCATCGCCGACGACTTCGCCGGCGCGGCGCTCGAAGACGACCTCGGCGCGGAGTGGCTCGCGGCGGTCGAGGCGCGGGCGCCGACCGATCCCGCCGAGCTGCTCCGGGTCGGCGAGCGCACCTGGACGCTGACGCGGTTGTTCAACGTCCGAGAGGGGTTCGACGCGAGCGACGAGTCGCTGCCGGCGGCGTTCCAGCGGCCGCTGTCGGTCGGCTCCGGCGACGCCGCGGCGCTCGACCCCGACTGGTTCGACCGGTTGCGGCGGCGCTACTACGCCGCCCGGGAGTGGAGCGCCGAGGGGATCCCGGCCCGGTCGCTGCTCGAACGGCTGGATCTCGACGACGTCGTCGACGACGACACGCCGGTCGCTGACGCGTCGCTGGCGGAGCCCGAGGACTGATAATGACTAGTCTCACTGTTTACCGGTGATCGCTACCCTACGTTCACGGCGATCACCGGTAAGAGACGAGACTAGTCATTATGAGACCGGCCGCTGTCCCTTCTGGTGTTCGCGTTCTCAAAAGAATGAGCGGATACCGCCCGTTAGGCGACCGACCGCGACGGCGATCAGTCGTCGGCGGGCACGTCGCTCGGCTCGGCGTCGCCAGCTTCGATCTCGACTTCGAGTTCGGCCGCGGCGGCCTTGTACTCGGGGATCTTCGCGCGCTCGTCGAGCACGGAGTTCGTGAGTCTGTTCGCGGAGGCGGCCGCGAAGTGCGGCGTCGTCCAGATGACGCCCTCCTTGATGTCTTCTGTGACGTGCGCTTCGACCTCGATCTCGCCGCGCCGGGACTTGACGGTGATCTTGTCGCCGTCTTCGATGCCGTAGCGCTCGGCGTCGTTCGGGTGGACGTCGACGAAGTTCTCCGGGTACTGCTTGTTGAGCCGCGGCGAGCGCCGGCTCATCGTCCCGGTGTTGTAGTGCTCTTCGAGGCGGGCCGTCGTGAGGACGAGCGGGTACTCGTCGTCGGGCACTTCCTTGGGCTCCTGGTGGGTGACGCCCTCGATCTGTCCGAGGCCGTTCTCGGTGTCGAAGCTGTCCTCGTAGAGGAACTGGTCGCCCTCGTCGCCGGGCTCGTAGCAGGGCCAGTGGAGACCCTCCTCGCCGAGCGCGTCGTAGGACATCCCGTGGTAGATCGGACAGACCTCTCGGAGCTCCTCGAAGACCTCCTCGGGGCCGTCGAAGTCGAAGCCCTCGCCGAAGAGGCGGGTGCCGACCTCACAGAGGATGTCGAGATCGTGCTTGGTGTTCTCGTGGACCTTCTGGACCGGGCGCATCCGCTGGACGCGCCGGTCGGTGTTGGTGACCGTGCCGCCGCGCTCGGCCCACGTCGTCGCCGGGAGGACGACGTCGGCGTACTGGGCGGATTCGGTCATGAAGATGTCCTGGACCACCATAAACTCGACCTCGTCGAGGAGTTCGGCGACGTGGTTGGCGTCCGGTTCCGACATCACCGGGTTCTCGCCCATCACGTACATCCCGTGGATCCCGTCGCCGATCGAGGAGGTGATCTCGACGTTCGTCAGGCCGGGTTCGTCGGGGATCTCGAAGCCCCAGACCTCCTCGACGCTCTCGCGAGCCTCGTCGTCGTCGACGAGCTGGTAGCCGGGCAGCACGTTCGGCATCGCGCCGACGTCGGAGGTCCCCTGGACGTTGTTCTGGCCGCGCAGGGGGTTGACGCCGGTGCCGGGGCGGCCGAGGTTGCCGGTGATGAGCGCGAGGTTGATCTCGTTCTGGACGTTGTCGACGCCGCAGGTGTGCTGGCTCATCCCCATCCCGGTGAAGATGGCGGCGTTGTCGGCCTCGGCGTACTTCTTGGCCGCGAGCTCGATGTCCTCGAGCGGGACGCCGCACTCCTCGGCGGCGGCTTCCTTGTCGAAGTCCTCCAGCGTCTCGCGGAGGTGCTCGATGCCTTCGGTGCGCTCCTCGATGAAGTCCTCGTCGACCCAGTCGTTCTCGAGGATCGTCTTGAGAACGATGTTGAGGAGCGGGATGTCGGTGCCGGGCTTGAGCTGGAGGTGCTGGTGGCGCTCTGTCTCCTCGATGTCGAACGAGCGCGTCGTCTTGTTCGCGTGGGGGTCGACCTGGATGACGGTCGCGCCGTCGAGCATCGCCTGGCGGAAGTAGTTGCTGTTGGCGATCGGGTGCTGCTCGGCGGGGTTCGCGCCCTGGATCCAGAAGAGGTCGGCTTCGTCCTGGAGGTCCTGCATACTGTTCGTCATCGCGCCCGCGCCGAGGCTCGTCCGGAGCGCCCAGACGGTCGAGGCGTGGCACATCCGGGTGCAGTTGTCGACGTTGTTGGTGCCGAAGCGGCGCGCGAGCTTCTGGAGGAGGTAGTTCTCCTCGTTCATCGTCTTCGAGGAGCCGAAGAAGCCCATCGCGTCGGGACCGTACTCGTCGCGGATCTCCTCCATCTCGGAGACGATGCGCTCGTAGGCCTCCTCCCAGGTGGCCTCGCGGAACTCGCCGTCCTCCTTGATGAGCGGATCTGTCAGTCGGTCCTCGTGGTCGACGACCTGCGTCGCCGCACCGCCCTTGATGCAGACGCGGCCGTCGTTGACGGGCGCGTCGCCCCACGGCATGAACCGCATATCGCTCGGGTCCTCACCGGGTTTGACCTGAATACCGCAGCCGACGCCGCAGTACGGGCAGATCGTCTTCACCGGTTCCTGGTCCTGTTGTTCACTCGACATATTGTGATACCTCCACGTGGTGGGTCATCTCGTTTGTAGAAGTCCCGTGCCAACCGTATGAATCTTTCTCACATACCGCTGCCGAGATACCCGGACGACCGTCCGAGGGGGCCGTTTTGTCCGGAAGACGGGCGTCGACACGTCGGATCGTTCTGGGAAAAGGCGGTGGCCGGAGCGGAGGGCCCGCCCGACGGGATTATCAGAATTTGGTTATGTTATGTAGAGTACAACGATTCCGTCAGTAGGTCACGCGCTTCAGCGAATCGATGCCGCCGATCCACTGGTGGTCGTCGCCCTCGCTGATGTCGTTTTCCTCCCAGGCGACGGGCTCCCAGTGGGGATCCAGCGTGAGGTAGCTCCCGGTGTTGAACTCGATCCGGTGGCCGCTCGTCGGGTCGCGGGCGTACATAAATTCGCCGCGCGAGATGCCGTGCTGGCCGATCCCGTCGACAGGGACGTCGTTCTCGTTCATCACGTTGTGCGCCGCGAACAGGTCGTTCGCGTCGTCGACCTCGAAGGCGACGTGGTGGACCGCCGCCGGGTCGTCGTCGTTCTCGGACTGGACGATCGCCAGGTCGATCTTGACGCCGCAGGCGCTGAGGAACGTCCCCCAGCGCGAGCCGTCCTGGAGGTCGTAGTACTCCTGGAGCTGGAAGTCCAGGTGCTCCTGGATCCACTCGGCGCACTCTTTCGCATCCCGGTCCCAGATCTGGAGGTGGTCGATCCGGTTCGGCGCGATCGGGTGATTGCCGGTGGGATCGTACTGGCGGTTCTTGAGCTGCGAGCGGCGCTCCTTCGGCGGTTCGGGCTTGTCCATCTCGCCGTAGAGCTCGAACCGGTGGCCGTTCGGGACCGTGAAGCGGATCGCCTCGCCCTGGCCGGCCTCGGCGCCCTCGTCGATCCAGGTGACGTCCATCCCCATCCCTTCGAACTTCTCGGCGTAGGCCGCCACGTGCTCGGGCTCTTCGGTCTGCCAGCCGATGTGGCCGATCCCCGGCTCGTCGGCCTCGGTCAGGCTCAGGGAGTGGTGGTCGTACTCCTCGACGGCCCGGAGGTACGCCGTCTCGTCGGTCCGCTCGACGACCTCCATCCCGGAGGTATCGACGTAGAACGACAGCGACGCTTCCAGGTCCGGCGTCTCCAGCGCGACGTGTCCGAGTCGTGCGATTTCGGGCGACATCACCCGCGGCTTGGCGGGAATCTATAATAAAAAACCTGCAGATATTCAGATTCTGGGATTCCCTTTGATGACGGCTGAGAGCGTCGGAATACGGAATTTCCGGATATTCGGACCGTCCGGGAGACGCGCCGAGGCGCAAACGCCACTATAAGAACCCCGGCGGACGTAGCGCGGGTATGGAACTCACCCCCGCAGACGTCGAGGCGCGAATCGGGGAGTACCCCGACTACCAGCCGCTCTCGACCCAGGAGGAAGAGCACGTCGAGCTGCTGCCCGGGACGTTCGCGAGCGGCGACTACGGCTGGCGCGACGCCGAGTGGGTCGTCCAGTGGTACGGCCGCCGCTTCCTCGGCCGGATGCCGAACGCCGACCGCCGGGAACTGGAGGCCGCCTACGACGAGAACGACTACGAGGACGTCCACGACGCGATCTCGGCGGCCGTCGACGCCGACAGCGCCGGGGAGATGCTCGCGGCGCTGACCGAACTCGCGGGCGTCGACGTCGCGATCGGTTCGGCGTTCTGTCAGTTCATCGACCCCGAGCGCTACGTGGTGATCGACAGCCGCCAGTGGGGGCTCCTGCGGGAACTGGGCGCCCTCGACGACGAGTACCCGGACCCGCCGACCGCCGACGACTACGGGACGTACCTCGCGGCGTATCGATCGGTCGCCGAAGGGTGCGAGTGCTCGCTGTGGGACCTCTACCGGGCGCTGTGGGTCGCCGCCGAAAAGAGAGAATAGGAGAGCGGGAAACCGCGAGTCGGAGCGCGGTGGCCTAGAACAGGCCGCTGATGTTACCGTCGGCGTCGATGTCCATCCCGGCGGCGGCCGGCTCGGCCGGCAGCCCGGGCATGTCGAGGACGTCGCCGGTCAGCGCGACGATGAAGCCCGCGCCCGCCGAGGGGTAGAGCTCGCGGACTTCGAGCTCCCAGTCCGACGGGGCGCCCTTCTTCGAGGGGTCGTCGCTGAGGGAGTGGAAGGTCTTCGAGAGGCAGACCGGGACGTCGTCGAAGCCGAGGTCCTCGAGCCGCTCGATGTCGTCTTCGGCGCCGCCGGTGAAGTTGACGCCGTCCGCGCCGTAGACCTCGGTCGCGACGGTCTCGATCTTCTCCTTGATCGGCGCGTCGTCGGGGTAGAGGTGGTCGAAGTCCTCGGGGTCGTTCTCGTCGACGGCCTCGACGACGTTCTCGGCGAGGTCGACGCCGCCCTCGCTGCCCTCCGCGAAGACGTTCGACTCGGCGATCCTGACGCCGAGGTCCTCGCGGCAGTGGTCGAGGACGGCCTGGACCTCCTCGTCGGTGTCGTCGGGGAAGCGGTTGAGCGCGACGACGACGGGGACGCCGAACTTCTGGAGGTTGCGGACGTGCTTGTCGAGGTTGGCGAAGCCGTCCTTCAGCTCCTCGACGCCGGCCTCCTTGACCTCTTCGAGGTCGGCGGGCCACATCCCCATGCCGTGGTACTTGAGCGCGCGCACGGTGGAGACGAGGACGACCGCGTTCGGCGTCATGTCGCCGAGGCGGCAGACGATGTTCATGAACTTCTCGGCGCCGAGGTCCGAGCCGAAGCCGGCCTCGGTGACGAGGTAGTCGCCCATCCCGAAGGCCGCCTTGTCGGCGATGAGGGAGTTGGTGCCGTGGGCGATGTTCGCGAACGGACCGCCGTGGACGAACGCGGGCGTCCCCTCGATGGTCTGGACGAGGTTCGGCTTGATCGCGTCCTTCAGGAGCATCGCGGCGGGGCCGGTCGCGTCGATGTCCTCGACGGTGATCGGCTCGCCGTCCTCGGTGTACGCGAGGATGATGCGGGAGATGCGCTCTTTGAGGTCGGCGAGGTCCTCGGCGAGACAGAGCACGGCCATCAGTTCGGAGGCCGCCGTGAGCAGGAAGCGGCTCTCGCGCGGCGTGCCGCCGGAGGAGCCGCCGAGGCCGATGACGATGTCGCGGAGGGCCCGCTCGTTCATGTCCATCGCGCGCGGCCAGGCGACGTCGTTGACGTCGACGTCGAACTCCTCGTCCTGGGAGATCTTCGCGTCGAGCATCGCCGCGATGAGGTTGTGCGCGGAGGTGAGCGCGTGGAGGTCGCCGGTGAAGTGGAGGTTGATGTCCTCCATCGGGAGCACCTGCGAGTAGCCGCCGCCGGCCGCGCCGCCCTTGACGCCGAAGACCGGGCCGAGCGAGGGCTCGCGGATGGCGATCATCGCGTCCTCGCCGACGTGGTTGAGCGTCTGGCCGAGGCCGACCGTCGTCACGGTCTTGCCCTCGCCCATCGGCGTCGGCGTCATCCCCGTCACCAGTACGAGGTTGCCCTCGTTCTCGTCGGCCTGGTCGCGGAAGCGGTTCACCGCGTCGTGGGTCAGTTTGGCCTTGTAGTCGCCGTACAGCTCGAGGTCGTCGGCGCCGACGCCCCAGTCGTCGAGCACCTCCTCGATGTGTTCCTTCTCGGCGTTCTGTGCGATCTCGTAGTCTGTCGGGAATCCACCCTCTTCGTCAGACATTGTTGCCGATGTTCCGCGGAGGCTACGTAAGCGTACCGAAAAATAAGTAACCGATATTCGATATGTCGTGTTTCGTCGGGACGGCGTGTGCCGAGAAACTCGTTCGATAAGTTCGGAGGGAAAAGTCGGGTATTAAAAACGATTTCGCGGACCGATTCCTCCGTATCGGACCGCTTCGAGCGCCTATATCGGGGTTATTCGCCGATCTGGGCCGGATCCTAATCCGGACCGGCGGCGTCGACTCGACTCACGATCCGTCCGGTATGATCGGATCTCGCGGTTTTCGTGTACACATATCTGATCTGATTATTCGGCGCGCTCTCGAGGCTGCTGCGATAGGTTAATCAGGCAACCGCCGCCGATACGTTGGTATGAACTACCACGAGGCCGCCGACTACCTCACCTCGTTTCAGCGGCGCCGGCCGAAGCTCGGGATCGAGACCACTGCGCGGATGCTCTCGCACTTCGGCGACCCGCACCTCGACGTCGACGCGGTCCAGATCGCCGGGTCGAACGGAAAGGGCAGCACCGCCCGGATGCTCGAGAGCGTCCTCCGGCGCGCCGGTGTGAGCGTCGGCCTCTTCACCTCCCCGGGGCTCAACGACTTCCGGGAGCAGGTGCGCGTCGACGGCCGGAAAGTCCCGAAGTCCAAGGTCGCCGAGTACGCCGCGGAACTGGAGCCGTGCATCGACCGCCTCCGCGAGGACGACGACGTCCCCACCCACTTCGAGGTGCTCACCGCGGTCGCGCTCCGGCACTTCAGCGAGATGGACGTCGACGTCGCGGTGCTGGAAGTCGGCATCGGCGGGCGCTACGACGCCACGAGCGCCGTCGACCCCGTCGCCAGCGCCGTCACGAGCGTGAGCCTCGAACACACCGAACTGCTGGGCGACACGATCGAGGAGATCGCCAGGGACAAGGCCCAGGTCGCGCCCGCGGGCCGGCCGCTCGTCA
Source organism: Halobellus sp. (assembly GCA_042215855.1). Lineage (GTDB taxonomy): Archaea > Halobacteriota > Halobacteria > Halobacteriales > Haloferacaceae > Haloquadratum. Next base: position 715 of record JBDGUM010000120.1, on the reverse strand, counting down.
CCGGCGCCTCCGGGAGCGCGCTGGCGGCGATCCGCGAGGTGACCGAGGCCGTCTCGGTCGGCCCCGCCGACGCGGATCCCGACGTCGTCGCCGAGGAGCGGGAGATGCGCTCGAAAGTCGAGAACGAGGTCTCGATCGCCGCCCCGGACTGGTCGGTGGAGACGAACCTCACGCTCCTGGGCGAGCACCAGGCGACGAACGCCGGGGTGGCGGCGACGCTCGCCCGGCAGGTCGCGGACGCCGAACCCGCGACGATCGCCGAGGGGCTCCGCGCGGTCACCTGGCCCGGCCGCTTCGAGATCCTCGAGACCGACCCGACGGTCGTCCTCGACGGCTCGCACAACCCCGGCGCGACGGCGACCCTCGCGGACCTGCTGGGCCGCTACGAGTACGACGACCTCCACCTCGTCTTCGGGACGATGGCCGACAAGGACTACGACGCGATGGTGGAGACGCTCCCCGAAGTCGACGTCGCGTACGCGACACGCCCGCACCTCGACCGCGCCGAGGCGCCCGACGCGCTGGCGGACGCCCTGGCCGACCGCGCAGCCCGCGTCGAGGCGGTCCCGTCGGTCCCGGAAGCCACGGAGGAGGCGATCGACGCCGCCGGCCCCGACGACTTCGTCCTCGTCACGGGCTCGCTGTACACCGTGGCCGAGGCCCGCGACCGCTGGACGCGACTGCTGACCCCCGTGGACGCCTCCCGAGCGGACAG
>JBDGUM010000112.1:0-17991 GCA_042215855.1 Halobellus sp. | reverse complement strand
AGTCCTGCTCGCGCATCACCCGCGACCCGCAGGCGGCCGTCGTCGCGGCCACGACCGGCGCATCTCGGAGCGCCGCCGCGCGCTCGTTCGGCTCGCCGCCGCGCTCGAGCCGGACGTCGAGCATATCCTCGCGGACGCCGTTCTCGGTGCCGACGCGGACGACGTCGTCGACGCCGGCGTCGCGGACGGCTTCGAGGGCGTTGTCGACCGCCCGGTTCGTGAACGCCGACAGGAGGACACGCTCGCCCGACGCGACGAGCGAGCGGACGATCCGCGCGATGGTGTGGGTCTTGCCGGTCCCCGGCGGCCCGTGGACGAGCGCGACGTCCTCGGCGTCGATGGCGAGCCGGACGGCCTCGTCCTGGGCCGCGTTGTTGTCGACGTACGTGCCGGGCGCCGCCGAGCGGTCCGCGAACGCGGGCTCGCGTCGCCCGAAGAGCACGTCTTTGATCCCCGGATCGCCCTTCAGCACGAAGTCGTGGAGCGCGGTCAGCATCCGGTCGACGCCGATCTCGGAGGGGTAGACGTCGAGCCGGCGGACGTCGAGGGGCTCGTCCGCCCGGACGACGACCTCGTCGCCGATCTCCCGGATCCGACAGAGTTCGGCGTGGCCCGAGACCGGGTCGCCGTCGCTGGCGAGCGCGACGTCGCCCTCGCGGAGCTTCGAGACGGCGCCGTCCGGCTTCTTCGAACGCAGCTCCCACCGGCCGTCGTCCAGCTCGGTCCGCCCGAGCGGCTCGAGGCCGATCAGCGCCCGGTCGTCGGCGGCCCGTTCCTCGGCGGACTGCTCCCAGAGCTTCCGGTACTCGGCGTGGACCGCGCGGCGCTCGGCCTCGATCGCCTCGTAGAAGCGCTCGAAGTACTCGCGTTCTTCGGCGGGCACCGCCTCGCCGATCCGGCCCGCCTTCGACTCCTGGTCCAGTCGCCCCGAGACCACCATACAGGTGTCCTGCTCGAAGCAGTACTCGCAGCGCGCGTCGGCCTCGTAGCCCGTCGGGATCGAGGTGTCGTACTCCATCGCGGCGATCTCGTTTCGCGTCCGGACGACGAAGTCCAGCAGGCCGTCGCCGATGGCGAACTCCTTCGCCGGCGAGAGGTCGCCGCTCTCCTCGTGGCGATCCAGAGCGGTATTTTTGGTGTACAGGAGCGTCCCCGTGTCGGCGGGGACGCCGCGCTCGGCGAGGATGAGGGCGTAGGCCGCCGCCTGGATCTTGTCGTGGAAGCGCGGCTCGCGCTTGGTGTTCTTCCCGGTCTTGAGCTCGACCGGCATCCCCCGGCGGAGGGCGTCCGCACGACCCTTGATGCCGAAGGTGGGCGAGATGAGCGTGTACTCCGAGCGCCAGGCGTCCTCCTCGGTGAGGGTGCCCTGGGCGAGCCAGCCCTCGATCGCCGCCGCGTTCCGCCGCACCTCGTCGCGGACCTCCTCGGCGTCGCGGCCGAGCAGCCCGAGTTCGAGGCCGGCCTCGCCGACGCGCTCGTCGATCGCCGCCTCGAGGTCCCGGTCCCGGAGGAGGTCGCCGAACACCTCGTGGACGATCGTCCCCTTGACGACCGGGTAGTTGAGCGGGATCCCCGAGAGCTTGTTCAGGTAGTACATCCGCGGGCACTGGACCCACGAGCGGATGTCGGTCACGTCGACGAGGAATCCGGGTTCGAGGACGACGTGGGAGTCGCCGGTGGTCGCGTAGGTCGTCTCGCCGCGGAACTCCGAAGTCTCGACGTCGGTCGCGAGCAGTTCCATCCCCGGTTCGGCGTGCTCGACCGTCTGCGTCCACTTGCCCCACAGCGTCAGCTGTGCGAGGTCGCCGTCGAGGTCGGGCACCGACTCGTCGACCGCGGTATCGGAGCCGTCGTCCGGACGGAGCGTCACCTCCGCGAGCGACCGCGTCCCGTAGGAGGTCTCCACCTCGCGCTCGTCTCCCACCTCGACGAGCCGACCGCGCAGTTGCACGTGGCGTACCTGCGGGTCGCGGGGTAAGACGCTATCGGTCCCGGGAATGCGAGCGAGGAGAACCGACCGACAGCGACGGGTCCCCGCTATCGACGCCCGCGGCCGCCGCCGGGGTTCGGCAGGAACTCCGCCCACCAGCGCAGGAGGAACCACAGGAGCGCGGTGCCGAGCGCGAGCCCCCCGACGACCCCCGCGGCGACGACCGGCAGCGACCCGCCGGCCTGGACCGCGATCAGCCCGCCGGAGGCCGCCACGAGCGCGACGAACCCGAGCTTGAGCCGGCGGCTGGCGAGGTCGCGTTCGGAGTCGCTCATACTGGGTCCGACCACTCAGACCGCCCCCGCTGGCCGCTCGGGTGTCGCGAGCGTCGGCATCACTGGAATCCGCGGCCGACGCCGTCCTCCTCGACGAGGTCGTCGAGGTCCTTCGAGAGCAGTTCCTCGGCGTCTTCGAACTCCTCTCGCAGTCGGTCGAGCCGGTCCGGCCGCCCGTCGAACTCGTAGTCCATCGGCCCGAACGCGGGGCTGTCGAGCGCGTCCATCACGTCCTCGAAGAAGTCCTCGGGACCGGTCGGGGCCTCGGCGTGGACCTTCACGGTCTCCTCGAGGCGCCTGGCCATCGTCTCGGCGTGGTCCTCGTCCTCCGGCGGCGACTGGACCGCGAAGCGGCCGGCCTCGTCGCGGTCCTGCGAGGGGAGCAGGGGTTCGAGGCCCTCGTCGATCCGCCGGGCGACGCGCCCGCCGACGCCGCGGAGTTCCGTCGGGTTCTTCGCGTACGTCTTCAGCGCGTACACGCCGGCGTCGGGGTGCCCGAGGTAGAGGTCCTCGCCGAGGCCGTCGGGGCGGTCGCCGGCGACCGCCCGCCAGCCGTCGGGGTCGACGCCGGCGTCGGTCACGTCCGCGAGGATGTCCTGCCAGTCTCTGACGCGCATACGCGGCCTTCGAGCCCCCACAGAAAGAGTATGACGGTTCCCGACGTCGACGGCGCGTTGCTCGCTGCGCCGGAGCCCCGACGCCCTACGGGTCGACGCGCGCGAGCCACTTGGCCGGCGCGTCGAGTTCCGCGTCGGTCGGGAGGTTCTCGGGGCGGTCCCAGACGGCCGCGGCGGCCGCGAGCCCCCGGCGGTCGGCGACGGTCTCGAAGAACGACGCCCCGCGCTCGTACTGCCGGCGCTTCAGCCCGAGGCCGAGGACGCGCCGCATCAGCCGCGTGAGCGGGTTGCCGCCGCGGCGCCGCGCGTCCAGCTTCGCGCGGAGATCGGCGTACTCGGCGTCGAAGGCGCGGTCCATCAACATCTCGGCGTAGCCCTCGACGGCGGTCATCGCGACGTCGAGATCGTGGAACGCCTCGCGGTCGAAGCCGCCGCCCGCGAGCGTCTCCAGCCCGTCCTCCAGCCGGGATTCGAGGTGCTCGGAGAGCCACGGCGCGGCGCCGAACTCCGCGGCGTGGGTGACCTCGTGGAAGGCGATCCAGCGCCGGAACCGCGGGTAGTCGACGTCGAGGTCCGCCGCGGCGGCGACGATGTTGGGGTGGACGAAGTAGAGCCCGTGGACGGCGTCGTCGTCGCCGTCGGCGAGCAGCAGGGGATCGTACTGTCCCAGGACGTGCGAGCCGAGGAACGAAAGGACGACCGCCAGCGAGCCGGTGTTGATCACGCGGGTCGCGTTCGGGAACGCGACGTTCACCTCGGTCTCGATCGGGCGCATCACCCGCCGGAAGGTCGCGACGTTGGCGTCGATCCAGTGGTGGCGGTTCTGGACCTCGATCGTCTCGGGGACGTCGAAGTCGAGGCCGCCGACGGACCGGAGCCGATCGCGAGCCTCGCGGACGTCCCCGGCGTACCCCTCGCGCTCCGCCGCGGAGAGCGCGAGGCCCCCCGGGTCGGTCGCGCTTTTTGCCGCGGTCGCGACGGCGTCCCAGTCGATCCGGCCGCTGCCGTCGCCGTCGCCCGCGTTCGCGACCGCCCGCACGCTCCGAAAGAGGTTCATACCGGTCCGTGGGGACGGGCGCGCAAAACCCTTGTTCCGGACGGCGCGGTGGAAACGGACGCTACACCGCGCAGTTGTTCGGTCCCAGCTCCAGGTCCTCGCCCTCGTCGGGGTCGAGCTCGAAGACGCCGCGGTTCACGTCGACGACCGTCCGGTAGTTCGGCGGCTTGTCGCCGCCGGCCTCGACGACCCGCTCCACGAACCCCTCGCGGTCGAGCGAGAACAGGTCCAGGTCCGCGCGGAGTTCGCCGAGCCTGGCCGCGACGAGTTCCCCCGGGCGGGCCGCGCCGAACCGGCCGTCGGCGTCGACCGAGACGTGACCGGGGAGCACGACCACGTCGTCCGCGAGGTCGGCGTAGCGCTCGTGGATCGTCTCGTAGAGCATCTCGGCGCCGATCTCGGCGCGCTCTTCCCCGAACTCCAGTTCGGTCCGGCCGACCGACTCGACGAACAGCGCGTCCCCCGTGAGGAGGAACTCGCCGTCGACGAGGAGGTTCACCAGTTCCGTCGTGTGGCCCGGGGCCGCGCGGACTTCGATCTCGACGTCCCCGACCGAGAGCGTCTCGCCGTCCGCGAGCGGCTCGAAGTCGAACTTGACGTCGCGTTCGGTCGCGTCGGCGCCGAGGTAGTACGGCACCGAGCGCCGCTCGGCCAGCTCGCGGCCGCCCGAGAGGTGGTCCGCGTGGACGTGGGTGTCGGCGACGCCGGCGACCACGAGGCCGGCGTCGGCCGCGACGAGCTCGAACTCGTGGTGCTGGCGCGTGGGGTCGACGACGATGGCCTCTCTTTTCTCCCGGTCGCCGACGACGTACCCGAGACAGCCCTTCGCCCGGCGCTGGACCTGCGCGAGGAACAGGTCGCCGTCGGTCGCTATCTCGACGACGTCGTAGAGCTTGCTCCAGTCGGCCATTCCGCCCTTGACGACGCTGACGTCCTCGTAGCCGCGCTTCGACAGCTCGAAGCCGAACGCGGTCGAGGCGAGCCCCTTCGCGCAGATGACCGCAACCGGTCCGTCGCCGACGACGGCACCGACGTCGTCCCAGGTGAAGCCCGCGCCGAGCCCGTCGACCGGGTGGAAGGGGACGTTCACCGCGCCGGGGACGTGCCAGGCGTCGAAGCTCTCCGGCGGCCGCGTGTCGACGACGGTGAGCGCCGCGCCGGCGTCGATCGCTCGCGCGAGGTCGTCGACGGTGCGCTGGGCGAGTACCTTCGGCATAGTCGGAGCGAGGGCTCGGCGGCGGATAAACCTCGCTGCCGGCGCGGCGACGAGCCGGGGGCTCCCGGATCAGCGCACGAAAAGGAATCGTCGAACGGCCGAACTCAGAACGAAATCAGATCTCGTCCTCGAAGTCCTCGAGGGCGTAGACCGTGTCGCTGCCGCGGCGGTCGAGCGTCTCGTTGGCGAGCAGCCAGTAGACGATCGACAGGGCGCGCCGTCCCTTGTTGTTCGTCGGGACGACGAGGTCGACGTTGCTCGTCTGGTTGTTCGAGTCGCACATCGCGATGACCGGGATGCCGACCGTGATGGCCTCCTTCACCGCCTGGGCGTCGCCGATCGGGTCGGTGACGACGACCACGTCCGGCTCGATGTAGCCGTCGTAGTCGGGGTTCGTCAGCGTGCCCGGGATGAAGCGCCCGGTGCGGGCGCGCGCGCCGACCGCGTCGGCGAACTTCGTCGCCGGGAAGCGGCCGTACTGGCGCGAGCTCGTGACCAGGATCTGCTCGGGGTCGTAGTTCGCGAGGAAGTCCGCGGCCGTCCGGATCCGCGAGTCGGTCTGGCTGACGTCCAGCACGTACAGCCCGTCGTCGCGGACGCGGTGGATGAACCGCTCCATATCCTTGGTCTTCTGCTGGGTCCCGATGTGGACCCCCGCCGAGAGGTAGTCCTCGACGGGGATGAGGAGGTCCGCCTCCTCGTCGGGCATCACGTCCTCGTCGAACGTGGGCTCTGTCTCTGCCTCGTCCGCCTCCTCGGCGGCCGCGCCCTCGTCGGCGTCGGCCTCCGCGTCGGCGGTCTCGGCGACCGGTTCGGTCGGCTCGGCGTCGGCCTCGGCCGTCTCGACGTCCGCGTCGGCCGCCTCGGCCTCGGGCTCGTCGTCGACGACTTCGACCGCGTCGTTGTCGTTGTCTGTCATACTGCGTCGTCCGCGATGCGGATGAGTTCGTTGAGTTTGGCGGTTCGCTCGCCACCCACCGTGCCGGTCTTGATGAAGCCGGCGTCGGTGGCGACGGCGAGGTGTGCGATCGTGGTGTCCTCGGTTTCGCCCGACCGGTGGGAGACGACCGTCTCGTAACCGTTCTCGGTGGCCAGTTCGATCGCGTCGAAGGCGTCCGAGAGCGTCCCGATCTGGTTGGGCTTGACGAGGATCGAGTTGGCGGCGCCGGCGTCGATGCCGTCCCGCAGGCGCTCGACGTTCGTCACGAAGAGGTCGTCGCCGCAGATCAGCGTCCGGTCGGCTCGCGGGCGTTGCCCGCTCGGACCCGAGGCGCTACGCGCCTCGCCGCCGACCCGATCGGTCAGATCCGCGAAGCCCTCGTAGTCGTCCTCGTCGAGGGGGTCCTCGACGTAGACGAGGTCGTACTCCCGGACCATCTCGGCGACGTAGTCGACCTGTTCGGCGGTCGACTTCACCTCGTCGCCGTAGACGTAGCCGCCCTCGCTCTCGTCGTAGAGCTCCGCGGCGGCCATATCCAGGCCGAACTTGATCTCGAAGCCGAGTTCCGACTCCGTGTCGGAGACCGCCTCGTCGACGACCTCGAAGGCTTCCGAATCCGTGATCGGCGGCGCCCACGCGCCCTCGTCGCCCTTCGCGGCGGGGACGCCCCGCTCGTCGAGGAGCTCGGAGATCCGCGCGTGGACGGCCGCGTTCGCGAAGACGGCCTCGGAGACGCTCGGCGCGCCGACCGGGGCCGAGAGGAACTCCTGGATGTGGGTCGCCTCCTTGGCGTGCTCGCCGCCGCCGACGACGTTGCCGAGCGGCGTCGGGAACGACTCGCCGCGGAAGGTCCCGCCTAAATGCTGGTACAGCGGCGTTCCGAGGACGTCGGCGCCGGCCTTCGCGGCGGCCATCGAGATGGCGACCGCGCTGTTGGCGCCGATCTCCGAGAAGCCGTCGGTGCCGTCTGCGGCGTGCAGGGCGGCGTCGACTTCCCGCTGATTGCCGGCGTGGACCTCGCCGACCAGCCGCGGGATGGCGTGCTCTCGCGCCGCCGCGATGGCCTCCGCGGGATCGAGTTCGATGGCCTCGTACTCGCCGGTGCTCGCCCCGCTGGGGGCGGCGGCGCGGCCGAAGCCGCCGGACTCGGTCAGGACGTCGGCCTCGACGGTGGGGTTGCCCCGGGAGTCGAGGACGCGACGGAGCGCGACGTTCGCGATCAGCGTCATCTCACTCGCCCTCCCGGTTCACCGTGAAGGGGAGGACGCCGGCGTCGTACTCCTCGGCGGCGACCAGGATCGGTTCCGACTGGTCGGTATCGACGAGCACGGGCGCCCCGTAGGACACCTGCAGGGCTCGCGCGCCGAGGATGCGGGCCTTCTCGTATCGGTTGTACTGGGTGCGTCCGCTCATCTTACTGGTAGGGGGCCACGACGTCGACGAGGTCCTTGTGCGAGACCATCATCCGCCGGCAGCAGTGGCGATCGATCCCGAGATCGTCGAGCACCTCGCCGGGGTCTTCGTCCCCCTCGCGGGCGCGCTCTTTGAATTCGTCCCAGTGTTCGCCGATGACGTTACCGCACGTGAAACACCGGACGGGTATCATCATAGGTGGATCACCTCAGCGGTAGGACTTCTGGTAACGCGCCCGGGCGCCCGGTCCGCCCCACTTCTTGGGCTCGGACTGGCGCACGTCGTTGACGAGCAGCGAGCGGTCGAAGTCCATGTACGCGTCGCGGAGTTCGGCGTCGTTGAGGTGCTGCACCAGCCCGCGGGCGATCGCCGTCCGCGCGGCGTCGGCCTGACCGGCGAAGCCGCCGCCGGAGACGCTGACGTCGATGTCGACCTGCGAGCGGAGGTCCTCGCCGGCGATGCGGAAGGGTTCCAGCATCTTCAGGCGGGCCATCTCCGGCTCGAACAGTTCGACCGGCTGGGAGTCGATGCGAACGCGGCCCTCGCCGTCGCGCACGGTGGCGCGGGCGATGGCCGTCTTCTTCTTACCGGACGTGTTGGTTACCATGTTACTTTCGCACCCAGGTTCTCGGAGATCTCCCCGAGCGAGAGGAACTTGATGTTCGAGAGTCGGTCGAGCGTGGTGCCCTCGATCGCGTCGCCGTCCTCGTCGAAGGGGTTGCCGACGTAGACGCGGACGTTCGAGAGCGCCTCGCGGCCGCGGCCCTTGTCCGTCGGGAGCATCCCGCGGACCGAGCGCTTGAAGATGCCGTCGGGACGCGTCGGGTAGTTCGGACCCTGGTCGGAGCCGACGTCCGCGCGCTTGCGGTAGGTCGCCATCACGTCCTCCTCGGAGCCGGTGATGACGGCGTCCTCGGCGTTGACGATCGCGATCTTCTCGCCGTCGAGGGCGCGCTGGGCGACCTCGCTGGCGACGCGGCCGACGATGCAGTTCCGCGCGTCGACGACGACGTCTGCGTCGAACTCTGCGAGGCTCATCGGATCACCCGGACGTTGCTTCCCTCGGGGTTCTCCTCGATGGCACGTTCGAGCGCCACCGTGTCCCCGACCTGTTCGATCTTCTTTCGCGCGGACGACGAGAAGTCGACCGCGGCGACGGTTACGTTCTTCTGCAGCGCCCCGCTCCCCAGCACCTTGCCGGGGACGACGACGGTCTCGTCCTCGCGCGCGTACCGCTCGATGCGCCCGAGGTTGACCTCCGCGTGGGTGCGCCGTGGCTTTTCCAGACGGTCCGCGACGTCCTGCCAGACGTTGGCGCCGGACTCGCGAGAGACCGCCTTCAGCTCGGCGATGAGACTGTTGAGTCTCGGATTCGTCTTACTCATTGTCTACCTCCTGTGAAAGGATGGAGTGCGCGGCTCTCCCGTTCGGTCGAGCTGAGAAGTGCAGGGAGCAGGATTTGAACCGCCGGGTGACGCACCGCGCCCCCCGAGGTTCAAATCTCCGTGCTGCACGCACAGCTCTCCCGTTCGGTCGAGCTGAGAAGTGCAGGGAGCAGGATTTGAACCTGCGGACCCCTATGGGACAGCGCCCTGAACGCTGCGCCGTTGGCCAGACTTGGCTATCCCTGCTCGCACTCCGATGTACTGCGTGTCCCTTCAAACCCCTTTCGGTCTGGCGACGCTCGCCGCCGACGGGCGGGGCCGTGCGAACGGCACCGCTCGCGGCTGCCGCGGCCGGTGCGTCCGGCGCGGCGGGCGTGCGTCGGGGTGTGGGTGAGGGGACAGACATCGTACTGTGTTGTTAGATCGCGACTTTGTCTTCGAGTTCGGCCGCGCGGTCGCCGAGCGTCTCGGCGGCGCGCAGGACCAGTTCCTCGACGTCGAAGGAGCCGTCGGTCTCCACGTGGAAGACGAACGCCTCGGGGACGTCGTGTACCTCGACCTCCTTGCCCGGATACCGGTTCGTGAGGTCGTTGTCGAAGGCGTCGGTCGGGACGAGATCGCCGTCATCGGCGGTCTCGTCGTCGGCGTGTTCGGCCGCGCCCTCCTCGATGACGCCCCGGAGGATCTGCGTGTCCTGAGACTCGAACTCGCCGGCGTCGCCGACGACCTCCACGCGCTGGAGGTGCCGGTAGCCGACGGAGACGCCGCCCTGATGTTTGGCGTGCTCCTTGCCGGTGTCGAGCACCGCGTCGGCCTCGAGTTCGAGGTGCTGGTTCTCTTTCAGCTCGACGATCGGGACGTTCTCGTCGGCCGGCTGGACGAGGCTGTCCGCGGACACGAGGTCCCCGGAGTACGCCGTCGCCGGCCCCTCGACGTCGAGCGAGAGGGTGACGACGTCGCCCTCCTCGAAGTCGTCGAGCGGCGTCGTCAGGGGCACGAGCCCCAGTCGGAGGCCGATCATCTCGTCGAACATCACGGAGGAGTTCTCGACGAACCGGACGGTGTCGATACTGAACGTCGGCACGTCGGCGATCATCGCCCGGCGGATGCCGTTGACGACTGCCGGCGACGCGCCGCGTACCAGGAATCGGGCCTCCCGGTCGCCGCGTTCGATGAACTCGACCTCGAAATCCTTCGTCATCTGTTATAGTCGACTGTTTTTGGGCGCGCGGGTCCCGTCGTGCGGGATCGGCGTGACGTCCTCGATGCGGCCGATCTCCAGGCCGGCGCGGGCCAGCGCCCGGATCGTCGCCTGGGCGCCGGGGCCGGGGCTCTTGTTCCCGTTGCCGCCGGGGCCGCGGACGCGGACGTGCAGGCCCTCGATGCCCGCGGCCTTGATCTCCTCGGCGACGGACTCGGCCATCTGCATCGCCGCGTACGGCGACGCCTCGTCGCGGTTCTGCTTCACCACGGCGCCGCCAGAGGACTTCACGATGGTCTCGGCGCCGGTCAGGTCCGTGACCGTGAGGAGCGTGTTGTTGAACGACGCGTGGACGTGGGCGATGCCCCACTTGTCTTGGTCTGCTTCTGATTCGCTCATGGGTTACTCCTGTCCCTCCGCGCGCTCGGGGTGCAGTTCGTCCGCGAGCGGGCTGTTCTCGTCGAAGGAGATCGTGTCCTCCTCGGCGGCCTCGACGGTCTTCGAGGGCCGCGTGACGCGGGCCCCGTCGACGACGACGTGGCCGTGGACGATGAACTGTCGCGCCTGCTCGGGCGTGCTCGCGAGGCCCTTGCGGTAGACGACGGTCTGGAGCCGACGCTCGAGGATGTCGGTGACGTCGAGCCCCAGGACCTGGCTGATGTCGTCGTCCTCGGAGAGGATGCCGTAGCGGCGGAGCCGGTCGAGGAACTCCTCGCCGGCCGCCTCGGCGGCCGACAGGTCGCCCTGGGCCTCGCCGATGAGGCGCCGCGCCTCGCGTCGGTAGTTCCGGAGCTCGGACTGCGCACGCCAGAGCTCCTCCTTGTTCTTCAGGCCGTAGCGGCCGAGCAGGTCACCCTCCTGGGCGATGCGCTCGCCCTGGAACGGGTGGTTCGGGGTCTCGTACCGCTTGGTGTTGTTTCCGGTTGCCATTGGTTACTCTTCCTCGCCGCCTTCGGCCTCCTCCTCGGCCTCTTCGCGGATCGCCTCGACGTTGACGCCGATCGTCCCCTCGGTCCGCCCGGTGGACTTCGTGCGCTGACCGCGGACCTTCTGCCCGCGCTTGTGCCGGACGCCCTTGTAGGAGTCGATCATCTTCATCCGGTTGATGTCGTGGCGGCGCTTCTCTTCGAGGTCCGAGCCGGTGACGTGGGTGGACTCGCCGGTGAAGAAGTCGCTTCGCCGGTTGGCCATCCACTCGGGGACGTAGTCGTCGATGTTCTCGACGACGTCGACGACGGAGTCGATCTCGTCGTCCTCGAGCAGACCGAACGTCGCGTGTCGGTCTACGTCTGCGGCCTCGGCGACGATGCGCGCCGTGCGCTTGCCGATACCTTTCATGTCGGTGAGACTCCGCTCTACCGTCTTCGTCCCGTCGAGATCGGTCTGTCCGATCCGGACGAAGTATCGGAGGTCTTCTTCCTCCTCGGGAGCGTCGTCCTGTGGTTCTTCTGCACTCATGACTTTTTGGAGTCTGGTGAGCGTTGCGGCGGGGATTCGAACCCCGGAGGCTTGACGCCACAGAGTTAGCAACCCTGCGCCTTGGGCCAGGCTTGGCTACCGCAACACACTCGGTCTCGTACTGTCGCCCTCTCGGACTCGGGAGCCGATTCCCCCTACAGCGTATCGCAGTCTGAACAAGTCGGGGTCGCTACTTAAACATCACGATAGGGTGACCGGATGCGAGGGATCCGCATACGGCGCGTACCCGCCGGATTCGATCGATCGGCGGGCCCGTATGCCACGTCACCGCGTGCCGGGTGTGCGCCCGCACGGACAGCGCGCGGTCGATATATAGGTGTGGACGGCTTACGCACGACTGTGACCACCGTCTCCAGAACCGAGTCGCCGCCGGACCGCCCCGTCGCGCTCGAGAGCGAACGCGACCTCGACGAGCTGCTCGACGCGTACGACCGCGTCCTCGTCGACTTCTACACCGAGGGCTGCACCCTCTGTGCGAGCATCGAGCCCGTCGTCGGCAACGTCGCCCGCGCGCACGACGACCTCGCGGTGGCGACGATCAATCCCCGCGACGACCCGTCGCTGATCGAGCGGTTCCGCATCAGGAGCGTCCCCACGCTGGTGCTGTTCGAGGACGGCGAGGAGGTCCGACGGCTCGCCGACGGCTTCCAGGGCGGCGACGCGATCGACGCGTTCCTCGACGGGGCAGAGCGGTAAGCTACTCCGATTCGGCGGCCGCGGCGCGTCGCTCGCGCACGTCGGCGACGACGCCGAGGAAGTTCTCGAAGACCCCCTTCGCCGCCTCGGTCTCGGCGTGGCGCTCCGGCGTCGCCGCCGACAACACCGCGTCGACTTTCTCGGCGGGAACGCCTTCCTCGCGCTTGCCCTCGGTCACCTCTCGCACGGTGTCGAGGTCGTACTCGGGGTGGAACTGCACGCCGAACGTCGGCCCGAGCGAGAACGCCTGACACGACCGGTCGCTGCCGGCGAGTGCGACCGCGCCGGGCGGCAGTTCGACCACTTCGTCGGAGTGTGTCTCGAAGGCGACGAACTCGGCCGGAAACCCCGCGAACAGCGGCGAATCGTCGTAGCGCTCGATGCGGTGGTAGCCGAGTTCGTACGCGTCCATCGCGGCGACACGCCCGCCGAGCGTCCGCGCGAGGAACTGGTGACCCCAGCAGACGCCGAGCATCGGCACGCCGAGTTCGTGGAGGTCTTCGACGAGTTCGGCGAGCGTCGCCATCCACCGCTCGTCGTCCAGGACGGACGTCTGCGAGCCCGAGACGACCACGCCGTCGTAGGGCCACGAACCGTCGGCGCCGGGCCACTCGGGGAAGTCGCCCTCGCTCACCTTGAACGCCGTGAGTGGGACGTCGAGTTCCCGCCGGAAGTTGCGCTCGGCGGGCGTCTCGCCCACCGACGCGTCGAACAGGGCGATGTCGAGGTCGGTCATACCTGTCGCTACGAGGCCACGGCGGTTTACTATTGTGTAGTATAGTTTATTCTACGCACAACCGATGGGGCGAGGCGAGCGCCGTTCCCGTTGACGGCGCTCGGCGGTACGAGACGAGAGTAATCAGTGACAGTAGACGGAAATCAGTGGGTGACCGCGGCGTCGATGTACTCGTCGTTGACGACCCACTCGCCGTCCTCTTTGATCATATACTCGCCGTAGTAGGGGACGCGGTTCGCGACCGTCTCCCGGAAGGTCTCCCTGATCTCGTCCCGGCTCATCTCGCCCATCGAGCGCAGGTCGTCGTTGCGGTTGAGACAGCCCTTGAGGTAGCCCTCGTGGGTGACGCGGACGCGGTGGCAGTTCGCGCAGAAGTGCGGGTTCTCGACGGGGTCGACGATCTCGACCATCCCGCCCTCGCCGTCGCCGTCCTCGCCGACGTAGTAGCGCCGGCGGTTGTGCATCTCGCGGGTCTCCACGCGGTCGGCCTTCTCCTCGAGCCAGTCGTGGACGCGCCCGATGTCGATGTTCCACTCGGGGTGGCCCGTCAGCTCCGGCATGTACTCGATGAGCTGGAGCTGGAGGCCCTCGTTCTCGGCGACGTGGTCGACCATCCCCTCGACGTAGCCCGCGGTGTGCTCGAACACGACCATATTCAGTTTCACCGGGTCGAGCCCGGCGTCGAGGGCGGCCTCGACGCCCTCGATCACCTTCTCGTAGGCGCCGGACTTGGTGATCTCCGCGAACGCCTCGGGGTCGATCGCGTCCTGGGAGACGTTGACGCGCTCGAGGCCCGCCTCGCGGAGGGCCTCGGCGCGGCCGGGGAGGAACGAGCCGTTCGTCGTCATCGAGACCTCCATCGAGTCGGGGGTCCGGCGGATGATCTCCTCGAGGTCGTCGCGGAGCATCGGCTCGCCCCCGGTGAACTTCACCTTCTCGACGCCGAACTCCGAGACGACCTCGAGGAAGCGCACGACCTCGTCGGCGGTCATCTCGTCGTCCTGCGGGTCCATCGGGCCGCGAGTGTCGCCGAGCCCCTCGTTGTGACAGTAGACGCAGTCGAAGTTGCATCGGTCCGTCAGGGAGACGCGAACGCCCGACACCTCGCGCCCGAAGTCGTCTTCGAGCATCGTCGGATACTTCGTGAGGAGGTAGTTAAATTCGCCGTCGTCTGCCGGGTTCGAGTAACCTCTCGTGGTTACATCCTCGGCGAGCGTGACCGTCCCGAAAAACGTCTCGGGTGCACAACGCTTATCGGCCGCTCTCACGGACCTCGGGGTATGAACGTCGATGCCGTCCGGGACCGCCTCGCTACGGTCTCGGATCCCGACCTCGGCGACGACATCGTCTCGCTCGGCCTGGTGAACGCCGTCGACGTCGACGACGAGGCCGGCGTCATCCGGATCTCGCTCGCCCTCGGCGCGCCGTACTCGCCGTCGGAGACCCAGATCGCCAGCGACGTCCGCGAGGCGCTGTCCGACGTCGACTACGAGGTCGACCTCTCGGCGACCGTCGCCTCCGACGTCTCGGCCGACGAGGACGTCCTCCCCGGCGTGGAGAACATCATCGCCGTCGCGAGCGGGAAGGGCGGCGTCGGGAAGTCCACCGTCGCGGTGAACCTCGCGGCCGGCCTCTCCAAGCTCGGCGCCCGCGTCGGGCTGTTCGACGCAGACGTCTACGGCCCGAACGTCCCGCGGATGGTAGCTGCCGAGGACGCCCCGCAGGCGACGGGCGAGGATACGATCATTCCCCCCGAGCAGTACGGGATGAAGTTGATGTCGATGGCCTTCCTCGTCGGCGAGGACGACCCGGTGATCTGGCGCGGCCCGATGGTACACAAGCTGCTGACCCAGCTCGTCGAGGACGTCGAGTGGGGCGAGCTGGACTACCTCGTGCTCGACCTCCCGCCGGGGACCGGCGACACCCAGCTGACCGTCCTGCAGACCCTCCCCCTGACGGGCGCCGTGATCGTCACGACGCCCCAGGAGGTCGCCGTCGACGACGCCCGGAAGGGGCTGGAGATGTTCGGCAAGCACGACACCAACGTCCTCGGGATCGTCGAGAACATGTCGACCTTCCGGTGTCCCGACTGTGGATCGACCCACGACATCTTCGGCACGGGCGGCGGCGAGGCGTTCGCCGCGGAGCACGATCTGCCGTTCCTGGGGTCGCTCCCGCTCGATCCCGCCGTCCGGACCGGCGGCGACGGCGGCGAGCCCGTGATCCTGGAGGAGGGCGAGACCGCCGACGCCTTCCGGGTGATGACCGAGAACGTGGCGGATATGACCGGCGTGATCCGGCGGCGCGAGGCGTCCCGACGGAGCCGGTGAGGACCCGTCGCGGCGACTGCGACGGCGGGCGCGGATGCGACGGTTTTTGCCCGACGAGCCGTTACGGGGCGTGTGGACGCCGAACAGGACTCCCTCGCGAACCCGTACGGTATGGACGCCGACTGCCGGAACTGCGACGGCCTCTGCGACGCCCGGTCGACCGTCGTCCACGGCTACGGCGACGTCGGCGCGGAGTTCCTCTTCGTGGCCGAGCGCCCCCACGCCGGCGCGGACCGGACCGGCGTCCCCTTCACCGGCGACGCGGCCGGCCGCCGCCTCCAGTCGATCCTCCGCGACCTGGGCTTCTCGCGCTCGGAGCCCGACGCCGCGGAACCGGACCTGCAGAACGTCTTTTGCACGTACCTCACGCGATGTCGCCACCCCGAACGCCAGCCGACCGAGACGGAGATCCGCACCTGCGAGCCGTACCTCAACGCCGAGATCCGGATGATCAACCCCGAGATCCTCGTCCCGATCGGCCAGCGCACCCTCGACGCGCTCGCGACGGACTACACGACGAACCGCCCCGGCGACGTCGACGTCGCGGAGGCGCACGCGACGACGATCCGCGGTCGGGGGTTCGAGCTGGTGCCGATGGTCGACCTGGAGTCCCAGACCGACGCCCAGAGCGAGGCGTTCGTCGACCACCTGCTGGAGAACGTCCTCTCGCGCGACTACCGGCAGACGAAGGGCCGCCGCGGTCGATAGCACCCCGACCGCGGAGCGCCGGGTTCAAGACCGCCGGCGGCCGAGTCGCGGGTATGACCGTCGTCGCCGTCCTCGTTGATCCGCCGCGACCCGGACTCGCACTGCCCGACCTCGCGGAGACGAGTCCGCTCTCGGCGTCCGAGACCGCCGCGCTCGCCGAAGCGATGCTCAAGGACACGCTCCGGGCCGTCGAGCGCTCCGGCGGCGACCTGCTCGTGAACTACCGGCCGGACGACCGCCTGCCCGACGACGTCGTCGACCCCGACGAGTCGGCCGAGGCGGCGGTCCGCGCGGTCGCCGACGACGCGCTCGACGCGCCGGAGGACGCACGCTTCGAGGTGCAGGTCGGCTCGTCGCTGTCGGCGCGCGCCGGCAACACGCTCACCCACCTCCTCCGCGAGGAGGGCGCCCAGTCGGCGGCAGTCGTCCGCGGCGACGCGCCGTTTCTGCTCCGGTCGACGATCGACTCGGCGGCGATGAAACTCCGCACCAACGCGGTCGTACTCGGGCCCTCCACCGACGGCCGGGTCTACTTCGCTGGCTTCCGGGAACCGATCGATTTCGCGGGCGCGTTCGCCGCGCCCGAAGCGGAGACGCTGGTGGACCACGCGAACGACGCCGACCGCGACGTCGGGTTCATCGAGATGCAACCCACGGTCAGGACCGGTGCAGACCTCGCGACGGTGGTCTCGATGATCCGCGCTCGCTGGCAGGCCGAACGGGTCGTTCCCGCCCACACCGCGGAGTTCGTCGTCGAGACGGGGCTGGCCGTGATCGAAGGCGACGACGGCGGTCTGGAACTCGTCCGCGAATAGAGAGCGACCGCGACCGACAACCCTTAGACGCGCCGTCGGAAAGGGTCGCGTGCGGTGGGATGGCAGAGTGGCCTATTGCGCCTGCCTTGAAAGCAGGTGGCGTCTTCGCCTCCTGGGTTCAAATCCCAGTCCCACCGTCTTCTGCGAGCGTACCCGTGCCGGAGTTTCATCTCCGGCACCCCGCTGAGCGAGCGAAGCGGCCATCTGGGATTTGAATCAGGGAGCGTCGCGAACGACGTGAGCAGAGCGACCGTGGTTCAAATCCCAGTCCCACCGCGTTTTCGGAGCGAACACTCCTGAAATCCCTGCTTCAGGCGTGCCACTGTGTGGCCGGTCCAGCCGTGTGTGGGTTTGCCGCACGACGCTTCGAGAGGGGATACGCTATGGTGAGGATCGGCAGGCCTACGAGAGCCATCGTATGGGGAACACCGGATGCGTCGGCCGCGTATAGCCGATGTCGGGGCGAAATGCAAACTGTCTGGGATCCGAACAGGAAGATATGAGCAGCGACGACAGCTCCGAAGACGAACGGCGGAGCTACTCCGACGCGCAGTTCCTCGATGCGATCGAAGCAGGGGGGAGTCGACGTCCGCCGTTCCCGCTCCTTCGGGAGATTACTCCGAGAGGGCGCGGGTCCGCGTGAGCACCCCCGCGTCGTCGTCTTCGTGAGAGGCTCGCGTCTGCGTGCCGATCGCCGCTTCTTCGGACTCAGTGGTGGTTTCGACGGTCATTTCGGTAGACGATTATGTGTCGAAACGGATAAGAATTTATACTTCGTCCATTTCTCGTCGTCAATAGTGATCGAATTATGTACTTTTCTCACATTCGGTAGGGGAGTAGCGTACACCGACCGGGCGTTCCGACCGCTGGGGGGACGCCCACGGTCCGAACCGGGCCGGTGCCCGAAACGTCTGTGGCACCACCGCCGATCGCCGGGACCGGGGAGTCGGTCGGGATACCCGACGGCGATCGGGGTCGTAGTCCCGAAGGGGCGTCCGAGAGGTGGCGAGTGCGGGCCGTCCAGGCGTCGCCGACGACGGATGCGTAACGGCTTTGCCGCGGCCCCCCAACACGCGGATATGGACTGGCCACACGACCCCGACGGCGAGGAGGGCTCCGAGGGACGGCGCAAG
>JBDGUM010000026.1:0-18017 GCA_042215855.1 Halobellus sp. | reverse complement strand
TAGAGGCGATCCCGCGCCGGGCAGCGGGTGTCCGGCACGTCGGCGCGGGAGCGGTGGTGCCGGCTGTTCGCCAGCGAACGCGGAGCGACGGCGACGTCGGTTCTCAGTCGGCACCGACGGCGCACACTTCGGTGTATTCGACGTCCTCGATGGTGTCGATCGGATCGTCGCCGCAGACCGGGCAGTCGGGGCTCTTCTGGTAGGGCACCGTCTCGAAGGTGAGGTCCATCGCGTCGTAGAAGAGCAGGCGACCCGAAAGCGACTCGCCCGCCTCGAGGACCAGCTTCACGGCCTCGGTGGCCTGGACGCAGCCGACGGTGCCCGGGAGGACGCCGAGGACGCCCGTCGTCGCGCAGTCGGGGACGGTCCCCGGTTCGGGCGCCTCGGGGAAGAGGCAGCGGTAGCACGGCCCCTCGGGAGTGAGGGTCGTGATCTGCCCCTCGAACTTGTAGATCGCGCCGTGGGCGATCGGGATGTCGTGGATGCGACAGAAGTCGTTCAGGAGGTACCGGGTCGGGAAGTTGTCGGAGGCGTCGACGACGACGTCGTAGTCGGGGACGATCTCCGCGACGTTGGTCTTGTCGAGCCGCGTCTCGTAGGTCTCGACGTCGACGTCGGGGTTGAGATCGGCGATGAAGTCGGCGGCGCTGTCGACCTTCGGTCGGCCGACGTCGTCGTCGCCGTGGACGACCTGGCGCTGGAGGTTGCTCCGCTCGACGACGTCGTCGTCGACGATGCCGAGCGTGCCGATGCCCGCGGCCGCGAGGTACTGGAGGACGGGCGAGCCCAGGCCGCCCGCGCCGACGACGAGCACCCGCGCGCCGAGCAGGCGCTTTTGGCCCTCCGGACCGACCTCGTCCATAATGATGTGTCTGGAGTAGCGGTCCAGTTGCGTGGCGTCGAGGGAAAGCGACATACCCTCACTCGGAGGTCGAGCGGCATAACTTCTCGTGGAACCGGCCGGTGGTGTCGGTGTCTGTCACGTCCGCGACGAGGCCTACCCGGTCGGCCGTGCGGAGACACAGAGACGGGACTATCGGCGGCGACCGGCGGCGGCCGCGACTCACTCCGCGCAGCAGGCCTCGGCCTCGTCGGCGTCGCCCTCGGCGGGGTGGGTCTGCGGCGCGTCGTCGGTGAGCTGATACAGGTTCTGGCGCGCGTCCGCGAAGTAGACGTCCTCGTCGACGACGTCGATGTCTTCGAGCCGTTCGAGGGCGTACCGGACCGTCCGTGCGGAGAGCATAGACTCCTGCACGATCCCCTTCTGGGTCAGCGGTCCGTTGTACTCGAGTACTTTGAAGACGAGCTTCGCGCTCGGCGGGAGGTCGTCGAGACTCTCCTGTTCTGCCTCTGCCATCACTACGATTCGAGAAGGCGAACGGTCATAAACCTTCGCGAGTGTGGGCAGCGCATCGCGCCGATAACGGAAAGATAGCGGGTGACAACGGTGTAATCGCGGTCGGCGACCATCCGGAGCCCGGGCGCCGGTCGACCGGGGATCCACCCGCGAGCGATCCGTCGTCGGGGGCCAGTCGAACCCGACGCGACGCCACCCTTTTGCGGCGACCCGCCCTACGAGCGGTAGATGACAGAGGGGGCGGAGATCGCAGACGTGGATGACGTGCCCGAATCGGGATCGTATCTCTTCACCGCGGCGGACGCGTTCACGAACGATGTCGAACTCGTCTTGGTACGGTGCGAGGACGAGCCCGGCGTTCGGGCGTGGCCCAACACCTGCACGCACCAGGAGCAGGCGTTCGATCGCGGCGACGGCGCGGCGATCCGCGACGGCAGGATCGTCTGTCCCCGTCACGGGTCGCTGTTCGACGCCTGCGACGGCGACTGCGACAACGGCCCGGCCGCTGGGACCGAGCTTCCGGCCGTCGAGATCGCTGTCGAGGACGGCGCCGTGTACCTGACCGACGACAACTACACGTATCAGCACGACGGCGGCACGGGTGACGACGAGCCGGGGTCGTCGTCGCACATCTCGTTTTGATACTGTCGGACAGAACTATGTGAATCTCATCGGCACCACGGGGTGCCGAGATAGTTCACGGATTTCTGTCCGACAGTATGAATAGCACGCGGCGGTTGCGCCACGAGGGAAGAGACTGTCAGAACACGGTGCCGCCGGGCAGCAGGTCGCGGTGGCAGGCCAGACACGCGGTGAAGCCGTGCTTCTCGAAGCACCGCGTCTCGGACTCGCAGAGCTCACACGTCGTGAACTCCCCGAATCGCGGTCCGGTGGTCACGGACTTGCGATACGGACTGACCGAACTACTCTCGCTTCGCGTCCGCGACGAACCTAACATCTCGTACCCGACAGTTGGGTTCGTAGACGTATAACCCTGTTTTAATACGAAAGACGATATTAAAACGGGTACTCGCGATCGGGTTCCCGCTGGGTGCAGACCGCCGCAAGATACCCGTTGAGAGAGCCGCTTACTCGGCTTCGAGTTCGATCGCCGGACGGAACGGCACCGCCTGCTTCCGGGTCTCGACGTCGTCGCCCTCCTTCTCGACGACGACCTCGGCGTCGAACTCCCGGCCGAGGAAGTCGGCGGCGCGCTCGTAGGCCGCCGCCTCGGCGAGGTCCGCGAGGGCGTCGAGGTCGTCGTCCTCGCGGCCGCGCGCGAACTCGATCAGTTCGCCGACCAGGTCGTTGACGGCGTCGCCGCGCTCGCGGAGGTCCGGGTCCTGCATCACCTCGCTCATCACCGCGCCCTGGTCGGCGCCGACGTCGGCGACGGCCCCGAAGACGTCGTGCTTCCAGTCGGCGGCGACGGTGATCCGGATGCGGTCGGGGTCGGCCTCCGGGACGTCCTCGTCGGCGTTCTCCAGGGACTGCTGGATGCCCTGGATGTCCTCGACGAGGCGCTCGATCTGGGTCTCGGCGACCTCGATCCCCCGGTCGAGGAGGGCGGCGTCGACCTCCGGCCACGGGGCGTCCTCGGCGGGCGTGCCGGTCAGCCGCTCGTGGAGTTCGTTCGCCAGGAAGGGGACGAACGGCGCCAGCAGGCGCAGGCGCGTCTCGGCGACCTCGCGCAGCGTCCACCGGGCCGCGGGACGGGCGAGGTCCGTCCGCCGGCGGTACCACCGCAGGTCCTCCTCGAAGTCGTAGAAGGCGGCCTGGCTCGCCGTCCGGGTCTCGGAGCCCTCCATCGCGTCGGTGACCTTCGCGACCGTGCGCTGGAGCCGCGAGAGGAGCCAGCGGTCCGCGGTGTCGAGGTCGGGTCGCTCCTCCGGCCCGGGGTCGTCGACGACGTCCTGCACGCGGTTCCAGAACCGCTCCAGTTGGTTCCGGACGGAGGCGACCTGCTCGGCGCGCCAGTCGTAGTCCTGCCAGGGCTCCGCCGAGTTGAGGAGGAAGAACCGGACCGTGTCGGCGCCGTACTCCTCGATCGCGTTGCCCGGGAGGACGACGTGGCCCTTCGAGGAGGACATCTTCTCGCCCTCGAGCAGACCCATCCCCATGATGACGATCCCCTCGGGCCACTGCTCGGGGTCGAACAGTTCGGCGTGGTGGAAGAGGTAGAAGGTGAGGTGGTTCGAGATGAGGTCGTTCGCGGAGAACCGGTAGGTGACGGGATACCAGTAGCGCCACTCCGAGCGGAGCTCTAACGCCCGCTCGTCGGGGTCCTCGACCGCGTCGGGGCCGTAGAACAGCGCGTCGAAGAAGTCCCGGTCGAGGTCCTCGACGGGGATCTCCCGCAGCCGGTGGGCGATCGTGTAGTACGCCATGTAGATGGTCGAGTCCGACAGCGGCTCGATGACGAAGTCCTCGTCCCACGGCAGCCGGGTGCCGAGCCCGTAGTTCCGGATGCAGGGCCACTCGTTGAGCCAGTCGATCGTGTGGTCGTACTCGTCGCGGGTGTTCTCCGGGACGGCCTCCATCTGCGCGACGGCGTCGTGCGCCAACTGCTTCCAGTCCTCGTCGCTGTAGCGCAGGAACCACGTGTCCTGCTCGGCGACGACGACGTCGCCGCCGCACCGGCAGACGACCTCCTCGGAGAACTCCTGCATCGTCCCGAAGGCGCCCTCGTCGCGGTAGGCCTCGCGGAAGCGGTCGCGGACGTTCTCGACGACCTCGCCGGCGAACTCGCCGTACTCGTCGTTCAGCCGGCCCTGGTGGAACTCGCGGTTGTACAGCTCCTGGGTCACCTCCTCGATCGCGGGATCGTCGCTCGACTCGATGCCCGCCTCCTCGACGGCGGTCTTCGCGGGGATCTCGCCGTAGCCCTCGATCGAGAGGATCGGGACGGGGTCGATGTCGTCGACGTCGGCGGGGTCGATGCCGTATTCGCGCATCCGCTCTTCGTCTTCCTTCGCCTCCCGGAGCGCGACGTAGTCGTCCGGGGAGTGCGCCGGCACCGACATCACGACGCCCGTGGCGTTCTCGGCGTCGACGAAGTCCGCGGGCAGGACGAGCACCTCGTCGCCGGTGATCGGGTTCGTGACGCGCTCGCCCACGAGGTGTTCGCCCGAGACGGTACGCTTGGGGACGACCTCGTGGCCCTGCAGCTGGAGCTTCTCGACGGCCGGCGCCGAGACGAACCACTCCTCGTCGTCGACGTCGGCGATCACGTAGTCGGCGTCGGGGTCGATGTAGGCGTTCGTTACCCCCCTGACGGTCTCGGGCCGGAGCGTCGCCATCGGGACGACCGTGTCGCCGTGGCCGAAGCGGACGAGCGTGTACTCCTGGAACTCGGCCTCCTCGCCCTCGAGGAGGTCGTGAGTCGTGACGGGCTGTTCCTCGTTGGTGCAGTACTTCACGGGGTGGAGGCCCTTCTCCAGGCGGCCGCGGTCCCGCAGCGTCTCGTACTGCCAGGTGACGAACTTCGAGTAGCGGTCGTCGTTGGTGGTGAACTCCCGGCGCCAGTCGATCGAGAGCCCGAGGTCCTTCATCCCCTGCTTGTAGTGCTCCTCGATGAAGTGCCGGGCGTAGCCCATCGGCGTCTCCAGGTCGTGAAGGGTGTCCTCGGAGACGTTGTAGGTGTCCCGGAGGACCGAGAGCTGCTCCTCCTCGCCCTTCTTCAGGCGCTCGACCGCGCCGATGATCGGCGTCCCGGTGACGTGCCAGGCGATCGGGAAGAGGACGTTGTCGCCGCGCTGTCGTCGATAGCGGGCGTACACGTCGGGGACGGTGTAGGTGCGGGCGTGGCCGATGTGCATCCCGCCGCTGGGGTAGGGATAGGGAACCGTGATGAACGTGGGGTCGTCGTCGGTGTCGGCGGCCGCGGCGGGGTCGGCCTCGTAGCGACCCTCCTCGGCCCACCGCTCGCGCCACCGCGCTTCGAGCTCCTGCGGGTCGTACTCGTCCATACCTGTCCCCTGCGGGCGGCGGGGTAAAATAGCTCCTAACTCGACGCGGCCGGGAGGCCACCGAGTGGTCGCGGAGCGGCATCCGCAGGGAGTCGCACTGTGCTACGTCTCGGACGCGTCGTCCGGGGACTCGCCTCCCTCTCCGGTCCGGGTTCCGGATTCGCCGTCGGCGTCGGCGCCGGAGTCGGATCCGGTTCCGTCGGGGTGGAGTTCGCCCGGTGTGACGGGCTCGCCGTGAAGGAGTTCGGGGACCACGATTCCGAGCAGGTGGATCCCGAGCACCAGCAACAGCGGGCCGAAGAACAGACCGCTCCACCCGAAGACGAGCGTCCCCACCACGTAGGAGAACATCACGAGCCCGACGTGGAGCTCCCGACCCGCGAGATACGGGCGCAGAAACACCTGCGGCAGGATGTCGAGGAAGACGAACGAGACGACGAACAGCGCGAACGCGGGAAACAGCGACGCGGCCGATTCGAGCGCGACGAGTGCCAGATACACCGAGAGGGGGACGTACACGAGCTTCCCGACGACGAGCGGGACGAGACTCGCGACGCCGGTGAGTATCCCGAGCACCGTCGGAGTGGGGATCTCGATCGCGGCCGGCGCGAGGAAGTTGAACCCGTTGTAGACGATCGCGGCCCCGATCCCCACGAGGAACGCGGTCGCGACGTTGCCCAGGTAGATCGACTGGAGATCGTGGTCGACCGTCCGGACGTACGTGCGGAGGATGCTCTCGTCGGCGTCGGCCGTCACGGCTCGATGCCAGGACGAGAGTCTGTCGCCGTCGCGGAGCAGGAAGAAGGCGAGCGCGACCGCGAGAAAGAGCGTTACGATCACGTCACCGAGCGGAACGAGGAGGTCGCTGCCCCTGGTAAACAGCCACCTGAGCGTCTCGAAGTCGAGCTGTGTCGGCTCGCCGCCCCTGATCGTCTGCAGGAGTTCGTTGATCGACGCCATCCGCTCGGAACTCACGAAGACGCCGACGACGGAGAGCCAGTCCGTCGGAGAGCGGAGGAGCTCCCGAACGGCGCGAATCCCGACGTAGAGCACCAGTCCGAGGATCGGGAGAACGACGCCGACGAGCGTCACGATAGCGGCCACGCCAGACGACCCGATCACGCGGTGGAGCCGACTGTAGAGGGGCCGCATCGTGTAGTAGACGAACAGGCCGAGCACGAGCGCGTCCGCGACGCTCGCCAGGACGAACAGGAACAGCACGCCGACCCCGAGCGTGAGAAGCCACCAGCCGACTCGAGATCGGTTTCCGGCGAGTTGACTCCAGCGGTCCATACGGGGAGTCGCATCCGAGGGAAGAAGGCCTTTGGCCATCCGCGAACCGACGCTGTCGTTCGTCCGGGACTGTGACGATACGTAGTGATTACTCTCACTGTGTACCGCCGACTGCCACCCCCGTTGACGGCACTCGGCGGGAAGAAACGAGAGTACTCACTAGCTGTAGTAGCGTTTGCAACTGATCGCTCGTCCGATCGCACGACCGCGTGCGATCGAGTGAGCGGAGGCCTGCGAACGCTACTATAATAAGGCCACTCGGCCGCCTACGAGTATGCACGCAGACGCGGTCGTCCTCGACATCGACGGCGTGCTCGTCGACGTCGCCGACTCCTACCGGCGCGCGATCGTCGAGTCCGTCGAGCGCAGATACGGAGAGACCATCGATCGCGACGACGTCCAGTTGTTCAAGGACGCCGGCGGTTTCAACAACGACTGGGACGTGACGTACGCGGCGGCGCTGTACGTCCTCGCCGACGAGCAGCGTCCCCTCGACCTCGAAGGGTTCGCGGCGCGGATCGAGCGCGAGGGCGGCGGCCTCCCCGCCGCCGAGTCGGTCGCCGAAGCGCACCTCGACGACCGGGAGTGGGAGACCGTCCGGGACGAGTGGAATCCCGAGGCGCTCCGCGACGTCTTCCAGGCGCTCTACCTCGGGGCGGACCTCTATCGGGAGCTCGAGGGCGGCGAGCCGCCGGTCGAGGCCGCGGGCTACATCCACGACGAGCCGGTGCTCGTCGAGCCCGAGACGCTCGACCGGCTCCGCGACGAGGCCGCAGTGGGCGTCCTCACGGGGCGGCCGGCCGCCGAGGCCGACATCGCCCTGGAGCGCGTCGGGCTCTCGGTCCCCGCCGACCACCGCTTCACGATGGACGACTGGGAAGAGGGCAAGCCGCACCCGAACGCCCTCACGACGCTCGCGGCGCGGTTCGACGCCGAGGCCGTCGCGTTCGCCGGCGACACCCTCGACGACGTGAAGACCGCGGTCAACGCCGCCGACGCGGATTCCGACAGAGAATACCACGGGATCGGCGTCCTCACCGGTGGCCTCAGGGGCAAATCGGGCCGCGAGGCGTTCGAGACGGCCGGCGCGGCGGCCGTCGTCGACTCCGTGAACGATCTCCCCGAACTGCTGTTCGGGGAGTGACCGGGCCGAGCGACGGGCAGGCTTATCCTTCCGGTGACCGACGTTCCGACGATGGACGCGCTCCGACTCGAACGGCTCGCCTGGGCGGTCGTCTTCGCCGCCGTCGTCGCGGTCTTCGGGACGCTGCTCTTCGTCCCCGACCCGACGGGGGTCCTGGCGGCCGGCGTCGCGCTCGCGATCTTCGCCGTCGTCGCCGCGCTCGCGGCGCGGTTCGCGCTCGGCTCGGTCCCCCGCGACGCGGTCGTCGGCGACCAGACCGCCCGGTACCTCGTCTTCTTCGCCGTCGCGTTCGGGCTGCGCGTCGGGTTCGGCGCGCTCGGCTTCGGGGGGTTCGCCGGGACGGCCGTCGCCTTCGGCGCCGCGTGGCTCGCGGCGATGTGGGGCGAGCGGCTGAACCCGACGCGCTGGGGCGGGGGAGTGCGGTCGTGAGCGACCGCGACGGCGACGAGCGCGCCGAGAGCATCGACCCGACCGACGTCGCCGACGAGGGACCGGCGGGCGCCGATGCGGGACGCGCCGGCGGGATCGGCCACCACTTCCTCCGGTTCGTGAGCGTCGTGCTCGTCGTCGACGCGCTCGGACTGGGCGCGTGGTGGCTCCTCCCCGCGGGCGCGCCGCTCCGCACCGGCGTGCTCGTGGGGACGCTCGTCGTCGCGCCGCTCCTGGGGTTCCTGCTCGTGTACGCGCCCGAGGCCACGCGAGCGCGGTGATCGCCGGGGACACGCGGCTCGCGCGCCGCTTGCGACACCGGAAGCCGTTCCCGCTCTCGCAATCCTTTAGCGGGTCGCATCCCACCGCTCGCCTATGCGAATCGCACTTCTCGGCGGGACCGGCGACGTCGGCGAGGGGCTGGCGCTCCGGTGGGCCTTTCACACCCAGCACGACGTCGTGATCGGCTCCCGCGACCCCGACGCCGCCCACGACGCGGCCGACAGATACGAGCGCGCCGTCGCCGATCACGGCCGCGAGCGGAAGCTCACCGGCTTCGAGAACGGGATGGCGGCCGACCGCGCCGACGTCGTCGTGTGCTGCGTGCCGCCGTACCACGTCGCCGACACGGTCGAAGCGGTCTCGGAAAGCCTCGACGACGGCGACGTCCTCGTGACGCCCGCCGCGGGGATGAAGCGCGACGACGACGGCTTCCACTACCACCCGCCGGGCGCCGGCAGCGTGACCGCGCTCGTCGCAGACGCCGCACCCGAGGGTGTCCCGGTCGTGGGCGCGTTCCACAGCCTCGCGGCCGGCCGCCTCGCCGACCTCGACGCGGACCTCGGCGTGGACACCCTGCTGGTCGGCGACGACGCGGACGCGAAGTCGCTCGTGGCAGGCCTCGCCGAGGACATCGACGGCCTCCGCGCGCTCGACGCCGGCGGGATCGCGAACGCCCCCGAGGTGGAGTCGCTGACGCCGCTGCTGATCAACGTCGCCCGGGAGAACAAGGACCTCGGCGACCTCGGCGTGTCGTTCCGGTAGGTCGGCGGGGCCTCAGAACCGATCGCGGAGCTGCAGGCGGAGGTCGTCGAGGTCGCGGTCCTCCATCGCGAGCAGGACGAGCAGGTGGTAGACGAGGTCGGCGCTCTCCGCGAGCAGTTCCGCCTCGTCGTCGTCCTTCGCCGCCAGGATCGTCTCGGTGGTCTCCTCGCCGAGCTTCTCCAGGACGGCGTTCTCCCCCTTCTCGTGGGTGAAGAGCGACGCAGTGTAGGAACCCTCGGGGAGCGTCTCCTTCCGGTCCTCGATCGTCGCGAAGAGCTCGTCGAGCACCTCCGCCGGCGGCGTGTCCGAGTCCATACGGGTCCGTAGGTCGGCCTCGGGAGAAGAATCGTCCGGTTCGACCGCAGCGCGGACCCCGGTCAGGCCGGGTGAACGGTGATCCGTTCTTTGCGGTCGATCGCCTGTTCGAGTTCGTCGGCGATGGCGCTGCCGCGCGAGACCTGGATGTCGCCGCCGCGGCCGACCGTCGCGGTGAAGAGGTACTCGCCGTCGGCGCGGATCTCGACCGTCTCGCCGACGTGTTCGTCCATCCGGATGACGACGTGGCGGGAGGTGACTTCCGGCGTGACGACGATGCCGTCGTCGCCTCCGCCCGAGCCGGCGACGTCCGCGCCGCCGGATCCGGCGGAGCCGCCGCGGGCGGGCTTCTCGTCGTGCGTCCGGACGTCGATGTCGATGCCGAGGCGGTCCTCGACGTCGGAGATCCGGCCGCCGCCCTTGCCGATCACCGAGGAGATGTCGTCCTCCTCGACGTAGACGACGGCCTCGTTCTGGCTCTTGAGTTCGACGTCGACGTGCCCGCGGGCGATCGAGCGGATCTCGCGTTCGATCTCCTGGCGGGCCAGGCGGTCGACGCCCGTCTCGCTCGATCCTTCGCCGTCGCCGATCGGGACGGTGATGACCTGGCGGTTGAAGGTGTAGATCTCGTACTCCGGCGTTCCGGTCTCGAAGTCCGCGACCTGAATCACCGGGCGCGCGAGGTCCTCGGCGGTGAGTCCCTCGGGGACCTTCACTTCGGTCGTGACGTCGTAGACGGTGTCGACGCGGCCGTCTTCGATGTACACGACGGTATCGACGACCTGCGGGATCATCCCGAGTTCGACGCGGCCGACCAATCGCTGAAGCGCGTCGATCGCCCGGGTGGCGTGGACGACGCCGACCATCCCGACGCCCGCCAGCCGCATGTCCGCGAAGACGCCGAAGTCCTTGGTCTTCCGGACCTCGTCGTAGATGGTGTAGTCCGGGCGCACCAGGAGGAGGGAGTCGGCGGTCTTCTCCATATCGCCGCCCAGCGCGGTGTACTGGGTGACGTCGGGGCCGACCTGGAGGTCGCGGGGCTTCTCCATCGTCTTCACCGCGTAGTCGCTGTCGGTGAGGAACTCCGCGACCGCCTGGGCGAAGGTGGACTTCCCGGCACCGGGCGATCCCGAGATGAGGACGCCGCGCTGGCGCTCTTTCAGCCGGTCCCGCAGTTCGTCGGCGAACTCGTAGTCGTCGAGCTCGGTCTTGACGATCGGTCGGACCGCGGTGATCTCGATGCCGTCGGCGAACGGCGGCCGCGCGACCGCGATCCGGTAGTCGCGGAACTGGACGATGCTCATCCCCGGCTCGGAGAGCTCGAGGAAGCCCTCCGAACTGGTGCGGGCGGTCTCCTCGATGTCGTCGGCCCACTCCTTCATCTGGGCCTCCTCCGTCACCTCGTCGCGGATAGTCTGGTAGTGCATCTCGCCGATGGCGCCGCGCTTGGCCTTCGGTTTGGTCCCCGTTTTGAGGTGGACCGACATCGTCTGCTCGTCGAAGAACTCCTCGATGACGAGGCCGCCGGAGCCGCGGACGCGGGGCTCGACGTACTCGACGTCGAGGCCCTTCGCCTTCGCGACCTCCGACTGGACGACGTCGCTCGTCAGGAGCGTCGCGTCCTCGTCCTCGGCGACCGCGCGGATGAGGGCGTCGACGTCGCCCTCGTGGGCCCCGGTGGCCTCGCTGGGCTTGGTCCGCCGGCCGACGTAGCGGACCTCGACGTCGCCCGCGTCCGCGAGTCCGGCGAGGCGCTGGAGCTCTTCGAGCCCGGCCCAGCCGCTGTCGAGGCCGTCGTTGGCCTGCGACTCGAGTTCGCCGACGACGGCCTCGGGGACCAACACGGTCCCGTCCTCGCCCGACTCGATCCGCTCGGACACGCGACCGTCGATGACCGCGCTCGTGTCCGGCACTATCTTCATACGACCGCGTTCGCCCGGCGGACGGATAAGGGTATAGACTGGCGATCGGGCGGACGGCGCCGAGCTCCCGCGTCAGTCGTCGGCCGCGGTCGACGCCCCGCGCCCGTCCCCGTCGCCGAAGTCGAAGCCGCCGCGGGGGTCGGTGCCGGCCGCGCGGTGCTCCTCGAGGACCTCGAAGGCGCCGACGAGGTCGTCGAGGCCGTTCGCCCGGTCGGCGAGCGTCGCGGCCTGCTCGTCGAGTTCCCGGAGCGACTCTGACTGCTCGGCCGCGTCGTCGACGGCGGCGGCCGTCTGCGCCGTGGTCTCCTCGGAGATGTTCGCGACCTCGTCGACGCGCGCGGAGACGTCCTGCGCAGAGTGGGCCTGCTGGTCGGTCGCGTCGCTCACCTCGCGGATGGAGGCGTCGATCCCCTCGATGTCGTCGACGATCGACTCGAACTCCGCGATCGCCTCCGATACCGTGTCGACGCTGGACTTGACCTGCTCGTCGGTCTCGCGGACGGTCGCGAGCGTCTCCTCGGAGCGCGCGGTGACCTCCTCGATGAGGCCCGAGACCTCCTCGGCCGAGTCGCGGGTCTCCTCGGCGAGGTCCTTCACCTCCTGGGCGACGACGCCGAAGCCGTCGCCCGCGTCGCCGGCGTGCGCGGCCTCGATGGAGGCGTTGATCGCCAGCAGATTGGTCTGGGAACCGATCTCGTCGATGAACGCCGCGATCTCGTCGATCTCCTCGATCTGGGCGGCGAGCTCCTCGACGGCCGCTGCGGTCTCCTCGATCTGCGCCTCGACCGTGTCGAGTTCGTCCATCGCGCTCGTCGCGACCTCCCGGCCCGCGCGGCCGCGCTCGGCGGCGCGCTCGGCCGAGCCCGCGACCTCGTCGGCGGAGGCGGCGATCTCCTCGACCGTCGCCGAGAGGGTGGAGAGTTCGGAGGCGACCGTCTGGAGGTGGTCGGTCTGTTCGTCGGCGCCGGCCTCGATCTCGTCGACCGCGGCCGCGACCGCCTCGCTCGACTCCGTCGCGCGCTCGACGTGCCGCTGGGCCTCGTCGCTCATCGCGGCGACCTGGTCGGCGAACGCCTGGACGTCGGCGATCGTCTCCGAGAGCGTCCGGACGAACTCGTTGTACGACCGGGCCACCTCGCCGTAGCGGTCGTCCTCTTCGGCCAGCTCCTCGGCGGGCATCAGCGCCGTCAGGTCGCCCTGCCGCGCGCGCTCCGTGGCCGCCTCGAAGGCGTCGACGAGCCGCTGGAGCGCCCGCGTGTGCGTCGTCAGGTCGGTCGCCATCCGGCCGAGCGAGTCGCCGAACGCGCCCGGGAGCCGCTCGTCGAGGACCGGGTCGTCGAAGTCGCGGTCGGCCATCGCGGTCGCCTGCGCGGAGACCAGCCGGAGGTGGTCGTGCATATCCGCGAAGTCGTCGACGAGCCGCGCCACCTCGTCGTCGCCGTCTGTCGCCGGCGGATCCGTCGAGAGGTCGCCGGCCGCGACCGCCTCGGCCGCGGTCGAGAGCGCGTCGATCGGCTCGACGACGTCGCGACGGACGACCAGGACGGTGTTCAGAAAGGCGACGAGCGCCGCGAGCAGGAGGCCGGCGGAGAGGACCGTCTGCGTCGCGCCGCTCGTCACGAGCGGGAGGCCCGCCTGCGCGACCGAGATGCCGAACTGGATCCCGACGGCGGTGAGCACCTTCCGGGCGACGGACCGGGAGACCCCGAGGACGTCCATCGTCCCCCACAGGAGGCGTTCGTACGAATCGAGGAGCATACGCCCTCGATGGCGCCGGGGTATCTATAATGCCGTCATCCGTTTTCAGATATCGATAACGGGTTGGCAGCCGAATCGACATACGATATTAATCTTCCGCGCTGAGGATCGAATCTGATACTGTCAGCCAGGATCGTCGCGGATCTCTCGGCTCTCGCGACGGGCGCTCGTCTACCGGTCCTGGTACCAGGACGCGAACTTCGCGAACGCGCGGCCCCGGTGGGAGATGGCGTTCTTCTCCGCGGCGCTCATCTCCGCGAAGGTCGTACCGTCGTGCTCGAAGATCGGGTCGTAGCCGAATCCGCCGTCGCCGCGGGGTTCGACGACCCGACCGCGGACGACGCCGGTGAACAGTTTCACCGGGAGGACGTCACCGTCTGCAGCGTCCGAGTCGGCATCGGCGTCGTCGTCGACGGCCGCGGCCGCCGCCCGGTCCTCCCGGTCGACTGGATCCGGGCTCGCGTCGAAGGCGTCGCCGTCGCAGTACGCCAGCACGCAACGGAACGCCGCCCGGCGCGGGGCGTCGATCTCGCGCGCGACGAGCCGCTGGACGGTCTCGATCCCCAGGGTGTGCTCGACGAACGCCGAGTACGGCCCGGGGAAGCCGTCGAAACCCTCGACGAACAGGCCCGCGTCGTCGACGAGGATCGGCTCGCCGGCGTGGCGGTACGCCTCGCGCGCGCCGCGGGCGGCGATCGGCCCCAACTCCCGGGCCTGGATCTCGGTGTAGTCGTAGTCGAGCTGCTCGACCTCGTCGAGGTACTCGCGCGCCTCCCGCACCTTGCCCGAGTTGGTCGTCACGTAACGGAGCATTCGCTTGTACTGACCAGCATCGGGAGAAAGTCCCGTCGGTTCGGCGCTCCGGGAAGAGCGCGGCGGGGGTCAGGGAGTCAGTCGACGATGACCTCGACCGGGCCCTCGTCCTCGTCGTCTTCGGTCTCCGCGCTCCCGCCGGACTGCTGTTCCTGCCAGAGGAGGGCGCCGACGACGACGAGCGCGATCCACGACCGCCAGTTCGCGAGGTTCAGGGTGTAGCCGATGCCGAACGGCTTCTTCACGAGCATCCCCTTGCCGGGCTGCCAGTACGACGAGACGAGTCGACCGATCGACGGCCGCTCGAAGTTGTACGGGATCCCGAGAATCTCGCCCTGCTTCGGTTTGTCTGCCATACCGTCGGGTACGCCGGGCGGTAATAAATCGTTTTGGCATCCGAAAGCCGCTTCCCGCCCGCCCGGCGCGAGAGTTTAGATACGATCGGGCGGCCAGCGCCTCTGTGACCTGACTGTCGCCCCGCGCCGGCCAGCGGGTGTGTAGCACACCGGCGCGGGAGCGCGATGGATAAGAGCGTGCTGCCTGTTCGCAATGCGCGAGCGCGAGCTACTGGTACCGGCCGCGACCCTCGACCTCGCGGAGCCGCTCTCGGACGGTCTCGTCGCCGACCTGGGCGTAGCCGGACTCGAACGCCTCCAGCAGCGGCGCCGGGTCGGCCGCCGTGCCGACGACGCTCTGTTCGAAGACGTGGAGGTCCATCGCGTGGTCCTCGACGTGACCGGTGTGGTAGCCGAGGCCGAAGTCGATCAGATACGTCCGCGCGTCGCCGACGCGGGCGTTTCGGGTCGTGGGGTCGCCGTGGACGAACCCCGCGCCGTGGATCGTCGCGAGGTGCCGGCCGACGTCGCGGCACCGGTCGGCGGTGAGCGCCGCCGCCAGGTCGTCGTCGCCGACGTACTGGAAGACGAGCGTCCCCTCGGTCGGGTCGACGTCGTAGACGACGGGCGTGGGGACGCCGACGCGCCGCGCGGCGCTCGTGAGGCGCGCCTCCGCGCGGGTCCGCTCGGCGCGGAGCCGCTCGTCCAGCGCCGGGTGCCGGTACGCCTTCGGCACGCGGCGCTTGATCACGCGGTCGTCCTCGATCGTGACGACGGCCTCCGCGCCGCGGATCGTCCCCGTCGCCGCGGGGTCCCGGACGACCGACTCCTCGGCGCCGCGCCAGGTCACGGGGACCTCGTCCGGTCGGAAGTCCGGATCGACCGACGAGTCGGGAATCGAGAGGGTGTCGCCGGCCGCGTACATCTTCGCGCCGAGCACGGCGATCATCCCGGCGTTGTCGCGGAGGAACCGCGGGTCGGGCGCGTAGAACGCCGCGCCGCGCTGCTCGCACATCGACTCGAGCATCTCTCGGAGCCGGTGGTTCTGGCCCACGCCGCCACCGAGGACGAGCTCGTCGGTGCCGGTGAGCGACAGCGCCCGCTCGGCGACCTCGGTGAGCATCGCGAAGATCGTCTCCTGCAGGCCGGCGCAGACGTCCTCGACGGGCACGCCGTCGTCGACCGCGTCTTTCGCGGCGGACATAATCCCCGAGAAGGAGAAGTCCATCCCCTTCACGACGTACGGGAGGTCGTAGTAGTTCCCGTCGGCGGCGCGTCGTTCCACCTTGGGACCGCCGGGGTGCGACCAGCCCAGATGTCTGGTGAACTTGTCGATCGCGTTGCCGACGCCGGTGTCCATCGTCTCGCCGAGGATCCGGTAGCGACCGTCGTGATATCCCAGGAGATGTGCGTTCGCGCCCGAGGCGTTCAGACAAACGGGCGAGTCGAAGCCGGACTGGTGGCGGCCGATCTCGAGGTGCGCCACCATGTGGTTGACGCCGACGAGGGGGACCGACAGCGTGCCCGCGAGCGATCGCGCCGCGGTGCCGGCGACGCGGAGGCACGGGCCCAGCCCCGGGCCGCGCGAGAAGGCGACGGCGTCGACGTCGAGTCCCTCGCCTGCGCTGGTCTCTGCCGCGCGGTCGAGGATCGTCGAGACGACGTCGGGGATCGCCGAACCCATATGCTCGGCCGCTTCCCTGGGGTGGATCCCGCCGCTCTCGGGCTGGTAGGCGTCGGACTCGATGACGACCTCCTCGGTGTCGGTGTCGTAGAGCGCGGCGCTGGCGGCCCAGGCGGTGCCTTCGATCCCGACGATGCGCATCGAAAAAGAGCGTTCGGTACGGCCGACTCAGGCCTCTTCGGCCTCGGCGTCGGCGCCCTCCTCCGCCTCGATCTTGTTCCGGTCGAGCATGTAGTCCTGCTCGATGTCCCGGGCGAAGTCCGGCGACTCGTAGACCTTCGCGTAGCCGACGGTCTTGCGCATCCCGAACTTCGTGTCGAGTTCGTGGACGACGACCTCGTCGGAGTCCTTGTTCAGCTTCGCGGCGAGGCTGTCGCGGACGGAGAGCCGCGACGGCGTGGCCTCTTCGTGAACGATCTCGAACCGGACGTCGGACCGATGTAGCATCGGGTTCTCGTCCTCGGAGATAATGTCGATTTCCATGGTTCAGTTGTTCTACCATCCAGCCGAAAGGAGTAAAAGGATTTCGAAGGGTCGACCCGGGAGCGAGAGCGCCGCAGACGGCCGATGCCGGCGGGCACGTCGGGTCCGACTCCGCTGGACCTACTCGGCGAGGCCGAGTGCCGCGAACGCGTCGTCGACGTCGCCGTCCATCTCGGAGAGCAGCGACCGCATCTCGGCTTTGGTTTCGGCGGTGACCTCGACGGCGACCATCCCCTCGCCGGGCTGGCCGTAGACGACCGTCGCGCCCTCGGGAGCGACGAGCACCGCCGGGAGCGCCGCGAGATCCTCCTCGCCGTCGACGACGATCGTGATCGGATCGGGGTCGGCGATCGCATCGGCGAGCGCCGCGAGGAGCGCCTCCGAGAGCGTCCCCGGTTCGTTCGCGACGTCGCGCCGGTGATCGGGATCGGAAAGCGTCTCCCGGATCTCGGCGTCGACCGCCTCGCGTTCGGTGCGGCCGTCGACGAGCGCGACGGCGGGGACGTGGCCCGCTTGCCGAAGGTGGTAGGTGACGACGTCGCCGACAGCGATGATCGGGCGGCCCGCCTCCGAGAGTAGCCGCTCCGCGTCCTCGTAGACCGGGCCGAACGGCTCCGTGAGCGAGCTCCGTAGGCTCGTGGGCAGCGAGAGCATTCCGCGCCTCAGCGGACCTTCAGCGCGTAGCCGCCGGGTTCGTTGACGTTCATCTCCTCGGCGATCTCCGAGCGCTCGGGGTGCGTGATGACGACGTAGCCCGCCCAGTCCTCGGTGAGGCTGCTCGACCCGCAGTTCTCACACGCCTGCGCGTCGGCGTGGTTGATGTAGTGACACTCCCGGCAGGCGAGACGGGACTCCGCCATCTATTCGCCCTCCGCGCCGGTCGTCGCGGTGTTGGCCTGCCGGTCCGCCTCCAGCCAGCCGTGCTTGCCGAGGCCGGGCTGCTTGGCGGTGAGGCCGATCTTCGAGTCGCGGGGGTTGCGCTCGTCGATGCTCTTCGTCACGACGCGGACCCGGACCGAGTCGCCGACGCTCAGCGTCCGGTTCGATTCCGTCGACGCGAGTTGCTGGTTCTCGCCGTCGTAGGCGAGGTACTCGTCGGAGATCTGCGAGACGTGGAGCAGCCCGTCGACCGGCCCGATGCCGACGAACGCGCCGAACTCGACGACCTCGACGACCTCCCCGTCGACGACCTCCTGCATCGAGGGGTCGAAGGTGATCGCGTCGAACTCCGCCTCGTAGTAGACGCCGGCGCGGCCGGGGAGCACCGTCCCCTCGCCGATGTCGTGGACGTCGACGACGCTGACGACGCTGCCGACCTCCTCGTCCATCCGTCCCTCGAGTTTGTCCTGCAGGAGCCGCTTGACCCGCTGTGGCGTCACGTCCGCGAGGTGCTCTGGCGGTACCTCGACTGTGTCTTTGAGTCGTACCCGTTTGTACATACGTTATGGTTCTGTTATCTCCAATGTGTTTCG
>JBDGUM010000143.1:0-18244 GCA_042215855.1 Halobellus sp. | reverse complement strand
GTCGGCAACGATATGTCGAACGTGACCGGGACGGCGCCCGCCGCGGGCGGGCCGAATCAGGAGGCGTTCAACTCCCTGTTCCAGGAGGAGTACGGCTCCTCGCCCGGCGTCTTCACCTCCCAGTCGTACGACTCGGTCGCGATCCAGCTGCTGGCGAACGCCGCGGCCGGCGCGAACGACGGCACCGCGATCCGCGATCAGATGCGCCGGATCGCGAACCCGTCCGGAATGACGGTCACGCCGGACAACATCGTCGAGGGCGTCGAGGCCG
Organism: Halobellus sp.; assembly: GCA_042215855.1. Taxonomy (GTDB): domain Archaea; phylum Halobacteriota; class Halobacteria; order Halobacteriales; family Haloferacaceae; genus Haloquadratum. The sequence continues at coordinate 17,973 of JBDGUM010000143.1, read as the reverse complement.
CCGCCAACGGCGACGACGTGAACTACCAGGGCGCCTCCTCGCGAACGAACTTCGACAAGAACGGGGACCCGGCGACGGCGGCGTACTCCATCTGGGAGTTCGCGGGCGGCGGGACCTCCCAGATCGAGGTCCAGAACTTCGAGGGCGCCAACCCGAAGGGCGCCGGTCCCGCCGCCGACAGCGGTCCCGGCGGCACCGACCGGGAGATGAGCGTCGGGATCCTCCTGCCGGAGACCGGCGGGCTCGCCTCCGTCGGTCAGCCGATGATCCAGGCGGCTCAGTTGCCGGTGAAGCAGGTCAACGAGGCGAACCCCGCCGGGCTCTCGGTCAACGCCCAGGTCGAGGACACCCAGACCTCGCCGAGCGCCGGGGTCGCGGCAGCCGAATCACTCGTCAGTGCGGGCGTGCCGAGCGTCTGCGGGTCGGCCTCCTCGGGTGTGAACGTCCCGGTGTCCCAGCAGGTGTTCATCCCGAACCAGGTCGTCGGCTGCTCGCCGTCCTCGACGGCGCTGTCGGTGTCGAACCTCGAGGACAACGACTACATCTTCCGGACGGCGCCCTCCGACTTCCTGCAGGGCCGCGTGATGGCGCAGGTGATGTCCGAGCGCCTCGGCGTGAGCTCCGTCTCGACCCTGTACGTCAACAACGACTACGGCCAGCAGCTCTCGAACCGGTTCAGCAACGTCTTCACCGAGGAGTTCGGCGGGGAAGTGTACCACAAGGTCGGCTTCAACAAGGGCGCCTCGTCGTACACCTCGGCGCTCGAGACGGCCCTCTCGCCGCCGAGCAACTGAGCCCGGACCGACACCCGATCTCGTTTTTTGGCGCTCGCTCCCGGAGCGACGCCGACGGGGACGGAACGAGGACGACGCTCGCGGCGGACTCGGATCCCCCGGCTATCCGCCGAGGAAATCCCGGCGGACCTGCTCGTCGTTCAGGAGCGCGTCGCCGTCGTCCATGTAGCGGTTCCGCCCGTTCGCCAGGACGTAGCCGCGGTCACAGCGCCGGAGCGCCTCCTTGGCGTTCTGTTCGACCATCAGGACCGCGGTGCCGTCGTCGTTGATCGCGTCGATCCGGTCGAACATGTCGTCGACGAGGTCCGGCGCGAGCCCCGCCGAGGGCTCGTCCAGCAGGAGCAGCGAGGGCTCGAGCATCAGCGCCCGGCCCATCGCGAGCATCTGCTGTTGGCCGCCGGACATCGTCCCGGCCTTCTGGGACTCCCGCTCTTCGAGGATAGGGAAGCGATCGAAGACGGCCTCCAGGGCGTCCTGGGGCACCTCGTCGAGGATGTACGCGCCCATCTCCAGGTTCTCGCGCACGGTCAGCGTCGAGAAGATGTTGTCGTTCTGCGGGACGTAGCCGATCCCTTCGCGGATGATCTCCTCGGGACGGAGGCCGGTGATGTCTTCCCCGTCGAACGTGACGGTGCCGCCCATCAGGTTCGTCAGCCCGAAGACGGACTTCATCACCGTCGACTTCCCGGCGCCGTTCGGGCCGACGATGGTGACGTACTCGCCGTCGGCGACGTCGAGGTCGACGTCGGTGAGGATCTGGAGGTCGCCGTAGCCCGCGTCGAGGTCGCGGACCTGCAGGAGCGATTCCTCCTCCCAGTCCGGGACCGCGTCCCGGGAGACGTCGGCCGCGCTCGGGTCCTCGGCGATGTCGGCGCTGTCGGCCGCGACGTCCGGGTCGGCCTCGGGATCGGACTCCGCGTCGGCGCTCATACGTTCCCTCCGAGGTAGGCCTCGATGACTTCCTCGTTCGCCTGGATCTCCGCGGGCGTGCCCTCCGTGAGGACGCGCCCCTGGTGGAGGACGATCACCCGCTCGCAGTTCTCCATTATCAGGTCCATATCGTGTTCGACGAGCAGGAACGTGTAGCCCTGCTCGCGCAGTTCGTGGATGTGGTCGAGCAGGCGCTTTTCCAGCGACGGATTCACGCCCGCGAACGGCTCGTCCAGCAGCAACATGTCCGGGTCGGTCAGGAGCGCCCGCGCCAGTTCGAGCAGTTTGCGCTGGCCGCCCGAGAGGTTGCCCGCGTACTCCTCGGCGATGTGGTCGATCTCGAAGAACTCCAGCACCTCCCAGACGCGCTCCAACAATTCGGACTCCTGTTCGATCACGTCGCCGCGGAGGCCGGGGGTGACAGAGCGCCACAGCGCCTCGCCCCGCTGGCCCTTCGGCGCCAGCATCATGTTCTCCAGGACCGTCATCTCCTGGAGCTCGCGCGCGATCTGGAACGTCCGGACGAGGCCCTTGTTCGCGATGGCGTGCGGCTTCTGACCGGTGATGTCCTCGCCGTCGAACGTCACGCTCCCCCCGTCGGGCTCCAGCATCCCCGTGATGAGGTTGAACGTCGTCGACTTCCCGGCGCCGTTCGGGCCGATCAGCCCGGTGAGGCTCCCGCGCTCGACCCGGAAGGACGCGTCGTCGACGGCGGTGATCCCCCCGAAGGACTTCCGGAGGCCCTCGACCACGAGCGGGTACTCCTCGGAGACGGCCGGGCCGCCCGATCCGAGGTTCAGCCCGCCGGGTTCGGCGTCGACGTCGTCGGGCGCGCCGGCCGCCGCGGCCTCGGTTTCCTGTTCGTCGGAGGCGGCGTCACTCATCGTCGTCACCTCCGGCCGAACCGGAGCCCCCGTCCGACCTGGCCTTCGCGGCCGTGTCGCGGGCGTTCGCGGAGGTCAGCGGGATGCCCGCCGCGGTCTCCTTGCGGTGGCCGAGCATCCCCTGCGGGCGGTTGTGCATCAGCCAGATCAACACGAGGCCCATGAACACGAGCTGGAGCTGCCGGATGCTGTCGATCGTGTAGAAGAACAGCGGCGCTGGATTCAGGTTCGAGATCAGCGGCGCGACGGCCGGCCCGAACCCCGGCGGCGCGCTCGCGTTCGGCAGCACGGTGTCGACGAGGTTCTTCAGGTACCGCGGGCCCTGGTACAGCAGCGCGGCGAAGACCGCGCCGCCGAGGACGCTCCCGGTGTTCGAGCCCGCGCCGCCGATGATGAGCGCGATCCAGACGAAGAACGTGATCCGCGGTCGGAAGGTGTTCGGCGTGACGGCGCCGCTCCGCATAAACCAGAGGACCCCGGCCAGCCCCATCAGCGCACAGCCGAGCATGAACGCCTTGATCTTGAAGCGGTTGGTGTTCTTGCCCAGCGAGTTCGCGACGTCCTCGTCCTCGCGGATGGCCTTGAGCACGCGACCGAACGGCGACTCGCCGGTGCGCTTCAGGAGCCAGTAGTAGAGGGCGACGAAGACGAGCAAGACGGTGCCGTAGACGAGTCCGTCGACGACGGGCTTCGGGTTGTTCGGCACGATCACCCTGAACGCGTCGACGAAGCCCAGGTAGGCGTCCCAGAGGCCGACGAACCCGAGGAACGCCTCCAGCGGGTCGGTGTAGTCGAGGATGATTCCCGCCCCGCCGCCGAAGCCGACGCGCCTGCCGAACAGCTGGAACTGCGCGAGTTCGCCCGAGAGGAACGAAAAGCGAACGATCTCCGACATCGCGATGGTGACGATCGCGAGGTAGTCGGCACGCAACCGGAGCGCCGGCAGCGCGACCACCAACCCTAACACCGCCGCCGCGACCATCCCGGCGACGATCCCGACGGCGATCGGTAGCCCCAGCCCGCCGACCTGCGCCGCGCTGCCGGGCTGGAACACCGGCTTGGCGAACAGCGCCATCACGTAGATCCCGACCGCCATAAACCCGACAATACCGATGTTGAACAGCCCGGTGTAGCCCCAGTGGAGGTTGAGCGCGAGCGCCAGCATCGCGAAGACGGCGATGTAGAACGTCAGCGTCGCGATCGTGTTCAACTGTCCGCGGAGCGAGTAGCCGAGCCCGACGCCGATCAGGACGTACGCGGCGTAGGTCACGAGCAGCACTCCGCCGATGAGCCCGGCGTCGCCGCCCGGGAGCCGCGCCGAGATGTCGTCGCGGACGCTCATGCGGTCGACCTCCCGGAGAAGATCCCCTCAGGTTTCACCAGCAGGAGGATGATCATCACGAAGAACGCCGCCGCCCGGGAGAACGTCGACGGGATCCAGACGACCGACAGCGACGCCGTCAGCCCGATGGCGAGCCCGCCGGCGATCGCGCCGTAGATCGAACCGATGCCGCCGAGGATGACGGCCGCGAAGATGAGAAGCAGGAGCAGCCACCCGTCGTTGAAGCTGAGCGTGCCCTTCCAGAGGATGAACATATAGCCGGCGACCCCCGTCAGCCCGCCGCCGACGATCCACACCGCACGGACGACCTGCTCGGTCGGGATCCCGGTGATCCGGGCGAGGTCCTCGTTGTCGGCCATCGCCCGCATCGCCTTCCCGAGCTTCGTCAGCTGGAGGAGCAGGTGGACGCCGAGCATCAGGGCGCCCGCGACGACGACGAGCGCGACGTCGTGGGCGCTCACCCGGACGACGCCGTCGACGAAGTACAGGGACACCGACGCCGGCTGGTCGGTCGTTCCCCGGACGTTCGAGCCGAACACGAACTGGATCAGGTACCGGAGCGCGAACGCCACGCCGACGCTCGTGATGAGCAGCGTGATCCCGTCCGCGTCGCGGAGCGGTCTGAACACGGTTCGATCGACGAACAGCGCCAGCAGAACGGTCGAGACGCCGGCGACGACGATGCCGGCGACGACCGCCAGCGGCGTTCCGGTGACGTTGATACCGAGCGTGCCGCCGAAGACCGACCCGCCGGCGCCGACGAGCAGCAGCGCGCCGACGTCGGCGCGGCCGAAGCCGGCGACGAGGTACGTCGTGGCCCACCCGGAGAACGCGCCCGCGGTGATGTAGTCACCGTGCGCGAAGTTCGCGAAGTTCAGAATGCTGTACGTCATAGAGAGCCCGATGCCCGCGAGACCGATCACCAGCCCGCGCATCAGTCCGTCCCAGACCAGCGAGCCGACGCTGCTGAACGAGTACCTCCCGGTCGCCAGACCGTAGAGCAGGTCGAACAGCAGCACGATCCCGACGAGCGCCAGAAGAACCGAACCGGGCCGTGCGACCGCGAACTGACGTCCGCGTGTGTATGTCTCGGCGATCCCCATTGATAACTATCCTCACGATATTTGCGGTCGGGAAGCGGTGATAAGTCTTTCCTCCCGCGGGTATCATCTCCGTCGATCCTGACAGTTTCGGGCCGTCTGCGCCGCGGGCGCGGTTCGTCGCGGGCCCGTCCGGAGCCACCAGACCGATTCGTTCAAGCGCCCCCGACGTCTGCACGCGGACGTGCCATCGAGAACGCGGCTCCTGCTCGGCCTCGCGACGCTCGTCGCGTCCGTGGCGACCGCCGGGAGTCTCTACTTCAGCCTCGGACTCGGGCTGATCCCCTGCGAGCTCTGCTGGTACCAGCGAATCCTGATGTACCCGCTCGTCGTCGTGGTCGGCGTCGCCGCGGTCGAGAATCGACCGGCGGTCGCGCGCACGGTGCTGCCGCTGTCGCTCCCCGGGACCGCGATCGCGGCGTACCACGTCGTCCTCCAGATCCGGCCGAGCGTCGGCGGGACCTGCTCGGTCGGCGGCGGCTGCTCGTCGATCCTCTACCCGATGCTCGACGGCCTGCTGACGATCCCGCGGCTCTCGCTCGTCGCGTTCGTGCTCGTGACGGCGCTCGTGGGGCTCGCGTGGCTGGTCCGTGAACCGACGGACGCGTGGTAGGCCCTCGGCCTCACGCCGGGTCGTCGCCGGAAGTCGCGGGATCGATTAACGGTCGCGGGTAGTCGACGCCGAGTTCCACCTCGAAGTCGGCCTGCTCCTCGGAGGTGAGCGTCCACGGCTCGTGCGCCCGCTCGCCCGGGAGCGCGTCGAGTTCGGGCAGCCAGCGCGTGACGAACGCCGCGTCGGGATCGTAGCGCTTCGCCTGCGAGAGCACGTCGAAGGCCCGCTCGCGGGAGTCGTTGCCGACGCCCGCGACGTACGCCCAGTTGCCGTAGTTCGACGCCGGGTCGTAGTCGACGAGGCGCCGCTCGAAGTACGCCGCCCCGCGGCGCCAGTCGATCCCGAGGTCGTTGACGAGGAACGAGGCGGCGTTCTGTCGCCCCCGGTTCGAGAGGTAGCCCGTCGCGTTCAGTTCCCGCATACTCGCGTCGACGAACGGGACGCCCGTCTCGCCCGCGGCCCAGCGCTCGAAGGCGGTCTCGTCCCACTCCCAGTCGACGTCTCGCCGCCTGAGTCCGCCCGGCGCGAAGAACTGCCCGCCGTGCTTGAGGATCTGGAACTGGAAGAAGTCACGCCAGCGCAGCTCGAACAGCAGCCAGTACGTCGAGTCGTTCTCGACGCGCTCGCGCTCGTAGGCCCGCACCTCGGCGTGCACGCGCCGCGGCGAGAGACAGCCCTCGTTGAGCCACGGCGAGAACTTCGAGGAGTAGTCCGGGCCCGCCAGGCCGTTCCGGGTCTCGCGGTACTCCCGGAGGTGGTCGCCCTCCCAAATGTACGCCGAGAGCCGATCGAGCGCCGCGTCCTCTCCGCCGGGGAAGTCGTGGGCGGCCCGGTCGTCCGGTTCGGGCGCGGCGTCCTCGCTCCCGGCGAGCTCCGCGATCGACGGCAGCTCCCCGGGACGGAGCACCTCCCCGACGCCCGGATCGCCGCCGTCGGGCAACGGCGGCAGCGACGGTCGCGGGCGCGGCGCGCGGACGCTCGAGTCCCCCTCCACGGCCGTCCGGAACTCGGTGTAGGTGTCGCTGATCCCCGTGTACGGCGTCGGCAGGTCGGCCGGGTGGTGGAGGGTTCGACCCCAGAACCGACGCGGCGTGACGTCGCGCTCCCGGAGCGCCGCGACCGTCGCGGCCCGCACCGATCGCTCCTCGGGCGCGGGCAGGTCGTGGAGGGTCACCGTTTCGGCACCCACCTCGACTGCCAGGTCCGGGAGCACGCGCTCGGGGCGCCCGCGGCGGATCACCAGGTCCGACCCGACCTCGCGCAGTCGATCGCGGAGCGCGGCGAGGGACTCCCGGCGGAACCGCGCCCGGTGGCCGCCGAGCCGCCGGTAGGAGAACGACGCGGTGCCGCCGTACGGCCTGGTGCCGCACCGTCGGGGATCGACGCAGTAGACGGGAACGAGGCGGTCCGCCTCCGCGGCGGTGATCAGCGCCTCGTGGTCGTGGGTCCGGAGATCGCGGCGGAACCAGACGATCGCGGTCTCCGGACCGGACTCGGTCATTGGCAGAGCGGAGGCCGCGAGCCACCTGAGGCTGTCGGCCGTCGGCGTTCGACCGTGCGTTTATATGCGAAACCGAGGGCAGGATCCCCGTGATCTGACGCTCACCCCGCGTCGTGTCGCGGTTGTCCGGCACAGCGACGCGGCGGCCGGTCGTGCCGGCTGTACGCCCGTCCACATCGATAGCGACATCCCTGCGTGGCGAGTGCGTCCCGCTCGCCGACGTCCGTCCGTGTTCGGTTTCGGCGCCTCCGCGGAGCGGCGGGACCGGTCGGGATCATACTGATTGCTCTCACTGTGTACCGCCGAGCGCCACCCCCGTTGACGGCGCTCGGCGATAAGAGACGAGAGTAATCGTTATCAGTCCCCGCGGAGGCGGTGCAGGAGGGAACTCTCCTGATCGAGGAGCTGGTAGGCGGCGGAGGCGACGAGGACACCGGAGACGACGAGTCCGATCGCGCTCGGCGGGAGCTGTCGGACCAAGGGGACGTCGAGGAGGGAGGCGGTGATCGAGAGCGCGCCGAGCAGACCGAGGCCGAGGTAGTACTCCGCCCAGGAGATGCCGTACTGCGGGACGACCTCCATATACACGCCGACGTCGGACGCGTTGTCGGCGAGGGCGACCGTCTTCGCGTCGGGGTCGTAGTCGACGATCCCGAGGTCGTCGAGCTTCGGAAGGTGCGTCTGATGCAGGGAGACGTAGACGCTCTGTCGCACGTTGCGCGGCGGCGGCGACTCCCCGGACTCGATCTCGCCGATGTGCTCGGAGAGGTCCGAGACCGTCTCGCTTCCGTCGCTCGTCCGGAGGCGTTCGAGGACGAGCCGGCGACGGTCGTTGCGGAGGACGTCGTGGATTTCGGAGGCCGCTAGGCCGTCGTTCGTCGGCTCGGTCTCGACCTCCCCGGCGTTCATCTTACTGCAGTATCAGGTGGGGACCTACATGAATGTGTCCGATCAGGAACGGGAACGCGGTTGGCGAAGAAGGGTGGCGCCGACGTCGATCACTCGGCCGGCCGCGGGCGGGCGACGAACAGCGTCTGGACGATGCTGAACGGGTCGTACACCGACTGGTGGCACTGACAGTAGACGTCGTCGGCGGCGTTGAACTTCGCCGATCCCTCCGCCTTGTACTGCGGGACGCAGCAGAAGTGCGTGCACTTGTTGAGCCAGGCGATGAACCCGTCCTGTGTAGACGCCTTGATCCACGGATCGTTCTTGGCCATCTCCTTGACGCGGTCCGATTTGATGACCTGGATCGGGATGACGGTTTCGGCGTCCTGCGAGCGCCAGGTGCCCGTCGCGGGCTTGCCGACGCTCGTCGTACCGACCCCGTTCGTCCACTCCTTGTAATCGGAGAAGTCGTCGACGTGGAGCCTGTCCCCCTCGTCGTAGGTCTGTGCCTCCCACTCGTAACCGGGGTTGGAGCCGACGCGGAAGTAGTTCTCGGACTCGTAACTGGGGTCGATCCCGGCGTAGGACTCGACGCCGCAGTACTGGAACCACGCGGAGGAGTACGTCACGCCGGAGCCCTTGAAGTTCTCCGTCTCGGCGATCTTGACCGAGACGCCGCTTTGCTCTACGGTCTTGACCTCGGGCCAGACGCCCTTGATGTACCCCTGGTCGTCGATCTCGACGGGGATCTGTGGCATCCCCCGCGGCGCGGGGCCGTCGATGTTCTCGATGGCGTAGGCCTGCGTTGCCCCGCCGCCCGCACCTGACGCCTGCGTCGCGGAGTTGATCGCGGCCGCACCGGTCGCGCCGACGCCCGCGAGTGCCGCGCCGCCCACGACACCCTTGACGAACCGGCGGCGACCAGATTCTGCCGGGTACTTGTCGCGCTCGCTCATACGAGAGGGTTCGGCCCGCCGGTAAAAAGGATGACGAAACCCCCGGTGCGCCGTCGCTGCCGACCATCCTGATAACTCGGAGGTTTTTACTCGGGTGACAGTATATGGTGCGATATGGATTTACACAGCAGGGACGTCAAACGTGACGTCCGGGAACTCGGAGCGCTCCTCGGCGACGTGCTCGCCGAGCAGACCTCCGAGGGCGCGTTCGAGACGGTCGAAGAGATCCGAAACTCGGCGATCTCCTACCGGGAAGACGAACTGGACTCCCGCGAGGAACTCGATCAGATCCTCGAGGCGCTCTCGCCGGAGGGTGAGAGCATCGTCGCGCGGGCGTTCACGACCTACTTCGAGCTCATCAACCTCGCGGAGGAGCGCGAGCGCGTGCGCGTCGTCCGCGAGGGGTCCCAGTCCGGCGACCTCGAAGACGGCCTGGTCGCGACCGTCGAGACGCTCGTCGAGTCCGGCGCCGACGCCGAGACCGTCCAGCAGGTGCTCGACGACGTCCTCATCGAACCGACCTTCACCGCGCACCCGACGGAGGCGCGCCGCAAGACCGTGAAGGCGAAGCTCCGCTCGATCGCCAGCCGCCTGGAGGAGCTCGACGAGCGGCGCGTCACCGACCGCGAGCACGACCAGCTCTGGCGGAAGGTCGACGCCGAGGTCACGAGCCTCTGGCAGACCTCGCAGGTGCGCGAGCGCCGGCCCGAGCCGCAGGACGAGGCCCGGAACGTCCAGTGGTACCTCGAGTCGATCCTCTTCGACGTCGTCGGCGAGGTGTACGCCGAACTGGAGGACCTCCTGGCCGAGGAGTACCCCGAGGTCGACGTCCCGAAGCTGTTCGAGTTCCGGTCGTGGGCGGGCTCGGACCGCGACGGCAACCCCTTCGTCACCCCGGAGGTCACGACCGACACCCTGGAGCGCCAGCGCGGCGTCGTCCTCGAGAAGTACAGACAGGCGCTCAAGCGCCTCTCGGGCGTGCTGAGCCAGGACGGCCGCCGCGTCGACGTCGGCGCGGAGCTCGAACGGTCGCTGAAGGCCGACCGCGAGCGGCTCCCCGGCGTCGCCAGGGAGGCAGAGGAGCGCTACCCCGGCGAGCCCTACAGACAGAAGCTGAAACTGATGCGCGAGCGGCTCCGCCGGATCGAGGACGTCCGCCCCGACGGCTACGCGGAGAAGAGCGAGCTCCTCGACGACCTCGAAGCGATCGACCGGAGCCTCCGGGCGACCGGCGCCGACGTCGTCGCCGACGAGCACGTCGAGCCGCTGATGCGGCAGGTCGACACCTTCGGCTTCACGCTCGCGAGCCTCGACCTGCGCGACCACCAGGAGAACCACACCGAGGCGGTCCACGAGGCGCTCGAAAACGAGGGGATCGACTACCGGGACCGCGACGAGGACGGCCGGATCGAGGTGCTCACCGAGGCGATCCTCCAGTCCGAGCCGGTGCTGGACCTCGAAGACCCGGGCGAGGTCTCCGAGACGGCCGAGCGCGTCCTCCGGCGCTTCGCGATGCTCGGCGAGTGGCAACAGGAGTTCGGCGTCAGCGCCATCGACACCTACTGCATCTCGATGACCGAGGAGCCGAGCCACGTCCTCGAGGTCCTCTTCCTCGCGGACCAGGCCGGCGTCGTCGCGCTCCCGGACCACTGCGGGCTCGACGTCGTCCCCCTGCTCGAGACCGAATCGGCGCTCAACGGCGCGCGCCGGATTATGGGCACGCTCTTCGAGAACGAGGCGTACGCGAAGGCGCTGGACGCCCGCAACGACACCCAGGAGATCATGCTGGGCTACTCAGACTCGAACAAGGAGAACGGCTTCCTGGCCGCGAACTGGGACCTCTACAAGAACCAGCGCCGCCTCGCGCAGATCTGCGAGGACTTCGACGTGCGGATGCGGCTGTTCCACGGCCGCGGCGGGTCGATCTCCCGCGGCGGCGGGCCGATGAACGAGGCGATGCTGGCGCTGCCGAACGAGACCGTCACCGGCCAGATCAAGTTCACCGAGCAGGGCGAGGCGATCGCCGAGAAGTACGCCAACCCCCAGATCGCCGAGCGGAACCTCGAACAGATGCTGAACGCGCAGGTCCGCGCGCGACACGAGGCGATCCGCGAACCCGAAGAGGACGTCCGCGACGAGTGGATCGAGGCGATGGACGAGATGGCGCCGGCCGCGCGCGAGCAGTACCGCGACCTGCTGGAGTCGGACGGCTTCGTCACCTACTTCGGCCAGGCGACGCCGATCGGCGTGATCGAGGACCTCAATCTGGGCTCCCGTCCGGCCTCCCGGTCGGGCGAGCGGACCGTCGAGGACCTCCGGGCGATCCCGTGGGTGTTCTCCTGGACGCAGTCGCGCTGTATCCTCACGGGCTGGTACGCCCTCGGGGGCGGGATCCAGGCGTACCTCGACGCGGGCGGCGACGTCGAGACGCTCCAGGAGATGTACGAGGAGTGGCCGTTCTTCCGGACGACGCTCGACAACGCCTCGCTGGCGCTGGCGCGGACGGACTTCGAGATCGCCGAATACTACGCCGACCTCGCCGACGAGGACCTCCGCGAGGAGTTCTTCCCGCACCTCCGCGAGGAGTACGAGCGCGCCCGCGACGTCGTCCTGGAAGTGACCGACCGCGAGTCGCTGCTCAAGCGGGAGTGGCTCGAAGAGAGCCTGCAGCGCCGGAACCCCTACGTCGACCCGCTGAACGTGCTCCAGACGCGCCTGCTGCGGAAGACCCACCGGACCGACGACGAGGAACAGACCCTTCGCCTGACGGTGAAGGGGATCGCCGCCGGGATGAAAAACACCGGCTGATACTGACTAGTCTCACTGTTTGCCGGTGATCGCCACCCACGGTCACGGCGATCACCGGAAAGAGACGAGACTAGCCAGTATGAGGCGACCAGGGTGAGCGCGAATCGGCGCGTCGGCCGAGAGACCTACGCCTGATTCCAGGGCGCCGCCGGGAAGTCGACGATGCGGTGCCGGCGCTCGATCCCGTCGATCGCCGCGAGTTCTTCGTCCGAGAGTTTCAGCTCCAGCGCCGCGTAGTTCTCGCGGATGTGCGCCGCCGATCCGGACCGCGGGATGGGCGTGACCTGTTCCTTCGCGTGCAGCCACGCGAGCGACACCTGCGCGGGCGTGGCGCCGTGCGCGTCGGCGACCGCGACGATCTCGGGGACGTCCGCGACCTCGTTGCGGGCGATCGGGCAGTAGGCCACGAGCCGGTGGCCGTGCTCGACCGCCAGGTCGTGGAGCCTCGACTGGGGCAGGAGCGGGTGCATCTCGATCTGGTGGGCCGCCACCGGCGCCTCGAGCTCGTCGAGCGCGGTCTCCAGTTGCTCCGGCAGGAAGTTGCTCAGGCCGATCCGCTCGACGAGGCCGTCGTCGACGAGTTCGTCCAGCGCCGGCAGCGTCTCCGCGGGGTCGTAGGCGTCGATCGGCCAGTGGACGTACAGGAGGTCGATCGCGTCGACGTCGAGGCGGTCGGCGCTCTCCCGCGCGGTCGCGAGCACGTCGTCGTACGCGAGGTTTCCGGTGTCGAGCTTCGTCGCGACGAAGACGTCGTCGGCGTCGCGGTCGGCGCGCGCGAGCCCCGCGGCGACGAGGTCCTCGTTGCCGTAGCTCTGGGCGGTGTCGACGTGGTCGTAGCCGAGGTCGACGGCCGTGGCGACGGCGCTCCGGCACGTCTCGGGGTCCGTCAGGTCGTAGGTCCCGAGTCCGATCGGTGGGAAGTCCATATCCGACCCTCGGGCCCCCCGCCCTCGACAGTTTCGGTGTCGGCGCTCGGCTCCGAAAAGCGCGCGACGCCCCGGTGTCGCTATCTCTTTGTCGAGGCCGTCCCAAGGTCGAGGTATGACAGCCACCGACTCCGGCCGCGCGCTCGTTTACGGTGCGTACGGCTACACGGGCCGCCTGATCGTCGAGGCGGCGATCGAACGCGGGCTCGACCCGATCGTCGCCGGCAGGGACCCGTCGAAGACGCGGGGGCTCGCGACCGCCCACGACCTCCCCGCGCGGTCCTTCGCGGTCGAGGAGGCCGGCTCCCACCTCGGCGGCGTCGACGCCGTCCTCAACTGCGCCGGGCCGTTCTCCGAGACGGCGGACGCGATGGCCGACGCCTGCGTCGAGACCGGCACGGACTACCTCGACATCACCGGCGAACTGGCCGTCTTCGAGCGGCTCCGCCGTCGCGGCCCGGATGCCGCCGACGCGGACGTGACGCTCCTGCCGGGGGTCGGCTTCGACGTCGTCCCCACCGACTGCCTGGCGGCCCACCTCCACCGGCGGCTCCCCGAGGCGACCCACCTCTCGCTGGCGCTGGAGGCCGACGGCGGCGTCTCGCCCGGCACGCTCAAGACCGTCCTCGCGGACGTCGGCGAGGGCGGCGCGGTGCGGCGCGACGGCGACCTCCGGCACGAGCCCGTGGCGGCGCGGACCCGCGTCGTCGACTTCGGGGACGGCCTCCGCCGCGCCGTCTCGATCCCCTGGGGCGACGTCTCGACGGCGTACCACACCACCGGGATCCCGAACGTCGACGTGTACCTCTCCCTGCCGTCGAGCGCGCGGGCCGCGATGAAGCTCTCGCCGTACCTCGGCGAGGCCTTCGACGCCGAACCGGTACAGCGCGGCCTCTCGTGGCTGATCGACCGCTACGTCGACGGCCCCGACGCCGAGACGCGAGCGGGCGGCGCGGCGCGCGTCTGGGGCGAGGCCCGGACGGACGACGCCCGGGTCGTCTCGCGGCTCCGGACGCCCGAGACGTACCAGTTCACCGTCGACTCGGCGCTCCTGGTACTGGAGGAGGTCCTCGCGGGCGAGGCTCCCACGGGGTACCAGACGCCTGCGTCGGCGTTCGGTCCGGATCTGGTGCTCGAAGTCCCGGGCGTCGAGCGCGTCGACGTCGAGGACGGGGACGTCGTCGAGCGCGCCTCGGAGCCGTCCGCGTCTGCGGCGGCGGAGTAGCGGCCGACGGCCGACCGGACTCCGGACAGCGCGGATCCCCGCGAGGTTCACGGACCCCGTATCCGCCGTCCGGGGGGCCGCCGCAAAAATGGACGTATGTCCACATATATCGAGGTATCAACCGATTCCTCCGGGTTTCTTCGCGATCGATGACGCGGGATCCGTGCGGGAGGCTCACAGAGCGTCGGCCGCTCCGAAACGGTTTTGACGCCGTCTCGCGCACACTCGGTATGCCGAAGGAACCCGACACCGGGTACGACCCCTCACTGGGTCGGAAGTTCATTTTCGTGACCGGCGGGGTGATGTCCGGGCTGGGCAAGGGGATCACGGCCGCCAGCACCGGCCGGCTCCTGTCGAACGCGGGCTTCGACGTGACGGCGGTGAAGATCGATCCGTACCTCAACGTCGACGCGGGGACGATGAACCCCTACCAGCACGGGGAGGTCTACGTCCTGAAGGACGGCGGCGAGGTCGACCTGGACCTCGGGAACTACGAGCGCTTCCTCGGGGTCGACATGACCTCCGACCACAACGTCACCACGGGCAAGACCTACCAGCACGTCATCGAGAAGGAGCGCGCGGGCGACTACCTGGGCAAGACGGTCCAGATCATTCCTCATATTACGGACGACATCAAGCGCCGCATCCGCGAGGCCGCGGAGGGGACCGACGTCTGCATCGTCGAGGTCGGCGGCACCGTCGGCGACATCGAGGGGATGCCCTACCTGGAGGCGCTCCGGCAGTTCGCCCACGAGGAGGACGACGGCGACATCCTCTTCACCCACGTCACGCTCGTCCCGTACTCCAAAAACGGGGAACAGAAGACGAAGCCGACCCAGCACTCGGTGAAGGAACTGCGATCGATCGGGCTCCAGCCCGACATCCTCGTCGGGCGCTGCGAGGACAAGCTCGACCCCGAGACCAAGGAGAAGATCGCGCTGTTCTGCGACGTCCCGACCGAGGCCGTCTTCTCGAACCCGGACGTCGAGGACGTCTACCACGTCCCGCTGATGGTCGAAGAGGAGGGGCTCGACCAGTACGTGATGGAGCGACTGAACCTCGACAGCGAGGCGCTGCCGCCGAGCGAGCGGGAGAACCGCTGGCGGGAACTGGTGACCCGAGACCGGACGAGCGAGGTCGACATCGCGCTGGTCGGGAAGTACGACCTCGAGGACGCGTATATGTCCGTCCACGAGGCGCTCAAGCACGCGGGCATCGAGCGCCGGACGGAGGTGAACGTCCTGTGGGTCGACTCAGACGAGATGCTCGACCGGCACGAGAATCGGTTGAAGGAGGCCGACGGCGTCGTCGTCCCCGGCGGCTTCGGTTCCCGCGGGATCGAGGGGAAGCTGAAGGCCGTCGAGTACTGCCGCGAGAACGACGTGCCGTTCCTCGGGCTCTGTCTGGGCTTCCAGATGGCGGTCGTCGAGCACGCGCGGAACGTCCTCGGGCTCGACGGCGCCCACTCGGCGGAACTCGACGCCGACACCGACCACCCCGTCATCGACATCCTGCCCGAGCAGTACGAGGTCGAGGACATGGGCGGGACGATGCGGCTCGGCGCCCACGACACCCGGATCGAGCGCGGCTCGCTCGCCGAGCGGATCTACGACGACACGGTCTGCACCGAGCGGCACCGCCACCGCTACGAGGTCAACCCCGAGTACATCGACGAACTGGAAAAGGGCGCGCTCGACTTCTCGGGGCGGGCCGGGAACCGGATGGAGATCCTCGAGCGGACGGATCACCCGTTCTTCTTCGGCACGCAGTTCCACCCCGAGTTCCGCTCGCGCCCGGACCGCGCGAGCCCGCCGTTCGTCGGGTTCCTCGAGGCGGTCGCGGGAGACCTGGACGCGCGCGAGATCGCAGAGACGGAAGCGGAGACGGAGGTGCAATCCTGATGGTCGACACGACGCAATTCATCGAAGACGCAGTCGAAGAGATCGAAGACCGGATCGGCGACCGCAACGCCGTGATCGCGCTCTCGGGCGGGGTCGACTCCTCGGTCGCGGCGGCGCTGGCCTACCGCGCGATCGGCGACCGGCTCACCCCCGTGTACGTCGACACCGGCCTGATGCGGAAGGGCGAGACCGAGGGGATCAGAGAGACGTTCTCGTACATGGACTCGCTCCGGGTCGTCGAGGCCCAGGACCGCTTCCTGGAGGCGCTCTCGGGGATCACGGACCCCGAGGAGAAGCGCCACGCGATCGGCGAGCAGTTCATCCGGGAGTTCGAGCGGGAGGCCAAATCCGCGGAGGCCGACTACCTCGTGCAGGGGACGATCTACCCCGACCGGATCGAGTCCGAGGGGAACATCAAGTCCCACCACAACGTCGGCGGCCTGCCCGAGGTCGTCGACTTCGAGGGGATCGTCGAGCCCGTACGGGAACTCTACAAGGACGAGGTCCGGGAGGTCGCCCGCGACCTCGACCTCGAGGAGATCATCTCCGAGCGGATGCCGTTCCCCGGACCGGGGCTGGCGATCCGCGTCGTCGGCGAGGTCACCAGGGAGAAGGTCGAGATCGCCCGCGAAGCCTGCCACATCGTCGAGGAGGAAGTCGCCGAGCACGACCCCTGGCAGGCGTTCGCCGCGGTCGTCGGCAAGGGCACGGGCGTGAAGGGCGACAACCGCGTCCACGGCTGGATCGTCTCCGTGCGGTCGGTCGAGTCCCGCGACGGGATGACCGCCCGCGCCCAGGAACTGCCCTGGGAGACGCTCCAGCGCATCCAGTCGCGCATCACCGGCGAGAACGAGAACGTCGCCCGCGTCGTCTACGACGTGACGCACAAGCCGCCGGCGACGATCGAGTACGAATGACGATGCCGATGAAGGTCCTGCTCGCCGGCGCCGACGTCGACGGCCTCGGCCCGGAGTTGGAAGCGCTCGGCGCCGACGTCGCTCGCGTCGAGGGGATGGCGACCCGCGACTCGCTCTCGGCCGCGGGGCTCGAGGAGGCCCACACGCTCGTGCTGACCGAGATGGACGACGCCTCGGCGATCCCGGTGGCCAAGGAGGCCAACACCGAGATCCGGATCGTCACCTACAGCCGCGACTCCCTCCCGGAGTTCGCGCGCGGACAGGCCGATCTGGCGATCGATCCCGCGCTGCTCGCCGCCGACGTCGTGGCCGAGGAACTGGTCGACGGCCGCGCAGACGCCGACTGAGGGCGTCGCTTCCTACTCTTCCTCCCGCAACTGCGTCGCGCACAGCGACGGCCCCGGGACGAGCGCGTCGTCTTCGGCCTCCGGCAGACCGATCGCCGGCCGGCCGTCCTCGCCGACGAAGATCGAAAGGCCGGTCCAGGCGGGCGCGTCGGAGTTCGAGAGCGTCCAGGTCGCCGTCGCGTCGGGATCGTCGGCCGCGCTGTCCGCGACGTCCACGCTGACGCGGTAGGATCCCCGCCGGACGGCGAGGTTCGCGAGGACGTACTCGTAGGCCGGGTCGGGAGCGTCGTCGCTCGCCTCGATCGTCGTCGAGAAGACCGCCTCCGGCGATCCGTCGTCGAGGTAGTCGACGAGGACGCGCACGCCGTGGTCGGCACCGTCGAAGCGGAACAGGTGGATCTCCGCGCCGTAGTACTCCTCCGGATCGACGACGTTTTCGGCAGGGTCGTCGGCCGCGAACGCGCGGTCGGCGGACTCGCAGACGTCGACCCTCCAGGGGAGGACCTCGTGGCGTCCCTCCCGGCCGACGAAGTGCGGGACCTCGTGGCGGTTGATCGTGTAGCCGCCCCGGTCGCCGTACTCGCCCGAAGCGCGGCACGCGCCGAAGAGGTAGAACCCAGCGTCAGTCGTCGCGGCGAGCACCGCGGCGGGGTCGCCGACGTCGGGGTTTCGCGCCCGGCCACTTCCGTACTCGACGATCTGATTGCGCGCGGCGACGCGCTCGTACTCGCGGACGAACGCGAGCGCACCCTCGGCGGTGGGCGATTCGGGCGGTTCGGGGAGCGGCTTCGTTCCGGTGATCGGCGTCGCCGTCGGTTCGGCTGTCGTCGCCGATTCCGTC
>JBDGUM010000099.1:0-18256 GCA_042215855.1 Halobellus sp. | reverse complement strand
CGGTGATCGCCGTGACCGTGGGTGGCGATCACCGGCAAACAGTGAGACTAGTCATTATGAGAACGGAATCGGGATCTGACCGGAACCGGAATCGGAACCGAGGCCGGGGTCGACTTCCGGACGCTACCGCATCTCGTCCAACGGGACGAACGCGTCGGCGTCGGCCGAGAGCCACGCGCCGATCTGCTCACAGCAGCTCTCCCGTCGGGGGTAGATCGTGCACCGGTCGGGCTGGCTCTCGTAGCGGACGACGACGCAGTGGAGCTCGAACCGACCGTCCGGTGCCCGTGACTCGGCGTGATCTGCGTACGGGACCGAAGCGCGGTTCTCTGGGTCGCCGGAAGGATCGGACATCTCAGTCCACAGCGGAGGTAAGGCCTCGGACGTACAAAACCACTACTGTTGGCGAGCGGCTTTCCGGAGGATCCGCCCGCTGCGGCCGTTCGACAGTATCAAGTGTTCCGGAGCGCCAACGACTCGGAGAGAATGGTAGACCCGACTTCCGACCTCGGAGAAGACGTCGACGAAGCCGACGCACCCGAGTGTGCGACCTGCGGAGCGAAGATCATACAGTCGCCGACGCACCGCGTCGTCACCTGGGTCGAAGAGGGGGGCGTCGAGTCTCGCCACTTCTGTTCTCCGGAGTGCAAGGCCGAGTTCGACGAATAACGGGTCTCCGGACCTCGTTCACTTCTCGCCGACGCGCGACCAGAACCGGTCGACGCCGTACGACAGCATATCCGGACTGACCGGATCGAACTCCTCGCGCTCGGTCTCGGGCAGGTACCCCCGGACGCTGTCCCACGACGCCCGAGCGTAGCGGGCGTCGATCAGCGCGCGGATGCCGACCTCCTCGGGACCGCGAATGACGCGACCGATCGCCTGCCGCGCCTTTCGGACCGCCGGAACGGTGAGCGCCGTCTCGAAGCCGCTCCGACCGCCTCTTCCGGACCCCTCGTCGGAACCGAACCGGCGGTCGTAGGCCGTCCGGAGCGCCCGCGTCCGCGGGCTGGAGGTGTCGATCAGCGGGACGCCGCAGACGGCGGCGGCCGCGAGGCGGTCGCCGCGGTAGTCGACGCCCTCGGTGAGCGTCCCCCGCAGGCTCGTCACCAGCACCTTCGGCTCGCCGCCGAAGAACTCCGCCTTGAGCGCCTCCGTCTCGTCGTCGCCGGAGGACTCGTCGAGGAGGACCGGCCGGTCGAGCCGCTCGCCCAGGACGTCGGCCATCCACGCGGCTTCTCCGTAGTTGGGCATCCCGACGAGGACGTTCCCCGGCGAGCGCGCTATCTCGGCGACGGCGTCGACGTGGGCTCGTCGGGTCCGGTTCGATTCGCCCTTCCCGCCGCGGTTCTCGTGGGTGAACTTCGGCACGTCGACGGCGAAGGAGGCGCGGTTTTCCTCGGGGAACGAGAGCCCGTAGGTCCGCTCGGCGATCGGCCGGCCCGCCTCCGCCAGCGCGTCGAGGCCGGTGACCTCCCGGAAGACGTCCATCGGTTCGAGCGTCGCCGACATCAGCACGCCGCCGCCGAACTCGCCGAGCCGCTCGGCGATGGCCTCGCCGGGGACGCAGTTGTGGAGTGCCAGTCGGGCGTTGTACGCGCGGCGCCACGAGTTCGGGGACTCGGTCTCGTCCCAGGTCCGCTCCAGTTCGAGCTCCCTGAAGTACGAGACGTGATCGGCCCGCGCCCAGTTCGCCAGCGTGCGGCCGACCGCGGGCGCGGCCCGGCGGACGTCCTCGTCTTCGGCCTCGTTCAGGATCCGTGCGACCACGGCGCCGACCGCCGCCGCGCGGGACCACGTCGCCTCGTCGTAGCCGGCGGCGTCGGCCCACTCGGTCAGGTCGTCGACCGCGGGCGTCTCGGGGTCGCGGAGGGGGATCTCGTCGTCCGCCAGCCGGGAGAGGTCCGCCCGCCAGTCCGGGAGCTCGCGGTCGAGGTGGGCCTTCACGCGGCGGTCGACCTCCGAGCGCAGGTCCGAGACGAACTCCCTGACCTCCCGGAGTTCTCGGAGCGTCACGTCGGCGTCCGCGAGTTCGCCCCTGACGAGGTCGGCGTCGGCGCTTCCAGTCCCGCTCTCGTCCGCCGCGTGCTTGCCGGCGTCGTCGAACTCGACGGGCTGGATCACGCGCGTCAACTCCTGCTCGGCGTCCCGGAGGGTCGTCAGGCCGACGCCGTCGCTCACGAGGTCGCGGACGCGCGGTTCGAGCATGTGCGCCTCGTCGCAGACGACGAACGTCGAGTCGTCGACGAGCGCGCCGGTGAACGAGCCGACCGTCTGCGGGTCGAAGGCGTGGTAGTAGTTCCCGAGGACGACCTCCGCGTGCGCGAGGACCGCGCCCATCACCGAGTGCGGGCAGGTGCCGTAGCCGGCGCTCAGTCGGACCAGCTCCTCGGTGTCGACGTGGCCGCGATCGGTCAGGTCGAAGGGGACCGCCTCGATCGGGTCGCCGTCGTCGGGGAGGTCGTCGAGGAACGTCGCGTAGAACGGGCAGTACTCGGTGTCGGCGTACTCGGCGGTCGCCGGGAGGAACGGCGTCGGCTCGCCGGCCGTCGAGAGGTAGTCGGGCCCCTGCGTCGACCCCGAATCCAGGAGGCCGGTCTGGGCCTGCTTGGCCTCGGAGACGAGCGTCCCGGTCGACGTCTGGCCGCCCTCGCCGACGAGGTTGCGCGTGCGCTCGCGGAGCCCCTCGCAGCGGTCGTAGACCGTCTCGTCGTCGATCCCGGCGACGGTCTCCCGGCTGTAGGGGCAGACGTCGGCTTTCCCGACGAGGGTCAGCCCCGAGACGGGCCGCCAGTCGTCGGGGAGGTTCGCGTTGATCGTCTCCAGGTCGGCCTCGAACTGCCGGAGCTGTTGCTTGACGCTCGTCAGGACGAGGACGCGCTCGTACTTCGAGTCGGGGTCGCGGACGCGGTCGATCCCGGCGGTGAGCGCGAGCATCGTCTTGCCGGTCCCGCAGGCGCCCTCGACGACCAGGAACCCGTCGTCGCCGGCGGCGTCGATCGCGGCGTCGATGCCGTCGGCTTGTTCGGGATAGGGTTCGTCGTGGCCGAAGACCGCCTGCCAACTCACGTGGGGGACTCGCCGGGCCGCGCTCATATCGGTGTCGATGAGTGGTCCCGTCACCCTATTTGAGGGTACGGGCGAGAGGAGTGCGAGTGGAGGGCCGAAACGCAGCGGAGACCTATTGGAAGCCCGGATCGGCGTCGTCCGGGTCGCCGACGCAGACGACGACCGAGTCGCGCGCGGGCGCGTACACTTTCATCTCTCGTCCCTTCACCGAGTACCGGGTCCCGACGATGCGGACGAGGCCGGCCTCCTGGAGGTTCTCCAGGTGGTGGCGGACGTTCTGAAGCGACGTCCCGACGGCGTCTGCGAGCTCCGAGGCGGTGGCCGAACGGTCCTGGAGGGCCGAGAGCGTCGCGCGGGCCGTGTCGGAGGAGAGACAGTTGATGAGGCGTGCGGCCTCGTCGTCCTCGAGCGGGAGCACGCGGACCTCACCGTCGCTCTCACCGGCACGCCCGTCGGTCTCTGACGGCAGCAACCCCGACATACCAACCGCTATAGACCTCAACAGCGTAAACGTTTCGTATTTCCGACACACATCGGATCACGCGTGATCGGTTCGGTCACGCCCGGTGAGAACCGGCCCGACACCCGCCGCATTTTAGCCGCTCTCGCTCGGAGAGTCGGATAATGATCACGAGCGAACGGATGGCCGCAGTCGATCGGAACGCCGAGGCGCTCGGCGTCCCGCGCAAGCAGCTGATGGAGTCCAGCGGGAACGCGGTGGCGCGCGAAGTGCGGCGGTCGGCCGATCCCGGCTCGGCGGTCGCGATCGTCGCGGGCCGCGGCAACAACGGCGGCGACGCGCTCGCCGCGGCGCGGTTCCTGGACGAGCACGACGTCACTGTCCACCTGCTCGGTCGCCCGGAGGCGATCGCGA
Source organism: Halobellus sp. (assembly GCA_042215855.1). Taxonomy (GTDB): domain Archaea; phylum Halobacteriota; class Halobacteria; order Halobacteriales; family Haloferacaceae; genus Haloquadratum. The sequence continues at coordinate 14,313 of JBDGUM010000099.1, read as the reverse complement.
CCGAGATCGCCCGCGAGAACTGGGACGCGCTCCGGGCGGCCGAGTACGACGCGCGCGCAGTGACCGACTCGTCGGATCTCGACCTCGGCGACCCCGACGTCGTCGTCGACGCGATGCTCGGCACGGGCGTGACGGGCGCGCTCCGGGAGCCGGAGGCGACGGCGGCGCTGGCGATCAACGACGCCGACGCGACGGTCCTGTCGGTCGACGTCCCCTCCGGCGTGGACGCCGACACGGGCGAGGCCGCGGGCGTCGCCGTCGACGCCGACCGGGTGGTGACGTTCCACGACGAGAAGCCCGGCCTCGACGCCGTCGACGCCGCGGTGACCGTCGCGGAGATCGGCATCCCCGAAGCCGCGGAGCTGTTCACCGGTCCGGGCGACCTGCTCGCGCTCGGCCGCCCCGCACAGAGCCACAAGGGCGACTTCGGCGAGGTGCTCGTCGTCGGCGGCGGCCCCTACACCGGCGCGCCGGCGCTCTCGGCGCAGGCCGCGCTCCGGGCCGGCGCTGACCTCGTTCGGGTCGCCTGCCCCGCGTCGGTCGCGTCCGAGATCCAGGGCTACAGCGAGAACCTCATCCTCCGGCCGTACGAGAGCGAGCGCCTCTCTCCCGCGCACGTCGGCGAGGTCCTCACGCTCGCGTCCGAACACGACGTGACGGTGCTCGGACCGGGCCTGGGCAGCCACGAAGAGACTCTGGGTGCCGTCCGCGACTTCCTCGAGGCCTACGAGGGAACGGCCGTCGTCGACGCCGACGCGCTCGAGGTCGTCCCGACCGTCGACACCGACGCGACGCTCGTCTGCACCCCACACCAGGGCGAGTTACGGGAGATGGGCGGCGAGACCGACGACGACTGGCGGACGCGCGCGGACCTCGTCTCGGAGTTCGCGGCCGGCCTCGGCCACGTCCTGCTCGTGAAGGGCGCCTACGACGTGATCACCGACGGCGACGATCGGCGGGTGAACCGCACCGGAAACCCGGGGATGACCGTCGGCGGCACCGGCGACGTCCTCGCGGGCGCGACCGGCGCGCTCGCGTGCGTCCTGCCTCCCCTCGAGGCCGCCGCCGTCGCGGCGTACGCCAACGGCCGCGCGGGCGCCGCCGCCGTCGAGGCGAACGGCTACGGCCTGGTCGCGACCGACCTGGTCGATCGGCTGCCCGCGGCGCTCCGGGAGGGAGACGAATGAGCGACGACGGAACGGACGCCGGCGGGGTGGGAGAGAACGAAACGGACCTCACCCACGTCGACGAGGCCGGCGACGTCCAGATGGTCGACGTCGGCTCGAAGCCGGACACGGAGCGCCGCGCGGTCGCCCGCGGGACCATCCACCTCACCGAGTCGACGATCGGCGCGATCCGCGACGACGAGATCGGCAAGGGCGACGTCCTCGCGACGGCCCGGATCGGCGCGGTCCAGGCCGTCAAACACACCTGGGAGACGATCCCGATGTGCCACGGGATCCCGATCACGAACGTCGACACCGACTTCGACGTCCGCGAGGACCGCGTGGTCCTCACGGTGACCGTCGAGACCACGGGGAAGACGGGCTGCGAGATGGAGGCCCTGGAGGGCGTCACGACCGGGTTGAACGTCGTCTGGGATATGGTCAAGGCCGCCGAGAAGAACGCAGACGGGCAGTACCCCGACACCCGGATCGACGACGTCCGCGTGGTCTCGAAGGAGAAGCGGGAGATCGGCCGGTCGGAGGCCGACTGATAGTGATTGCTCTCGTTTCTTCCCGCCGAGCGCCGTCGACGGGGGTGGCAGTCGGCGGTACACAGTGGGAGTAATCACGATGAGCGCCGGCGAGCGGCGGCTCAGCGCCCGTCGAAGCCCGCGTCCGACTCGATCTCGGAACCGTCCGCGACCGGGGTCGCCTCGGTCTCCGGCGTCTCGGACCGGCGGACCTCGCCCGCCTTCGCGCGGGCCTGCTCGACGATCTCGGGGCGGGCGGAGAACTCGACGAGGACCTCCTCCCCGGTGTACTCCTCCTCCTGCACGTGCCCGTGGTCGTAGAGCCACGAGACGAGGCTCATCGCGTCGTCCGAGAGGGGAAGGAGGAGCCGCTCCTCTTTCCAGTCGGGGAGTTCGGCCTCGATCCGATCGGTGAGTTCGTCGACGTTCTCGCCGGTGAGCCCCGAGACGGCGACCGGGTTCGGTGCGAGCGCGCTCAGCGCCTCGCGCTTTTCCTGTAACTCCTCGTCGTCGACGCGGTCGATCTTGTTGAGGACGGTGACGATCGGCGCCTCGTTGCGCTCGTAGAGCGTGTCGTGGCAGGTGACGAGCTTCTCGCGCATCTCCTCGATCGGTTCGGAGGCGTCGACGACGAGGAGCACGAGGTCGGCTCGGTACACCGAGTCGAGCGTCGACTCGAAGGACTCCACGAGCCAGTGCGGCAGGTCCGCGATGAACCCCACGGTATCGGTCAGGAGGACGTCGCGCGTGCCGGTGTCGGCGCGACGGGTGGTCGTCCCGAGCGTGGTGAACAGGCGATCCTCGGACTCGGCGGTCGGGTCGAGATCGGGGTGGAGGTCCTCGTTCTCGCCGACGTCGAGGTCGTCGGCGAGCCGGCGCATCAACGTCGACTTGCCGGCGTTGGTGTAGCCCGCCAGGGCGACCAGATCGAAGCCGGACTCGCGGCGCTGTTCGCGGCGAGTCTCCTCCTTGTCGGCGATGGCGTCGAGCTCCTGCTTGATCCGGGAGATCTGGGCTTTGATGTCCTGCTCGCGGCTCTCGTCGTACTCGCCGAGCCCCATAAATCCGGGACGCTCGTCGCGTTTGGCCAGCGACGTCTTCGCCTCCGCGCGCGGGAGCTCGTACCGGAGCTCCGCGAGTTCGACCTGCAACTGCGCCTTCCGGGTGTTGGCGCGCTGGCCGAAGATCTCCAGGATGAGCGTGAAGCGGTCGATCACCTCGACGCCCTCGGGGAGCTTGCCGCCGATGTTGTAGGTCTGGTACGGTCCCAGGCGGTTGTCGACGATGACCGCCGCGGCGTCGGTCTCGGCGACGAGCGCGGCGAGCTCGTCGACCTTCCCCTCGCCGAAGTGGTAGGCGGCGTCCTCCTCGCGCGACTGCGAGAGCCGGCCGACGACCTCGTAGCCCGCCGCGCGCGCGAGCTCGGTGATCTCGCTCAGGTCGGCGTCCTCGCCCCCGTCGACCCGTTTCGCCACGACGACGCGGCTGTCCCCGGTCATACGTCCACCGCCGGTGCGACCTCGGTGTCTGTCACCTGCACTGTCTACGCCCCGTAGGCGGTCGACGCACTTGAACGCTACCCGCCGGGACCCGATCCGGACGAGCCCAAACGAATGGGATCTGTGACGATGGGAACGGTAATATTTGAAATTGGAAACGGTTTATCACCGATATTTTGTAGTTACATTCAAATAATGCCGTCTGTTAGAGAAGATACCTCTATGATTCGGACCACCCGTTCCCGATATCTCTCACCCGACGCCCTCCTCTTCGGCGCGCTCGCGACCGTCTGGGGGCTGTCGTTCGTCGCCATCGAAGCCGGACTGAAGACCGTCCCGCCGCTGTTCTTCGCCGGCGCGCGGTACGCCCTCGCCGGGGTACTCGTCCTCGGCTACGCGGCCGTCACGAAAGAGCGGATCCTCCCCCGTGGCCGGACCGAGTGGCTGAACGTCGCCGTCGTCGGCGGCTTCCTCGTCGCGGCCTACCACGCCCTCCTGTACCTCGGCCAGACCACGGTGCCGGGCGGCGTGGCCGCGGTCGTGGTGAGCCTCTCGCCGGTCCTGACCGCCGTCTTCGCGGCGCTCGTCCTCGACGACTCCCTAGATGGAATCACGGTCGGCGGGTTCCTCCTGGGGCTCGTCGGCGTCGCGATCGTCGCCGACCTCGACCCCGCGAACCTCCTCGGCGCCGACGCCGTCGGCATCGGGCTGCTGCTCGTCGCGGCCGCGAGCTTCGCGCTCGGGTCCGTGCTGTCGACCCCGCTCCGGACGACGCTCGCGGACGTCTCGATGCAGGGATGGGCGATGCTCGTCGGCTCGCTCGTTCTCTTCGCGGGCTCGCTCGCCACCGGCGAGTCACCCGCGGACGTCGCCTGGACGCCGACCGCGCTCGCGGCGCTCGCGTACCTGACGGTCGCCTCCGGCGTGATCGGCTTCCTGCTCTACTTCGCGCTCCACGCGCGAATCGGCCCGAGCGAGACCAACCTCGTCGGCTACTTCCAGCCCGTGGTCGCCGCCCTCGCCGGGTGGGCGCTCCTCGGGCAGGCGGTCAGCGGGACGACCGTCCTGGGCTTCCTCGGCATCTTCGCCGGGTTCGCCCTGGTCCAGCACCGGACGGTTCGCGGTCGCGTCTCCGCTCGGTTCGGCCGCGTCGGCTTCCACCCCGACAGCCTCCGGCACCGACTCGTGCGCCGGCTCCCCCGGTCGCTCGGCTGCGGGCTCAACCGACTGCTCGGCCCGCAGTACCGGTGCACGGACACGAGCGTCGTGGCGGACTTCGGCCACGACGCCGACTGATCCTCACTCCCCGATGAAGTCGGGCTCGACGCGCTTTTCGTCGTACTCGGCTTCGAGGTGTTCGCGGAACGTCGCGACGTCGACGTCGCCCCGCTCGCGCTCCTTCCGGTCCCGAACGGAGATCGTTCCGTCCTCCTCCTCGTCGTCGCCGACGATGATCATATACGGCACGCGGTCCTCCTGGGCCTCGCGGATCTTCCGGCCGAGCGTCCACGAGCGGTCTTCGACCTCGACGCGGAAGTCGCCGAGTTCGTTCTTCACGCGATGGGCGTACCCCAGCTGGTCGTCGCTGATCGGGAGAATCCGGACCTGTTCGGGCGCCAGCCAGAAGGGGAACTTCCCGTCGAAGTGCTCGATGAGCACCATGAAGAAGCGCTCGTAGGAGCCGTACAGCGCGCGGTGGATCATCACCGGGCGGTGGTCCTCGTTGTCCTCGCCGGTGTACGAGAGCTCGAAGCGCTCGGGCATATTGAAGTCCAGCTGGACGGTCGGGCCGTCCCACTTTCTCCCCAGCGCGTCCTCGAAGGCGAAGTCGATCTTCGGGCCGTAGAAGGCGCCGTCGCCGGGTTCGAGGTCGTAGTCGATGTTCTGGTTCTCGAGGACGGAGCGGAGCTGGGACTCGGCCTGCTCCCAGATCTCGTCGCCGCCGACGGACTTCTCCGGGCGCGTCGCGAGGGCGACGTGGGCGTCCAGGTCGAAGGTGTCGAGCACCTCGTAGATGTGGTCCATCACCTGGTTCACCTCCCCCTCGATCTGCTCGGGCCGGCAGAACAGGTGGCCGTCGTCGATGGTGAACGACCACACCCGCGAGAGCCCCGAGAGCTCGCCGCGCTGTTCCTTTCGGTAGACTTTGCCGTCCTCGAAGTACCGCACCGGGAGGTCCCGATACGACCACGACTTCTGATCGAAGATGGTCGCGTGGCCCGGGCAGTTCATCGGCTTCAGTCCGTACTCCTCGTCGTTGACGTCCATCAGGAACATGTCGTCGACGTAGTTGTCGTAGTGGCCCGACTTCTTCCACAGTTCCGTCCGGAAGAGGTGCGGCGTCTCGACGGGGTCGTAGCCGGCGTCGAGGTTCAGGCTGCGGGCGTACTCCGAGAGCTCGTCGAGGATCTTCTTGCCGTTCGGGTGATACAGCGGGAGGCCGGGGCCCGTGACCTCCGGGATCGAGAAGAGGTCCAGTTCCTGGCCGAGCCTGCGGTGGTCGCGCTCCTTCGCCTCCTCGCGAAGCTGGAGGTACTCCTCGAGGTCGGACTCGGACTCGAAGGCCGTCCCGTACACGCGGGTCAGCGCCTCGTTGTCCTCGTCGCCGCGCCAGTACGCCGAGGAGATGTTCAGGAGTTTCACGGCGCCGATCTCGCCGGTCGAGTCGACGTGCGGGCCCTGACAGAGGTCCTCGAAGTCGCCCTGGGTGTAGAAGGAGACGGGATCCTCGTCGGCGGCCTCGGTCTCGAGGATGTCCCGCTTGTAGGGGTTGTCCGCGTACGTCGAGAAGGCCGCCTCGCGGTCGCGGAGCTCCCGCTCGATCGGGAGGTCCTCGTCGACGATGTCTTCCATCTCGTCTTCGATCTCCTCGAGGTCGTCCTGATCGAGGTCGACGTTCGCGACGTCGTAGTAGAACCCCTCGTCGGTCGGCGGGCCGATCGCCAGTTTGGCCTCGGGGTACAGGCGCTGGAGCGCCTGCGCGAAGACGTGCGCCGCGGAGTGCCGCAGCACGCGGAGGTACTCGTCGCTCTGCTCGGTGACGATGACGACCTCCGCGCCGTCGTGGACGGGATCGGTTTTGTCGACGAGTTCGCCGTCGACGACGCCCGCGACCGTGTCCCGTCCCAGCCCGGGCCCGATCTCGTAGGCGACGTCCTCGACGGTCGCGTCCTCCGCGACGGAGAGTTCCGAACCGTCGGGGAGGCGGACAACGATTTCGCTCATACGCGTTGGGAGTGCGAGCGCACGAATAAGTGTTTTCGAGTCCTGTCGCCGCCGATCAGCAGATCGCGTAGTAGGGGTACAGTTCGCCCTCCTCTGTGATCTCGACGTAGACGTTTCCGTAACACGCGTTCGTCTCGATCGTGACGCGCTTCGTCGTGTTCCGCGCGGTCGCGACGACCCGGAACGACTCGATCCCGTCGGGGTTCGCTTCGGAGGTGTTGTAGACGACGCGCTCCGCGCCCGGTTCGACCGTGAGGTTCTCGTCGTAGACCGTCTCGCCGGTCGCGACGCGGACGACCCGCACGCGGAGGTCGACCGTCCGGTTCCAGGCGTTCTCGACGCGGACCTCCTTGTCCGGGTCGGGCTGTTCGGAGGCGCCGTAGGTGCCCGGTTCGGTCGTCGGCGACGACAGCGGATCGTCGGTCGGGACGCCCCCGAGACAGCCGGCGGTGAGGCAAAGCGCCGCGAGCAGCGTCGTGCGTGCGCGTGCGAGTGAAGTCATCGTCCGACCAGACGTCCGTCCGGCGAAAGGGCCTTGTGGAGGCTCAAAGAGGCGCTTTAGGACCGGTCGTCGTCCGCGGCGTCGCCGACACTACCGGCGCCGCCGACGTACCCGGCCTTCACCTCGTCGGCGTAGGAATCGGCCAGCCGCGTCGGTTCCGGGAGCTTGTAGCCGGCACAGAGCCGCTCCACCAGGTCGGTGGCGGTCCCGACCGCGACGCGGTGGCCGGGGCTGACGAAGATCGGGTTGACGACCGGCCGGGTGTCGTACTGCCGCGACTGGAGGGCGTGGCCGATTTCGGTTCCGGGCTCGGCGTTCTCGACCGAGTCGTCGGCGCGGATCGGCGTCCGCCAGCCCTCGGGCCGCTCGTCGAGGTCCTCGTCGGGCGTCCCGCAGAGCAGCCCCTTCGCGACGCCGACGCTCGGCACGTCGAGGGTCGCGCCGAGGTGGGTCGCCAGCCCGGCCTGACGGTAGTGGATGCGGCCGCTGCCGTCGAAGACGACCAGGTCGGGCTCGCGGTCGAGTTCGGCGAACGCCGCGAGTATCGGCCCGCCCTCGCGGAAGGAGAGCAGGCCCGGAATGTAGGGGATGGCGAGGTCGGTCACCGCGTGGACGCGCTCGACGACCTCGTCGCCGCGGCGGACGACGACGACGCTCACCGCGCGTTCGTCCAGGAACGCCTGGTCGACGCCGGCGACGAGCGGCGGGCGGTCGGGGACGTCGGTGGCGGCGGCAGCGTCGAGCGTTCGATCGCCGCGCGCGGCGACCGCGACGGGGTCGAAGTCGAAGTCGTCCGCCCAGACGGCCGCGTCGGCGACGTCGCGCTGGAGATCCGCCATCGCCTCGCGGCTCGCGGCGGGGTCGGGGACGAACTCGGGGCGGACGGGCTCCATCTCAGCGTCGCCGTCCCGGCCCGCCGGGGCCGCCCGGACCGCCGGGGCCACCGGGACCGCCGCCGCCGACCCGGAGGGAGTTCGGGACGCCGACGCGGCCCTTCACGCGGGCGCCGTACGCGAGGCCGACGACCAGACCGCCGAGGTGGGCCAGGTGGGCGACGTTGCCGCCGACGACGCCGACGCCGCTTGCGGCGCCGAACCCCGCGACGATGCTGAACGCCGCGAACCCGAAGGTCAGCACCCACAGCGGCATCGGGATGATGAAGTAGAGGTACACCTTGAGGTTCGGGTTCAGGACCGTGAGCACGCCCAGCACGCCCATAATCGCACCTGAGGCGCCGACGACGCCCGCGCCGAACGGACCGACGGTGAGGAGCGTCGAGATCACCTGGGCGAGCCCCGCGACGATCCCCGCGCCGAAGAAGAGCGCCGTGAATCGCTTCGTGTCGAGGTATTGCTCCACGACGGGGCCGAAGAAGTACAGCGCGATGCTGTTGAACGCGATGTGGGTGAAGCCGCCGTGGGCGAAGATGGAGGTGAACCACGTCCAGACGTACTCGACGTGGCCGGGCGAGAGGACGAACGTGGCCTGCCAGAGAGCGCTCCGCGGGCCGGCGCCCAGGAGGAGGGGAAAGACGAAGTACTGGAGCGCGAAGGTGATCCACATCGCGCCGAGGAAGACGTAGCTCATATTGCCGCGGAAGTACCCGAGCGGGCCGCCGGTGCCGAACAGGCGGTCGGTGACCCCCCCGGACGATCGCCCGCCGCGGTTCCGCACGGTGTCGTCGAAGCCGCTGTCGAAGACGCCGGAGGGGTCGTTCCACTCGTCGAGCCCCGGACAGTCGTGGTTCTCCGGGAGGCGGTGTTCGGCACAGAACGTGTCGCCGCACCGGCGACACTGGTACGGCATGTTCTCGTGCTTCCCGCACTCGTCGCAGGTAGCCATCACTCTCCGTAGTTCCGGCGGGAGTAAAAGCGGTTCCCCTCGCGGCGTTCCCGGGTCGCGAGCACCGCCCCCGAACGGGTTCGCAGCAACGGTTTTGGCGGGAGCGGACCGATGCCGACGCGTGACGGAACTCGAATCACATCCGGTGCCCGCGGACGTCGACCCGGACGGCTGGGCGCTCCGGGTCGGCGGCGCGGTGGACCGACCGCTCCGCCTCGACCGCGCGGACGTCGCGGCCCTCCCCGCGGAGACGTTCGAGGAGGACTTCGAGTGCGTCGAGGGCTGGACCGCGGCCGGCCTCACCTGGCGCGGGGTCCGGGTCGAACGACTCTTAGACCGCGCCGGGCCGACCGCCGAGGCGAGCCACGCGCTCGTCCGGGCGATGGACGGCGACTACGCGTGCGCGTTTCCACTAGAGACTCTCGCGGGGGCGGTGCTCGCGACCGAGCTCGACGGCGAGGCGCTCCCTGTCGAACACGGGGGGCCGGCGCGGCTGGTCCCAACGGACGCCGGTACGGACTGCTGGGAGAGCGTCAAGTGGGTCGCCGAGATCGAGGTCCGCGAGTCGGCGCCGACCGACGCGGACACGGCGGAGGAACTCGCGCTGTCGAGAATCGACTGAGTACTCCCGTCACTCACCGCAGAGCGCCGTCAACGGGGTCAGCGCTCGGCAGTAATATGTGAGAGTAGTCAGTATGGGCAGACCGGCTCACGCCGACGGCTCGTCGGATCGGTCCGCGTCTCCGTCGGCCGGACCCTCGTCCGCGTCGCTGGCGTCCGACTGTTGACCGGGGACGACCGTCGGGTGAGCGACGCCGAGGCGGGGCGTTTCGGCTGACATCACACTCGATAGTCGGGCGTGCGGACGCATAAGATTACCCATACGCATAATACATCCTACCTGGCACCCACTATGCTCGAAAGTTATCTCCCGGGCCGAACAGTCGGCGAAAAGACAGGACCGGGCCGATCAGCCGAAGTGCTCTTCGTAGAGGTCCATCGAGTGCTCGATGGCGTCCTTGGCCGCGTCGGCGTCCTCCCAGCCGAGGGTCTCGGTCTCTTTGCCCTCCTCGAGGTTCTTGTAGGTCTCGAAGAACTCCGCGATCTCGGCGGTCTGCTGGTCGGAGAGGTCCTCGACGTCCTGAACGTGGTCGTAGCGCGGGTCCTCGTCGGGGACGGCGATGACCTTGTCGTCCTTCTCGCCGTCGTCGTCCATCCGCATCAGCGCGACGGGGCGAGCCTCGATGACGCAGCCGGGGAAGGTCTGGTCCTCGACGAGCACGAGGACGTCGAAGGGATCCTCGTCGTCGTAGTACGTCTGCGGGAGGAAGCCGTAGTCCGAGGGGTAGTGGACGTTCGAGTGGAGCACGCGGTCGAGGACGACGCCGGGGACGTCCTTGTCGTATTCGTACTTGTTGCGCTCGCCCTTCAGGCACTCGACGACGGCGTAGACGACGTCCGGCGCGTCCGGCCCCGTTTCGAGGTCTTCCCAGAGGTTCGTCATACCTACAGCGTCTCCGAACGCACAAAAAGTCCTTTCGCATCGCCGCGGATCGAGGACCCTGTGACGCCGTCTCACGGCCGTTGAGCGCGATACGGCGATGTTGATATTCGTTCGCGAATATACAAAGGTGATCAAGAGCGGACGGAAATCGGATCCGGCCGGTTATCCGAATTCGACATGTCGTCCGATATCGGGCGATATGGATCCGGAGGAGGGTGAATTACGTCTACAAAATGGTGAGTTAAGAAGTGTTAAATATCCAGGTGGCGTTTCTCCAGGTATGTCAGAGGCACAAGCAGTTACTGACATCGACAGCGTGGTGCGCGACCTCACGGCGTTCCAGCAGAACATCCTCGTGATCCTGGCCGAGGAGCCGATGTACGGCCTGGCCATCAAGCGCCACCTCGAGACCTACTACGGCACCGAAGTGAACCACGGGCGGCTCTACCCCAACCTCGACGACCTCGTCGAGATGGGGCTGGTCGAAAAGAGCGAACTCGACAAGCGGACGAACCAGTACGAGCTCACCGAGGAGGGCCACGACGCGCTCGTCGACCAGTTCGACTGGATGTTCTCGAAGTTCGTCTCCAGCGAGGAGCGAGCCGACGAACTCGCCGAGCTCGTCGAGTCGTACCGATAACCGAACTCAGGCTCCGGGCACGTCGTCGGGGTCGATCTCGGCCACGAGATCCAGACTCTCGTCGACGATGGATTCCTGTTCTTTCGACGGCCAGGCGTTGCGCGGGTAGTACTCCGTGAGGAACTCCTCGCGCTCGTCCCGGGTGGCGTCGGCCACCGACTTCAGATAGTGGTTGCTCATAAAGTCCGCGAACGCGCGGACGTTGGCGGCGTGGTCGGGGCCGTGTCGCTCCGCGATCTCGTCGACGATCGCTTGGTTCCGGGCCTCCACGGCCTCCCACTCGGCTCCGTGGTCGGGTCCCGACAGCGACACCTCGATCGCGCGGTCGGTGTCGTCGATCCGGTCGAACTGCACCGTGCCCTCATCGACCCACTCGTCGGGGTAGAGCACGAGCGTGTCGTCCTCCTCGCGGACGCGCGCCGTGAAGTCGTGCTCGGCCACCAGGTCGTCCCGTCGATCGCGGTAGGCCGCCGCGGCGTCGTCGACCGCGGCCTCGTCGGCGAGTCGCGTCAGCCGCTCTGCCTCCTCGACGACGTCCTCGGGCACCGCTGCGTCCGAATCCGTCTCGTTCTCCGCACCGATCGCGCTGTCCCGCTCGGGGTCGTCGTCGCTTCGTTCAGCCATCGTCGAGCGCCTCGTTCGCTAGTGAGTCGGCGCGGTCGTTTACCGCTCTCGGTACGTGCTCGATCGACCACCGGTCGAACGAGTCCAGGAGTTCGCGCACGCGGACCCGCCGCTCCCGCAGCTCCGGGTTGTTGGTGTCGTACTCGCCCCGGACCTGCCGGACGATCAGCTGGGCGTCGCCGCGGACGTCGACCTCGTCGAAGCCGTACTCGTTCGCCGCTTCGAGCGCCCGTTCCAGGGCCGCGTACTCCGCGCGGTTGTTCGTCGTCTCGCCGATCCGCTCGCTCCCCTCGGCGACGATCCCGTCGCTCGTGACGATCACCCACCCGATCGCCGCGGGACCGGGGTTCCCCCGGCTCGCGCCGTCGAAGTAGACGTGCGCCCGGCCGCCGTGGTCCTCGCGGAGCACTGCGAGGAGGTCGGTCGGCCGCGATCCCTGCACGACGACCGTGTCGTCGTAGGCGACGGCGTTGGCGTCGCCGCGCTCGGCGCGCCACCGCTCGTGGTCGGTGTTGCCCGGTTCGATCTCGACGCCGGCCGCTTCGAGGCGCTCGCGGGCGACGTCGGGATCGAGGTCGACGCTCGGCATACCGGATGGAGTCGGCAGGGACGAAAGAAGGGTTCGATGTCGGCACCGGGGGCATCGAGTGTGGTTACGTGGGCGCGTCCGCCGGCATCGACTCCCGGATGCTGGGAAGCACCGGGAAGAGGCTACACCGCTCCTCAGGCCGTGTAGGCGTCGACCCAGACGAAGTCCTCGAGCGTGATGGCGTAGGCGTCGGCGCTCCCGACGTAGCGGGTCACGTAACTCGTCGGGTAGTAGCCGGCATCGGGGAACGCGTTCGGGAGCGGGACGGCCGTCGCGACCTCGCCGGTAGCGCTAGCAGCGACGTCGCGCATAAACGCCTCGGTGATCATCGGTTCGGTGAACGTGAGTTGACCGGTACCGTCGCCCGCGTAGGTCGGGAGGTCGATCAGACTGCCGTCGGGGCCCAGCGGCAGTTGAACGGTGCCGGTCGGGTCCGCGGGATCGATGCCGAAGTCGTAGGCGCCGTAGATGTAGGTGTGGGTGAACGGGACGTCCGGATCCCACTCGGGGGAGCGCTCGTCGTAGAGGTGTTCGCCCATCGACTTCACGATGAAGCGGGGGTCCTCGTAGACGTAGTGCTCCGGCCAGAACGGGCCAGGGAGGTCGTAGGTGGCGACGCCCATAAACGGGAGCGGACCGGGCGTGACGATGCTCTCGATCGCCGCTTCGTCCACGAAGTAGTAGTGGAAGTCGAAGTGGGGTGACGTCCACACGTCGACGGGGGGATGGCCGGCCGGATTCCAGTCGATCCCGGCGAAGGTGTAGGCGAGCCCGTCGACGGCGGGGAAGTCGAGGTGGAGATGTTGGCCCTCGGACTGGCTCGTGAGGTGCTCGAAGGCGTCGCCGGACAGCCAGATCCCCAGGTGGGTCGGCTTGCCGGCGCGGTTGGTCGTGGCGAAGGTCCACACGTCGTCGCCGCCGCCGGTGACCGACGTTGCCTCGCCGGAGACGTAACTGGAGTTCGGGGTGTCGAACGGATTCTGCCCGCCCACGGCGGTTCCGCCGACTGTCCCGACGAGGACGGTTCCGGCGAACGCGGCCCCGAACCCCTGCAACACGGTCCGACGACCGACGGAGGACGCACGACTGGCAGCATCTTGATTCGACATAGTTCGAGAGCACCGACGTCGCGAGCGAACATATACTCGCAGTGATACGTGACAGCAAGCGAAGGGAGTCGAACGGTCCACCGGATACGCGAATCACTCCGGGAGAGCGACAGCCGCGGGCGGGCCGGTGGGGTGCGCCCATCCAGATGCTGCGGAAACGTGGCTGGGGGCAGACGCCGCCCGTTTCTACCGGATGATCCGAACGGTGTTCCCGGATCAGCCGAGGGTTTAACTGTATCGAGATAGCGAATATAAAAATGCGATGACACGGCCCACCCGCCAGCGGGAACAGGACGCAGACAGGACGCGATGGCAGGGCGAACGTGAAGACGAGGCGGACGAAGCGGAAGACGACATCGACATCGAAGATATGGACGAGGAAGACCTCGTCCGGACGGGCGACGGCGAGCTGATCCACGAGCCCACGGGGATCGTCGTCGAGGAGGAGCAGATCGACCCCGGGCCGGAGTGGCGGGCGTTCAATCACTCCGAGCGGCAGGAGAAGTCCCGCGTCGGCGCGCCGACGACCCAGACGATGCACGACAAGGGGCTGACGACGACGATCGACTGGAAGGACAAGGACGCCTACGGCCGCTCGATCTCCTCGCGGAAGCGCTCCCAGATGCACCGCCTGCGGAAGTGGCAGGAGCGCATCCGAACCAAAGATGCGGGCGAGCGCAACCTCCAGTTCGCGCTCTCGGAGATCGACCGGATGGCCTCCGCGCTCGGCGTGCCGCGCTCGGTACGGGAGGTCGCCTCCGTGATCTATCGACGCGCACTCAACGAGGACCTGATTCGGGGGCGATCCATCGAGGGCGTCGCCACCTCCGCCCTCTACGCCGCCTGTCGGAAGGAGGGAATCCCCCGCTCGCTGGAGGAGATCTCGGAAGTATCCCGCGTCGAGCGCAAGGAGATCGGCCGGACCTACCGCTACATCTCCCAGGAACTCGGACTGGAGATGAAGCCGGTCGACCCGAAGAAGTACGTACCCAGATTCTGCTCGGAACTCGACCTCTCGAAGGAGGTCCAGTCGAAGGCCAACGAGATCATCGAGACGACCTCCGAGAAGGGGCTGCTCTCGGG
>JBDGUM010000012.1:3415-18870 GCA_042215855.1 Halobellus sp. | reverse complement strand
AGATCGAAGACACCGCCGAACAGGACGAGTTCGACTCCTCGGACTGGTACGCGTTCCACGGCGGCTTCATCACCGCAGTCACGGAGGTCTCGGGCGAAGAGCCGGCTTCCTACGTCGGCGACTCCAGCGACCCCGACAACGTCTCCGTCTACACGAACGAGGAGAAGGTCCGCAAGGCGATGCGCTCGCGCGTGCTCAACCCCGACTGGCTCGACAGTATGGAGGAACACGACTACAAGGGCGCGGGCGATCTCTCGACCACGGTCGACGTCGTGCTCGGCTGGGACGCGACCACCGGCGTCGTCAGCGACGCGCTCTGGGAGGACGTCGCGGAGAAGTACGCCTTCGACGAGGACAGACAGGAGTGGCTACGCGACGTCAACCCCTGGGCGCTCGAGAGCGTCACCGACACGCTGCTGGAGGCGATCGAGCGGGACCTGTGGGACGCCGACGACGCGACGGCCGACCGCCTGCGGGACGTGAACCTCCGCGTCGACGGCGACCTCGAAGCCCGCGCGAGCGACGTGGACGCCCCGGAGGTGCCGAGCGATGACGACTGAGAGAAGCGGGGAGTTCGAATCCTACGCCGATCTCGGCGCGACGACGGAGAACGCGATGGAGATCGCCGAGACGAGTATGGACCGCGTCCGCGAGCTGGTGCCCGACGAGACCCTCGCCGACCGGATCAGGCAGAAGAGCGTCCACGCGACCGGCGACCCGGAGTTCCAGCACCTCGTGCGCTTCACCGGCGAGACGGACTCCGAACCCGTCGTCGCCGGCGCGCGCGCCGTCCTCGAGGAGCGCCCGATCGTGACCGACATCACGATGGTGAAAGCGGGAATCACGGGCCGCGGTCACGACTGCGAGGTCCGAAAGGCCATCGGCAACGGCGCCGCCCTCGCCGAGCGGACGGGAATGACGCGGACGGCGGCGTCGGTGCTCGAACTCGATCGGCAGGGCGTCTACGACGGCGCGGTCGCGGTCGTCGGCAACGCGCCCACCGCCGCGCTGGCGCTCGCGGACTGCATCGAGGACGGGACGCGCCCGGCGGTCGTCGTCGCGACCCCGGTCGGGTTCGTCAAGGCCGCAGAGAGCCGGAAGCGGCTCCGCGAGGTCGCTGCCGCTCACGACGTCCCGGCGATCACGAACGTGGGTCGCCGCGGCGGGAGCGGGCTCGCGGCCGGGCTGACGAACGAACTCGTCCACGTCGCGAGCGACGCCCGGAACGGGGAGATCGACCTCCCGTGAGCGACGACTACGACCTGGGGGGCGGCCCCGATCCGGCGGCGGTCGCGGCCTCGGAGCCCGAGGTCGACACCGGGGAGAGCGACGGACGAGAATCGGTCTACGCCGTCGGCATCGGCCCCGGAAATCCGGAGTACCTGACGCCCCGCGGCGCGCGGGCGATCCGCGAGGCAGACGTCGTCGTCGGCTTCGAGACGGTCGTCGACTTCGTCCGGGAGGCGATCGGCTCCGGGTCTGGATCCGGCTCCGACTCCAGCGACGAGATCGACTTCCTGACCTGCGGCTACCGCGACGAGAGCGAGACGCTCGCGGCGTTCGCCGACCGCGTCGCCGGCGGCGCCACCGGAACCGCGGTGCTGATGGGCGATCCGAACCACTCCGGGTATCAGTTCGCCGGGAAAGTCCAGTCCGCGGTCGACGCACCGGTCCGGGTGATTCCGGGGATCTCCTCGCTCCAGGTCGCCGCGAGCCGGGCCCGTACGCCGATGGAGGACGCGACGTTCGTGACGCTCCACAAGAGCGGCCCGATCGACGCCGACCTCCGACGACTCCGCGCCGACGCCGGCGAGCGCCACCTCCTCGTGCTCCCGCGCCCCTTCGACTGGATGCCCGAGGACGTCGGCGCCGACCTCGTCGACGCCGGCGCCGATCCGGCGCTCAGGGCGCTCGTCTTCGAGCGGCTGACACACGACGACGAGTCGGTGACGGCGACGACTCTCGGCGCGCTGGCGGCCGAGTCGAACGACGATGTCGACTCCCGCTTTTCGGACCTCTCGGTCCTCGTCGTCCGCGCGGGGTGATCCACCGCAACTTATTTGCGGGTCGATGCCAACGACAAAAGCAACCCAAATTGGGATAATTAAATTGAGATTGTATTATCGGAGGCCACAATGAC
This sequence comes from Halobellus sp., assembly GCA_042215855.1. GTDB lineage: Archaea > Halobacteriota > Halobacteria > Halobacteriales > Haloferacaceae > Haloquadratum. Next base: position 16,730 of record JBDGUM010000012.1, on the reverse strand, counting down.
GACCGAATCAGTCCTGCTCATCGGCCGCGAGACGCGGAACGCCCGCGACGTCCTCGACGCGCACGCCGACCGGCTCGACAGCCGCGCCGACGTCGACGAGGTGGCGGTGGCGACCTACGAGTCCGAACCGGTCCGCGAACTCCGCGAGCGCTTCGAGCGCGTCGCCGGCGACGTCGTCTACGCGGTCCCGATGTGTACGGCACACACCCACGATACACTCACGGCCGTCCCCGCGGCACTCTCCTACGTCCCGGGCGACGTGCGCTACTGCGAACCCCCCGGCGGGAGCCCCGCCGTCACCGAAGTGATCGCCGAGCGCGCCGGCGAACGCGTCCCGGCGGCCGAGGACGTCTCGCTCGTCCTCGTCGGGTTCGGCAGCAGCTCGAAACCGTACCACAGACAGACCGCCGACTACCACGCCTCGCGACTCCGCGAGCGCTCGTCGTACGGCGAGGTGCTGACCTGCTACCTGCTCCAGAACCCGGCGGTCGAGTGCGTCCGCTACAACACGACGAACGAGCGTGCGGTCGCGGTGCCGCTGTTCCTGACGCGGACCGAGGCGACGGAGCGGCGCATCCCCGACGAACTCGAACTGGGTCGCGGCGGCATCGAGTACGCCGATCCCTTCGGCACGCACTCGCGCGTCACCGACGCGCTCCACGCCGAGGTGGAAAAACAGCGCGCGCTGGCGTCCGGGGACGCGTCCGACGAGACCTTCGAGGCACAGCTCGCGCGGACGAACCGACCCGTCGCGACCGACGGAGAGGGGCGACCGTGACCAGCGACGAGGACAGCCGACGGCGGCCACGGGCCGCTGTCGCCGCCGTATGAAGGGCCTCGTCGTCGGCGGCACCCGCTCCGGCGTGGGCAAGACGGTCGCCACCCTCGCGGTGCTCCACGCGCTCGATACGGCCGGCCGCGACGTCCAGCCCGCGAAGGCCGGCCCGGACTTCATCGACCCGAGCCACCACGCGCAGGTGGCCGGCCGCCCCTCGCGCACGCTCGACCTGTGGCTCCAGGGCGAGGCGGGGCTCCGACGGAACTACCATCACGGAAGGGGCGACGTCTGCGTCGTCGAGGGCGTGATGGGCCTGTACGACGGCGACGGATCGAGCACCGCGGCGGTCGCAGAGGCGCTGGATCTCCCGGTCGTGCTCGTCGTCGACGCGAAGGCCGGGATGGAGAGCGTCGCCGCGACGGCGGTCGGCTTCCGGGAGTTCGCCGCCCACGCCGACCGCGACGTCGACGTCGCCGGCGTGATCGCCCAGCGGGCCCACGGCGGCCGTCACGAACGGGGGATCCGCGACGCGCTCCCCGACGACCTGACCTACCTCGGCCGGATCCCGCCCCGCGAGGACCTCGAGATCCCGGATCGACACCTCGGGCTCCGGATGGGCGACGAATCGCCGCTGTCGCCCGACGCGCTCGACGCGGCCGCAGAAGGGATTCGGGTCGACCGACTGCTCGACCTCGCGCGGGCGCCGTCGCGTCCGCCGGAGCTCGAAACGGGATCCGACTGCACCGACGCCCGCGTCGCGGTCGCCCGCGACGACGCCTTCCGGTTCTGTTACCCGGCGACGCTCGAGCGCCTCCGCGAGCGCGCCGAGGTGGTGCCGTTCCAGCCGACCGCGGGCGACGCGCTCCCGGAGTGCGACGGCGTCTACCTCCCCGGGGGCTATCCGGAGCTCCACGCCGAGGCGCTGTCGACGAGTCCGGGAATCCGGGACCTCGCGGACGCGGCGGCCGAGGGCCTCCCGATCTACGGCGAGTGCGGCGGGCTGATGGCGCTCGCGGAGTCGCTTTCGACCGTCGAGGGCGAGACCCACGGGATGGCGGGCGTCCTCCCGGCTGACGTGCGGATGCGCGAGCGATACCAGGCGCTCGATCACGTCGAACTCCGCGCCCGCGACGAGGCGCTCACGGCCGCCGGGGGCGAGACCGTCCGCGGCCACGAGTTCCACTACTCCGAGGCCGACCCCGCCGAGGACGCCCGGTTCGCCTTCGACGTCGAGCGGGGCGACGGCATCGACGCCGGCCGCGACGGGCTCTGCGAGTACGAGACTCTAGGTACCTACTGCCACGTCCACCCCGAGAGCGGCGCGTTCGACGCGTTCGTCGACGCGCTCTGACACTCCGGTCCCGAGACGAAGGCCCTTCACCGACCAGCGCGTACGGGCTCTCGATGACAGGAGACGCTCCCGACGACTCGCTCCCGAGCGGGACCCGACTCGGCCGCGTCGCGCTCCGCGTACACGACCTCGACGAGATGGTCTCGTTTTACCGGACGGTCGTCGGTCTCGATGTCCGATCCCGCTCGGAGGCGACGGCGAGTCTCGGCGCCGGCGGGGAGGCCGTCCTCCGGCTCGTCCGCGACGAGTCTGCCGCGTCCCGCGAGCGCTCGCAGGCCGGACTGTTCCACACCGCGTTCCGGGTCCCGTCGCGAACGGCGCTGGGCGCCGCGCTCGACCGCGTCCGCGAACACTGGACGCTCGACGGCGCCTCCGACCACGACGTCAGCGAGGCGCTCTACCTCTCGGACCCCGAGGACAACGGCGTCGAGATCTACCGCGACCGTCCCCGCGAGGCGTGGCCCCGGAGCGCCGACGGGACGGCCGAAATGGGCACCTACCCGCTCGATCTGGAAGCCGTCGCCGAGGCCTCCGACGGCGCCGCCGACGCGCCGCCGGGGACGGACCTCGGCCACGTTCACCTGGAGGCGACGTCGATCGACTCGGCCAGGGAGTTCTACGTCGACGCGCTCGGATTCGGTGTGCAAGTCGAAGACCGGGGCGCGCTCTTCCTCGCCGCGGGCGACTACCACCACCACGTCGGCGTCAACACCTGGAACCGCCGGTCCAGCCCGGCGGGCGGCCGCGGACTCGCGTGGTTCGAGGTCGTCGTGCCCGACGAGGGCGCTCTGGACGACGTCCGGGACCGCCTCGCCGACGCGGGGGCCGACCTCCGCGAGTCCGACGGCGGAATCGAGGTCCGCGATCCGGACGACATCGCCGTTCGGATCCGCGCCGAGTAGCGGTTACGGACCGGGTTTCATTTGACGGGCGGGTACGTACGACACCGCGAGATGCAGGGCCTCCGCGAGTGTCCCGATCACGGCTTCGTCGCCGCCGGCGCGTGTCCGGACTGCGGCGCGAGTGGCCGTTCCGTCCTCTCCGGCGACCGCCGCGAGACGCTCTCGCGCTTCCTCAGTTACGCCCTTCGCCACGGCCCCGACGACGCCGGACTCGACCTGACCGACGCGGGGTGGGCACCGTTCGAGGACGTCGTCGCCGCGGCCGCCGATCGGTACGGCTGGGCCGACGAGAGGGCTGTCGAAGGCGTCGTCGCCGTCGATCCGAAGGGACGGTTCGAACTCGACGGGCGTCGGATCCGTGCGACCTACGGCCACTCCGTCGACGTCGACCTGGAGTCGGCCGACAGTCCCGTACCCGACACGCTGTATCACGGCACCGACCCCGACGCGGTACCGAAGATCCGCCGCGAGGGGCTACGACCGATGAGCCGGCAGCTGGTCCACCTCTCCGATACCGAGCGCGAGGCGCTCGCCGTCGGCAGTCGACACGTGTCGGATCCGGCCCTCCTCGTCGTCGACGCGGCCGCGATGCTGGAGGCAGGTCACGAGATCACGAAGCGAGGGCGGGGCGTCTACACGACGGAACGGGTGCCGCCGCGCTTCGTCAGGCGCACCGATGGGGCGGGAGCGTGATCACTCGCCCGGACTGTCGGGGACGACCCGCGAGAGCCGCATCGCGTTCCCCGTGACGCCGAGGGTCATCCCGGCGTCGCCCGCGAGCACGGCCAGCCAGATCGGGACGTAGCCGAAGGGGACCCCGATGGCGAGGAGCGCCTTGATTCCCAGGCTCGCCCAGATGTTCTGCCGGATGACGCCGTTGGCGTCGCCCGCGAGCTCGTAGAGGTAGGGGAGCTTCGAGAGGTCGTCGGCCATCAGCGCGACGTCGGCCGTCTCCAGCGCGGTATCGGTGCCGGCGGCGCCCATCGCGATCCCGACCGTCGCGGTCGCGAGCGCGGGCGCGTCGTTGATCCCGTCGCCGACCATCGCGACGCCGCCGGGTGCACCGTCTCGTTCGTGTTCGTCGACGAGCGATTCGATGGCCTCGACCTTCTCCTCGGGGAGGAGTTCCGCGCGGAACTCGTCGACGCCGATCCGCTCGGCGATGGCGCGGGCGGTCCGCTCGTTGTCGCCGGTCAGCATCACCGTCTTCGAGACGCCCAGCTCGCGAAGCCGGGCGACCGCTCGCTCGGCCTCGGGCCGGACCTCGTCGGCGACCGCGATCACGCCCTCCAGTTCGCCGCCCTCGGGCGTCAATCCGCCCTCGGAGTCCGACTCGGGTTTCCCGACGAGGATCACGGTCTTCCCCTGGGACTGGAGTTCCGGAACGGTCGTCTCCAGGAGATCGAGGCAGTCGTTGCGCTCACAGAGCTGTTTCGCCGTCCGGGTCACGACGCCGCCGTCGGTGGTCGCGTGGACGTGCGAGAGGTCGAAGCCGAGCTCTTCGAAGAGGCCGGGCTTGCCCGCGACGTGGGGGGTGCCGCCGAGGTTCGCGCGAACGCCCTTCCCGGTGAGCGTCTCGAACGCCTCGATCTCGGCGGCGGCGTCCGCGTCGATGCCCGATTCGCCAGCGGCCGCGACGATCGCCTCGCCGACGGGGTGCTCGCTCCGCGTCTCGAGCCCGCGGGCGCACCGCAGGACGTCGGCCTCGGTGTTGCCGTTCAGCGGGATCACGTCGGTCACGGTCAGTTCGCCCGTGGTGAGCGTCCCGGTCTTGTCGAAGGCGACGGCGTCGACCGCGCCCATCGCCTCCAGGTGTTTGCCGCCCTTGATCAGGACGCCGTTCTTCGCCGCGCTCGTGATGCCGGAGACGACCGAGACCGGCGTCGAGATCACGAACGCGCAGGGACAGGCCAGGACCAGCAGCGTCAGCCCGTAGACGACTGCAGTTGGCCACGTCACGCCGAGGACGAACGGCGTGCCGAGGGTCGTCAGGATCGCGAAGGCGACGACGACCGGCGTGTAGTAGGCGGAGAATCGCTCGACGAACTGCTCGCGTTCGGTCTTCTTGGACTCGGCCTCGGCGACCATCGAGACGATCCGCGAGAGCGTGTCCTCGCCCGCGGTCGAGGTCACCTCGATCTCCAGGTACCCTCCCTCGTTGATCGTCCCCGCGTACACCTCGTCGCCGACGGTCTTGTCGACGGGGACGCTCTCGCCGGTGATCGGCGCCTGGTTCACCGCGCTGTCGCCGTCGATCACCTCGCCGTCCATCGGGATCTTCTCGCCGGGGCGGACGACCACGACGTCGCCGCGCGCGACCTCCTCGACGGGGAGGGTGACCTCCTCGTCGTCGCGCCTGACCGTCGCCTCGTCCGGCGAGAGGTCCATCAGTTCGGTCAGTGAGTCGCGGGCGCGGTCCATCGCGTACGACTCCAGCAGTTCGGCGACGTTGAACAGGAACGCGAGCGTCGCGGCCTCGAAGTACAGCGCCTCGTCGAACGCCAGGCTGGCGAGGAGGGCGCCGACGATGGCCGCCGACATCAGGAAGTCGATGTCGAGGTTGCGGTTCAGCGCCGAGTAGTAGCCGTCGCGGAGGATCACCTGGCCGCCGCTCGCGACGGCGACGAGGAAGAGCACGTCCGCGAGCAGCAGTTCGGCGCCGAGGAGGCTCGCGACCGGGACGTTGGCGCCGACGAGGAAGAACTCGAAGAGGAGGCCGAGCGCCAGGAAGGCGCCGCTGATCCAGGTCTTGATCCCGCGGGCGCTCGTCCAGACCGAGCCCGGTTCCGACGCCGAGTCGGCCTCGCCCGTCCCGTCGGCGTCGTCGTCGGCCGCGTTCGTCACCTGGTACCCGGCGGACTCGATGGCCGCGACGAGGTCCTCGCGCGAGGTCTCCGGGCCGTAGTCGACGCGGACCCGGCCGGTCGTCGGGCTCGTCTCGTACCGCCGGATCCCCTCGACCCGGCCCAGCGCGCTCTCGACCTTGCCGGCGCAGGAGGCGCAGTCCATCGAGGGGACGTCGAGGGTCGCAGTGCTCCCCCCGTCGGCCGACTCGGAATCGCCGTCCGTCCCACCGCCGTCGGGCGCTTCGGAGGTGACCGTCTCCCCCGGTTCTCGCGTCGGTGGCGTCATTACTAGAGCCGAGTGGTTCCTCTCTTATTAATATCGCTGCTATAGATCGGCCAAAATTTCGTACTTTCTAATAAAAAAATAGTATTGAGTTATTAAATATCGCTGTCGCGGTCGGGCAGTTGACTCGTCGCGAAGTTAAATTTGTCAACGATTACGCTTATTTCGCTTCCCCTCGCGGTGTCTACCGATGTCCCGCACTGTCACGGCTGCGGTCGTCGAGGAACCGGACACGGACGGGTTCACCGTGAAGGACGTCGAACTGGACGATCCGAAGGCCGGCGAGGTACGCGTCGGGATCGAGTACGCGGGCGCGTGCCACACGGACTGGCACGCCGTCGAGGGCGCCCTCCAGAAGAACTACCCCGTCGTCGCGGGCCACGAGGGGGCCGGCCGAGTCGCCGAGGTCGGTCCCGGGGTCACGGGCGTCGAACCGGGCGATCGGGTCCTCACGCTGTGGGTCCCGGCCTGCGGCGTCTGCGAGATGTGCGTCCGCGGGATGCAGCACCTCTGCGTCCGCGGCGGCGAGAGCCTCTACGAGGGCCACCTGCTCGACGACACCTGTCGCTTCCACGACGGCGACGAGGACCTCGCGCAGTTCCTCACGCTCGGCACCTTCGCCGAGGAGATCGTCGTCCCCGAGTCCGAGGTCTATCCCATCCCCGACGACCTCCCGACCGACGTCGCCTCGATCATCGGCCCCGCCGCGGTGGCGAACGTCTCGCCGCCCGCGAGCCGCACGTCGACGGTGACGGGATCGAAGTCCGGACGGTCGTCGCCGCCCTTGATCAACTCCCGGTCGCCTTCGAGGGACGGCGCGTCGGCCTCGTGGGCGAAGACGACCGCGTCGGTCTCGTCGACGACGGCGGCGAGACAGCCCGCGTGGTCGAGGTCCTGGTGGGTGGCCGCGACCGCCCAGACGTCATCGAGGGCGAGCCCCTCGGCCGAGAGCGCTTCTCGGAGGACGTCCAGATCGCCCGGGAGTCCGACGTCGAGGAGCACGACCCCGCGCGGCGTCCGGACCGCGACGGGTCGGATCGTGAGTTCGCGCCCGGCAAACGCGACGTCCAGTTCCAACCCGTAGACCCCGTCTGTGAGTTGCATATTCCGAGTGTGAGCGCCGGCGTTGTGAATCGGCCCGCTTGCGGAGAATACGACCGGCTCCGCGCTCACTTATAAAACGCCGCATTCATCCGCCAACATCGACACCCGTGGCCCGGACGTATCCGATGACACGACGATGAGTTCTTCATTTCCTCCGCGGACCGACGGCGACGCGCGCGTCGAATCCGTCCGGGTCGCCGGCGACCGACGCCTCGCGTACGCCGAGTACGGCGACCCCGACGGCGCCCCGCTGCTGTTTCTCCACGGGACGCCCGGATCACGGCGGCTGGGTCGACTTCTCGACGGTGCCGCACGGGAGCACGGAGTCCGCGTGCTCGCGCCCGACCGCCCGGGGTACGGCCGTTCGGACCCCTGGCCCGACCGGACCGTCGCGGAGACGGCGGACGCGCTGCCCGCCGTTCTCGACGGCGCGGGCGTCAGTGCGGCCTCCCTGGTCGCGTTCTCCGGCGGCGCCCCGTACGCCCTCTCGGCGGCGGCCCGGCACCCGGAACGCGTCACCCGCCTCGAGGTCGTCTCCGGGGCCGTCCCGCCCGCGATCTCGGAGCGGACGCCGCGGATCCAGCGGCTCCTCCGCCGACTGGCGCGGTCAGTCCCGACGCTCCTCGGCGGCCTCCTCCGCGGACAGGCGTGGATCGCTGCCCGAGCGGACCCCGACGTCGTCGTCTCGCAGTACACGACCGACGGTGCCGACGAGGTCCCGGAGGACGTAGCCGCAGTCATCAGGGCCGACTTTCTGGAAGCCATCGACGGCGACGCCTCGGGCGCTGCCGTCGAACTCCGCCACGCGGCCGAGTGGGGGCTGCCGACGAGCGAGTTCGCGATGGACGTCCGGTTCCGACACGGGACCGCGGATACGAACGTCCCGATCGAGGACGCTCGCCGCCTGGCCCGGCAGATCCCCGCGGCGGAGTTCGACGGGCGAGACGGCGACGATCACCTCGGGGCGCTCCTGAAAGCCGTTCCGGACGTCGTCGCAGCGGAGCGAGAGACCCCCGACGGCGTGGGCGTGAGAAGTCGACGGTGACGTCGACGGGCCGAACACGATGATTGATGACCGGGCGGGGCGAACCACGGCCGAGCGCGGAATGAAGCAGGTCCAGTTCTCGATCGACTATCCCGACCGACTCCGTCACCCCGTCCACCGGGCGATCGTCGACGGCGGGGAGATCGCGCGGGCCGAGTTGCTGATGTGGAGTCCGACCGCGGACGCGACGACGCTGCTGTGGTTCGATGCGGATCCCGGGCCGGTCCGTGCGGTTCTCTCGTCGATCGAGTCGCTCGTCGCGAGTTCGCTCGTCCGCGACGGCGGCGGCACGTACGCCTTCCTCGGCCAGGAGACCTACGAGTTCCCGGCTCCCGTCCTGGACGTCGTCGCCGAGGCGAGCGTCATCTTCGTCCCGCCGGTCGTCTTCTCGGCGACCGGTTCCGTGACCGTCGAGGCCGTCGGCGAGGCGGCGGGGCTGGGCGACCTCCGGAAGTCGCTGGCGGCGCTCGGCGACGTGGCGATCGAGCGCGTCCGGCCGTTCGCGCGGCGGGCGACGCCGTCGCGGCTCACGGACCGGCAGGCCGCGGCGCTCGAGGCCGCGGTGTCAGTCGGATACTACGAGATCCCGCGCTCGGGGAGCATCGCGGACGTCGCAGACGCGCTCGAGTGCTCGTCCAGCACCGCTGGCGAACTGGTGCGGAAGGCCGAGTCGGCGGTGATCCAGCAGTTCGCCGAGATGAGATAAGAGAAGTCCGAGAGATTCGAAACCGACGGTCAGGCGATGACGAGCCACGCGGCGAGGACGACGAGCCCGCCGATCGACGTCGACGCGACGGCGTGGACGCGGAGCCGGTCGAGCACCGTGTGGGCGTCGCCCGAGACCGAGAGCATACTGTGGACCTCGCTGCCGATCTCACACCGGGGGAAGAAGTCGAGCGCGACGTGGAGGAAGACCCCGGCCGCGAAGCCGAACACGAGGCCGCGGACCGCGCCCGAGGCGGGCAGCGCGACCATCGAGGCGACGATGCCGGCGATGCCGACGCCCGTGGCCGGCAGGAGCAGGATCGACGCGTTTCGGCCGGCGTTCGTAAGTCGCCGCGCGGCCGCGTAGCCCGCGGGCCCCTTGTGCGAGACGATCGCGAGGCCGAGCAGCGCCCCGAGTTCCGGCATGTTTCCGTAAATGATGCCGATGATCGCGCCCGCGGAGAAGGCGTGGGCGGTCAGTTCGGCGACGGTCCGGTCGATCGGGAGGTCCATGTGCGCCAGCCGGTGGCCGATCGTGTGCGAGGCGAAGCCCGCGAGCAGCCCGAAGGCGATGCCGAAGCCGCCCCACTGGGGGTGCTGGCCGATCGCCTGCGGCACCAGGAAGACCGCCGCGCTCGTGACCATCGCGCCCGCCGCGAGGCCGTAGCCCCACACCAGCGCGCCCGCGCTCTCGGCCCGCGTCCGCGCGCCGAGCGGCGCGGCCAGCGCCATCGCCAGGAACGCCACCCACGAGATGCCGACGAGCTTCTCGCCGTTCGGGATGTCGACCGCCACCGCCAGCACCGACAGCCCCGCCAGCACCAACGTCGCGAGGAGCCCCGCGGTCGACACCCGACGGAGGATATGAATATTTCCGCTCTGATTAATAACGCTCACGTTCATAATACGATCAGTCTTTTTAATAAGGCTGTCGGAGCGACGTGTCCCCCGGGAAATCAGCGCGACCGCGTCGCCTGCTTCCAGGTCCGGAGATCGACCCGTTCGCCGTCGATCTCCGCCGGATCGGCCTCGCTCGCGGCCCACACGAACATCGGGGCCACGTCCTCCGGCTCCCGGCCGCCCGGACCGCTGAGACCGGTCTCGACGATTCCGGGATCGACGACCGCGGCGGTCTGGTCGGCGTCGACGGCGACCTGCCGGACCACGGCCTCGGCGGCCGCCTTCGAGACGGCGTACGCCCCCATCCCCGGTTTGGCGTCGACGGCGACCGACCCGGAGGGGACGAGCAGCCGGCCGTCCGTCGGCATCCGTTCGATCCCCTCCTTCGCGGCCGCGAAGACGCCGCGGAGGTTCGTCCCGACCGTGTCGTCGAAGCGGTCGTAGGACTCCTCGTGGATCGGCATCTCGCCGGGCTCGCCGTGGTTGACGCCCGCGTTCGCGACGACGACGTCGACCCCGTCGCTCGGGCCGATGCCGTCGGCGACGTCCATCACGCGTTCGACGTCGGTCGCGACCCGGACGTCGGCGCGGACGCCCTCGATCGGCGGGTCGGCCTCGACGTCGGCCGCTTCTCGTCCGGCCCGCGCGTCGGCGACGGCCCCGTCCAGCGCGTCGACGTCCCGCGCGCAGCCCACGACCGCCGCCCCCTCGGCGGCGAAGGCGCTCAGGAGCGCCCGGCCGATGCCGCGGCTCGCGCCCGTCACGACGACCGTTGCGTCGGTGAGAGTCATATCGGTTGGTGGGTCCGTTCGCGGGTAAATCTTCTCGCCGACCGGTCTCTCGGCGATCCACTCGGTCAGTCGATTTATGGGTTCGACGCCCTACCACTCGCTATGGACACTCCTCCGGACCTCGACTCGCTCTCGGGCGCCGACGTGGTCGTGATCGGCGGCGGCTTCGGCGGCCTCTCTACGGCGTGCTACCTGGCGGACGCGGGGGCCGAGGTCACGCTGTTGGAGAAGAACGACCAGCTGGGCGGCCGCGCGAGCCGCCTGGAGGTCGACGGCTTCCGGTTCGATATGGGCCCCTCGTGGTACCTGATGCCCGACGTCTTCGAGCGGTTCTTCGCGCACTTCGGCCGCGAGCCGTCGGACTACTACGGTCTCACCCGCCTGGATCCGCACTACCGGATCTTCTTCAAGGACGGGGACCGCGTCGATATGGTGCCGGATCTCGAACGGAACCGGCAGGTCTTCGAGTCCTACGAGCCCGGCGCCGGCGAGCGCTTCGACGAGTACCTCGAGAAGTCGAAGACGAACTACGAGGTCGGGATGGAGCACTTCGTCTACGAGGACCGGAGCTCGCTGTCGGACTTCCTCGACTGGGACGTCGCGAAGCAGGCCCGCGGGCTCTCCCTGATCGGCTCGATGCAGGACCACGTCGAGGACTACTTCGAGCACCCGAAGCTCCAGCAGATCATGCAGTACACGCTGGTGTTCCTCGGCGGCGCGCCGAACAACACCCCCGCGCTCTACAACCTGATGAGCCACGTCGACTTCAATATGGGCGTGTACTACCCCGAGAACGGCCTCGGGGGCGTCGTCGACGGGATCGTCGAACTCGGCGAGGAACTCGGCGTCGACTTCCGCGTCGATGCGCCCGTCGCGGAGATAAAGGGTCGAGAAGGCGCCTTCGCGGTCCGGACCGAATCAGGTAGAGAATGGTTCCCCGACTACGTCGTCAGCGACGCCGACTACCGGCACACGGAGATGGAGCTTCTCCCTCCCGGAAAGCGCCAGTACGACGAGGCCTACTGGGAGTCGCGGACGTACGCCCCGTCGGCGTTCCTCCTCTACCTGGGCGTCGAGGGCGACGTCGATCCCCTGGAGCATCACACCCTCGTCCTCCCGACCGACTGGGACGAGCACTTCGAGCGCATCTTCGACGACCCGGCCTGGCCCGAGGACCCGGCGTACTACCTCTGTGTGCCCTCCGAGACCGACGACGACGTCGCGCCGGAGGGGCACTCGAACCTCTTCGCGCTCGTGCCGATCGCGGCCGGCCTCGACGATACGCCCGAGATGCGACAGCGGTTCCGCGACCTCGTCCTCTCCGACATCGCCGAGCACACCGGCGTCGACCTCCGCGACCGGATCGTCGTCGAGGAGTCCTTCTGCGTCTCGGACTTCGCCGAGCGCTACAACGCCACGAAGGGAACCGCGCTCGGGCTCGCCCACACGCTCCGGCAGACGGCGCTGTTCCGGCCGCCGCACCGGTCGGAGGCCGTCGAGGGGCTCTACTTCACGGGGTCGTTCACCACGCCCGGGATCGGCGTGCCGATGTGCCTCATCAGCGGCGAACTGACCGCGGAGTCGATGGCCGAGCGGGCGGGCTGAACGGATGTCGACGTCGATGACGACGTTCGAAGGAGCGCTCGGGCGGCTCCGCTACCTCCTGACGCTGTCGCGGCCGCGCTTCTGGCTCTATCTCGCGGGACCCGTGGTTGTCGGCGTCGCCTTCGGCGTCGATTCGACGGCCGGGTTGTTCACGCCGCTCACCGTCGGCCTCTTCGCGTACTTCCTCGTCCCGGCGAACGTCTTCCTCTACGGCGTCAACGACGTCTTCGACGCCGACGTCGACACGGAGAACCCGAAGAAGGAGCGGAAGGAAGCGCGCTGGCAGGGCGATACGGTCGTCGCCGCGGTCGTCGTCGCGTCGACGCTCCTGGGCGCGGCCGTCTTCGCCGCGACGCCGACGCTCGCGTGGCCGTACCTCGCGGGCTTCTTCGTCCTCGGCGTCCAGTACTCGGCGCCGCCGCTGCGATTCAAGACGACGCCGTTACTCGACTCGCTCTCGAACGGGCTCTACGTCCTGCCGGGCGCGGCCGCCTACGCCGCCGTCGCGGGCGCGCACCCGCCGCTCGCGGCGCTCGCGGGCGCGTGGCTGTGGACGATGGGGATGCACACCTTCTCGGCGATCCCCGACATCGAACCCGATCGGGAGGCCGGAATCAGGACGACGGCGACCGTCCTCGGCGAGCGCCGGACGCTCGCGTACTGCCTCGCCTGCTGGCTCGCGGCCGCGGTCGTCTTCGGCCTGGTCGACGCCCGGATCGGCCTGCTCCTGGCGGCGTATCCGGTGGTGGTCTTCGGGATCTACCTCTCCGACGTCGACGTCGACCGCGCGTACTGGTGGTACCCCGCGCTCAACACCGCCGTCGGGACGCTGCTGACGCTGGGGGCGCTCTGGAGGCTGGTCTATGTCTGACTCGTCGGATTCGGCCGAGGTCGACGCGGCGGGCACCTCCCCATCGACGTCGGCGTCGGCATCCCTCCGTGCCGGCCTGCCCCGCTCGCGCGACGGGTGGGAGCGCCGCCTCGAACGACTCATTCGCGAGAACC
>JBDGUM010000012.1:0-3315 GCA_042215855.1 Halobellus sp. | reverse complement strand
CCCCGCTCGCGCGACGGGTGGGAGCGCCGCCTCGAACGACTCATTCGCGAGAACCGCTTCACGATCTCGGTGTTCTTCCCGCTCAACGGGATCGTGCTGCTGCTGGCCAGCGCCGAGGGGCTCCTGCCCGCCCCACTGGCGTTCAACGGCCTCCTGATCCTCTTGGGCACGGCCGTGATGCGCTCGCCGCTCGTCGTCGGCGTCCTGCCGATCACCGACCGGCGGGCGGCGACGGGCGTGGGTCTCCTCACGCTGTACGCCTACGGGATCGAGTACCTGGGCGTCCACACCGGGATCCCCTACGGCGACTTCTACTACGGGGTCGACCTCGGGCCGGCCCTCGCGGGCGTCCCGCTCGGGCTCCCGATCTTCTTCATCCCCCTGGTGATGAACTCCTATCTCCTGTGTCTCCTCCTGCTCGGCGAGCGCGCCGCGCGGCGGGGCGTTCGGCTCGCCGCGGTCATCGCCGCGGTGCTGACGATGGACCTCGTCCTCGACCCCGGCGCCGTCGCGCTCGGCTTCTGGGTGTACCCGAACGGCGGCGCGTTCTACGGCGTCCCGCTCTCGAACTACGCCGGCTGGGTCCTCTCGGCGACGGTCGCGGTCGTCGCGCTCGACTGGGGCTACGACCGCCGCGCGCTTCTCGATCGGTTGGAGGACTGCGAGTTCCTGCTGGACGACCTGGTCTCCTTCGTCATCCTCTGGGGCGGGATCAACGCCTGGTTCGGCAACTGGATCCCGGTCGCCTGCGCGGCGGTGTTCGGACTCGGACTCCTGAAAACCGACCGCTTCGATACGCCGCTTTCCGGTCTCCCTACTCTCCGCCGGTGAAGCTCCGAAGCCAGCCGAAGACGCGGCCGCCCCGCCGCGACGCCCCCGAGGTCCGCCCCGGCGACGGCCCGGAGTGACCGGGGTCCCGCGTCGCGTCGCCCTCGTCGGGGTAGGGCACGACGCTGACTCTCCGGAACACCGCGACGGGGTCGCGCTCGACCGCCCAGAACAGCCGGGTCTTCGCGAGCAGGTAGAGCTTCCGCGACGTCGACAGCGACGGCGTCGTCGAGAGGACGTCGCAGTCGCGCTTGCGGATCTCGCGGTGGTGATCTGCGTAGAGGACCGCCGCGAGCAACACCGCGAACTGGCAGTCCTCGGGGAGGTAGTCGATACCCGCGACGCCCTTTCTGTAGAGCGCCTCGGCGCGCTCCAGTTCGTCTTCCATCGCCGCGCGGAAGCTCTCGTCGTACTCGAAGTTCAGGAGCTGTTCCTCGGTGACGCCGTGCTTCCGGAGCGTCTCTTTCGGAAGGTAGATTCGGTCGCGCTCGACGATGTCCTCGCGGACGTCGCGGAGGAAGTTCGAGAGCTGGAACGCCTCGCCCAGCGCCGTCGCGTGCGGCAGCGCCTTCTCGGCTTGCGGCGCCTCCATAATCTCGGTCATCATCCGGCCGACGGCGGCCGCCGAGCCGTCCATATACGCCTCTAGCTCCTCGTAGGTCTCGTAGCGGTCGGTGTCGATGTCCGCGAGCATCGCGTCGATGAAGGCGTCGACGTCGGAGGCGGGGATGTCGTGCCGCTCGCGGAGCTCGGCGAACGCCGTCAGCACCGGGTCGTCGGATTCCTCCTCGCCGAGGGCCTGTCGGCGGAGCGCCTCCAGTCGCCGCCGCTGTTCCGCCGGCGCGGGCGTGTCCTCGGCGTCGACGACCTCGTCGGCGACCCGGAAGAAAGCGTACAGGACGTACGTCGCGTGCCGGACCCGCTCGGGCAGGACGCGCGTCGCCAGGTGGAACGTCTTTCCGGTGCGCCGCTGGATCGCCTTGCTCTGTCGGATCTGCGCTTTTTTCACCATCGTTACGTACTACCGATCAGGGCGTCTCGTCGGGGGTCCGTCCGGCCACGCATCTGTCATCCAGCGTACGGACTGAATTCATATAACGCTTCGTGCCGATTTGACACGGATCCGACCCCTACCCGAACAGTTGGCCATCAGAGTCATATACGATGAGCCGGTGGTTCGCCTTTTCGAGTATCAGATTACCAAAATGTGTCGCTGCAGTCGTAGACCACCCCGTGCTCTGGGCAGACGTACTTGCAGTGTCTGCGGGCCATCGACCGGTCGCAGAGCGGACAGGGTCGGCCGGGCGGCGTCGCGGTCGCCGCTCCCTCGGCGTCGTCGGCCGCGCCCTCCGGATCCGGGGTCCCGTCGCTCACGTCCGCTCAGGGGGCCGGGATCGACAAGAAGGTTCGCTTCGCGAGAAATCGAGACGGTCGGTGGTCGGCTACCGGTTCAGCACTCGGACCAGCCGCAGGCCTCGCAGGTCTTGCAGCCCTCGGAGAAGTACAGCGACATACTGCCGCACTCGGGGCACTCGGGGCTCTCGCCGGCCGCGAGCAGGTCGTCGGTCGCGTCGTCGTCGCCGGCGTTCGGGGCGTTGGTCCGATCGGCGGACTCGCCCACGTCGACGTCGCCGACGTCGACCGTCGCGCCGCCGTCGGTCTGTCGGCCGGGCGCGCTGGCCTCCGACTCGGTTTCGGCGTCTTCCGACAGCTCGGTCAGGTTCTGCTGCTGCGGGTAGCCCTTGTCGATCTCGCCGTCGAGATAGCGCCGCATCGCCGTGCCGATCGCGTCCGGGATGGAGTTGATCTGCTCGCCCTTGTCCCAGGCGACCTTCGGGCTGCGGATGCCCTGGAGTTCGCTCGCGATCTCGTTGGGATCGACGCCGGAGCGCAGTGCCGTCGAGATCGTCTTCGCGAGCGCCTCGGTGAAGGAGGCGGTGAAGCCGCCGGAGTTGCCGATGTTGGCGAACAGCTCGAACGGTCGGCCATCCGAATCCTCGTTGATGTTGACGTAGAGCTTCCCGTAACCCGTGTCGATGCGCTGGGTGACGCCGTGGAGGACGTCCGGACGCGGGCGCTTCTTGCCGAGGTCGGTCTCGCCGTCCGCGGCGGACAGCAGCCGCTCGACCTCGCTGTCGATGGCCGCCTGCACCTCGTCGTTCTCGAGGAAGCCCTCGATGCCGCCGAAGACGTCCTGGATCTGCTCGACGAGCGCCTCCGCGGCCTCGCTCTCGTCGGCGAAGTCGGCGTTCTGCGCCCGGGTCGTGAGCACCTGCTTCGAGCGCGTGCCGTCGCGGTAGACGGTGACGCCCTTCCCGCCGTTGCGGTAGATGTAGCGGTAAACCTCGTCCATGTCCTCCTTCGAGGCCGAGTTCGGGAAGTTACAGGTCTTCGAGATGGCGGAGTCGACGCCCTCCTGGGTGGCACACTGCACCGCGGCGTGCTGCTTGCCCGAGAGGTCGCCGGTGACGACGAACAGCTCCGAGA
>JBDGUM010000028.1:0-19172 GCA_042215855.1 Halobellus sp. | reverse complement strand
CGGTCATCCGCGACGAGCTCGAAGACCAGGAGGACAACCACATCTTCGACTGGGAGACCGGCGACAAGGAGGCCACCGAGGCGGTCTTCGACGAGGCCGACGTCACCGTCGAAGAGCAGATGGAGTACCAGCGGCTCCACCCCGCACCGATCGAGACCTGCGGCGCGGTCGCCGACTGGGACCCCGGCACGGACAAGATGACGGTCCACATGACGTCGCAGGCGCCCCACGCCCACCGGACGCTGTTCTCGCAGGTCTCGGGCATCCCCGAGCACAAGGTCCGGATCGTGAGCCCGGACGTCGGCGGCGGCTTCGGGAACAAGGTCCCGATCTACCCGGGCTACGTGGTCGCGGCCGCCGCGTCGTACGTCCTCGAGCAGCCCGTCAAGTGGATCGAAGAGCGCTCGGAGAACATCCAGACCACCGGCTTCGCCCGCGACTACGACATGACGGGCGAGATCGCCGCCACCGAGGACGGCGTCATCGAGGGCGTGAAGGTGGACGTGCTGGCGAACCACGGCGCGTACAACGCCGCGGCCCAGCCCTCGAAGTTCCCGGCGGGGTTCTTCAACATCTTCACCGGCTCCTACGACGTCGACGCGGCCTACGGGTCGCTGACCGGCGTGTTCACCAACACGGCGCCGGGCGGCGTCGCCTACCGCTGCTCGTTCCGCGTCACCGAGGCGGTCTACCTCATCGAGCGGATGGTGAAGGTGCTCGCCGACGAGCTCGACGTCGACCCCGCGGAGATCCGCCGGCGGAACTTCATCCCCTCGGACGCGTTCCCCTACGAGAGCGCGACGGGGTGGAACTACGACTCCGGCGACTACGAGAAGGCGCTCGACAAGGCCCTGGAGATGGCCGACTACGAGCACTACCGCGAGGAGCAGCAGCGCCGGATCGAGGAGGACGCCGACAAGCTCATCGGCATCGGCATCTCCTCGTTCACGGAGGTCGTCGGCGCCGGGCCCGGCAAGCAGTGCGACATCGCCGGGATCGAGATGTTCGACTCCGCGGACCTGCGGGTGAACCCGACCGGCAACGCGGTCCTGCGGATCGGCGTCCAGACCCAGGGCCAGGGCCACGAGACCACCTTCGCCCAGATCGTCGCCGAGGAGCTCGGGATGGACGTCGACGACATCACCGTCGAACACGGCGACACCGACACCGAGCCGTACGGGCTCGGGACCTACGGCTCGCGGTCGACGCCCGTCGCGGGCGCGGCCGCGGCCGTCGCCGCCCGGAAGGTGCGCGACAAGGCCAAGTCCATCGCCGCCAACGAGCTCGAGGCCGCCGAGGAGGACATCGAGTGGGACCGCGAGTCCGGCGAGTTCCGCGTCGCGGGCGCGCCCGACCGCTCGATCACGATCACCGAGATCGCCGCGGGCGCCTACATGAACCACCCCGGCGACGAGGAGCCCGGGCTCGAAGCGGTGAACTACTACGACCCCCCGGAGATGACCTACCCGTTCGGCTCCTACATCGTGATCGTCGAGGTCGATCGCGAGACCGGCGAGGTCGACTTCGAGAAGTTCGTCGCGGTCGACGACTGCGGCAACCGCATCAACCCGATGATCATCGAGGGGCAGATCCACGGCGGCCTCGCCCAGGGGATCGGCACCGCGATGCTGGAGCACGTCACCTACGACGACAACGGCAACGTCACCGGCGGCGACTTCATGAACTACCTGCTGCCGACGGCGAACGAGATCCCGAACTTCGAGACGGGCCACACCGTCACGCCCTCGCCGCACCACCCGATCGGTGCGAAGGGCGTCGGCGAGTCGCCGACGGTCGGGTCGCCGCCGGCCATCGTCAACGCGGTGGTCGACGCGATGTCCCACGCCGGCGTCAGCCACGTCGAGATGCCGATGACGCCCGACCGCGTCTGGGAGCACCTCGACGAGGCCGGCCTGGCGATGGACCCGAGCCAGAACGTCCACTTCGAGTTCGACGACGGCGCGAGCGAGGAACCGGCGGACGACTGAACCGAAACGGAACGGCGCTTCGGCTCCGGTCTTCGAGGGGTCCCCCCTGGAAGCCGGATCCGCACGGCGCCGCGCCAGGCGCGACGAGCGGAAGATGCAACTCCGAGCGGACCGTACCGCTCACGATTCGGCGGACGGCCGGAGCGGCCGCAGCCGCTGACATACACGATAGATGACAGGACACGAGTCAGACGGGAGCAGGGAGGAAGCGACGCCGACGGACGCCGACGCCGCGGACGGCGACGTCGCGGCGGTAGAGCGGAAACTGCGCGAGCGGGGCGAACCGTACGCGCGAGTGACGGTCGTCCGCCGGGAGCCGCCGGTGTCGGCGAACGTCGGCGACCGGGCGGTCGTGACCGCCGACGGCGACCTCCGCGGGTGGATCGGCGGCGCGGCCTGCGCGCAGACGACGGCGACGAGCGAGGCGGGGGCCGCGCTGGAGGCCGGCGAGCCGCGCCTGGTCGGGATCGCCCCCGACCCCGACGAGATCGATCGGCCGGGGCTGGAGGCGTTCCCGATGCACTGCCACAGCGAGGGCGTCCTCGAGCTGTTCATCGAGCCGGTGAACCCGACGCCCCAGCTACTGGTCGTCGGCAACTCCCCGGTCGCGCGCTCGCTCGTCCGCCTGGCTCGCGAACTGGCGGTCGAGGTGACCGTCGTCGATCCCGAAGACGGCGACTACGACGGCGCGACCACCCTCGCGACGACCGATCCCGACGCGATCGCCGACGCGGTCGGACGCGCCCCCCTCGTCGTGGTCGCGTCGATGGGACAGTACGACGCCCGCGGCGTCGCCGCCGGCGTGCGCGCAGAGGCACCCTACGTCGGCCTCGTCGCCAGCCAGAAGCGGAGCGGCGAGGTCACAGAGCGCGCGGCGGCGCTGCTGGACGCCGACGCGGCGTCGGTCGCCGAGGCGGTGACCAACCCCGCCGGCGTCGACGTCGAGGCCCGCTCGCCCGCCGAGATCGCGGTCAGTATCCTCGCGGAGGTCGTCGACGCGCGGTCGAAGGCCGGACTCGTCGGGGGGCGCGCGGGCAACGCGGCCCCGGTCGCGGACGCGGGCTCCGGGACCGGTGACGAGACGGCAGACGCCGACGCGGTCGACGACCCGGACGACGCCGCCGACGATACCACCCCAGAGCCCGCGACCGATCCCGTCTGCGGGATGGACGCCGATCCGGAGACCGCCCCGTCGGTCGACCACGACGGCGAGACGTACTACTTCTGCTGTGAGGGCTGTGCGGGCTCGTTCCGCGAGGATCCGGAATCGTACCTCGACGCGGAGGAGACGGCCTCAGCATGACCCGGCGGGCATTCGAGTCGGTGACCGAAGCCGACCTCCGACGGCGCTTCGACGACGCGGAGTACGTCGCCGACGACCGCACCGTCACGACGGTCCAGCTGGCGCTCACGCTGGGCCGGCCGCTGCTCGTCGAGGGGCCGCCCGGGAGCGGCAAGACCGAGCTCGGGAAGGTCCTCGCGAGCGCGTTCGAGACGGAGCTCATCCGGCTGCAGTGCTACGAGGGGCTCACCGCCGAGAACGCGCTCTACGAGTGGAACTACACCAAGCAGCTGCTGGCGGTACAGGCCGACGAGGGCTCCGTCACGGGCGAGGCTCCGGAAGGCGACCCGGACGCCGACGACCCGCGGAGCCGGTCCGTCTTCGACGAGGAGTACCTCCTCGAGCGGCCGCTGCTGCGCGCGCTGACCGCCGACGGCGACACCCCGCCGGTCCTGCTCGTCGACGAGGTCGACCGCGCCGACGAGGAGTTCGAGGCGTTCCTGCTGGAACTGCTCTCTGACTTCCAGGTGTCGATCCCGGAGCTCGGAACCGTCAGCGCCGAGCAGCCCCCGGTGGTCGTCCTCACCTCCAACCGGACGCGCGGGCTCTCGGACGCGCTGAAGCGCCGGTGTCTGTACCTCCACGTGGAGCCGCCCTCCTTCGAGGACGAGTACGAGATCGTGCGCCGGAAGGTGCCCGAACTCGACGTCGCGGTCGCCGCGGAGGTCTGCGCCGTCGTCGACCGCCTGCGCGAGGAGGCGTTCCTCAAGCAGCCCGGCGTCGCCGAGACGCTCGACTGGGCGCGGGCGGTGGCGCAGCTCCGCCACGACGAGGACGAGCGCCCGCTCACGACCGACGAGATCGAGCGGACGCTCGGCTGCCTCCTCAAGGAGGCCGAGGACCTCGACCGCGTGGACACCGAACTGCTCGAACAGCTACGAACGGCCGCGGCGGCCGCCGACGAGCGCCTCGAAGCCTGAACGGGAGAGACGATGACCGAGAGGGACGCCGACTCCGACGCCGAACGCGCGCGCGATTTCGGCGATGTCCGGACCGACGGCGGGAGTCCGGGCCTCGGCGGGAGCGACGACGGCATCCCCGACTTCCGCGCGGCGCGACGCCACGTCCTGATCGAGCTGCTCCGGTTCGCGGCGCAGCTCAGGAGCGAGGGCGTCGACGTCCCGCCGACCGCGACGCCCGAGTCGGCACGGGCGCTCGCGGTCGTCGGCCTGGACGATCAGCGCCGCGCCGAGCACGCGCTACGCGCGACGATGCTCTCGGAGACCACGGACGCGGAGGCGTTCGCGTCGGCCTTCGAGACGTTCTGGCACCGGCTCCGATCCGGGCTGAGCGCCGTCGGGACCGACCACGACGGGCCGACCGCCGGCGACGACGAGGGCGACGACCGGTCGGTCCCTGCGGCCGACTCGGTCGCCGGCGACGAGGCGGGCGTCCTCGAGGACGCGGAGCCGCCGGCGATGAGCGGCGACGAAGGTGACGAGGCCGACGTCCGCATCCCCACCGAGCGGCGGCACGCGACGGGCGAGCGTCCGGCGGCGACGGGCGACGGCGACGCGCGGCGGTACAGCGCGGTCGGCGGGCGCGAGCGCGTCGACGTCGACCCCGCGCAGCTGACGAGCGCGGAAGTCGGTGCCATCGAGCGCTTCGTCGACGCGCTCTCGACGGTGCCCGGACGGCGGCGACGCCGGGCGGCGGCGGGCGAGCGGGTCGCGGCGCGGCGGGCGCTGCGGGCGAGCCTGTCCACCGGGGGCGCGCCGCTGGACCTCCCGAACACGGAGCCGGTCCCGAGCGAGCTTCGGTGCTGCCTACTCGTCGACGTGAGCGGGTCGGTCCTCGACACCATCGACCGGAGCGTCCTGCTCGGATTCGCCGAGCGGCTGCACGAGAGCGCGCGCTCGGCCGACGTCTTCCTGTTCGACACCGATCTGGTCGACGCCACGCCGCAGTTCGAGCGGGCGGGCGGCGACCCCGCGCGGGCGCTCCGCGAGGCCGAGATCGAGTGGGGCGGCGGGACGCAGATCGGCGCCGCGTTCGAGACCCTTCGGCAGCGACACCCCTACGCCGTCGACCGGCGGACGGTCGTGGTCGTCGTGAGCGACGGCCTCGACGTGGGCGACCCCGACGTCCTCGCGAGCGGGATCACCTGGCTCGCCAAGCGCGCGGGCGCCGTGGTCTGGCTCAACCCGCTGGCCGTCTCGCCGGAGTACGAACCGCGCGCCCGCGGGATGTCGACCGTCGAGCCGTACCTCGACGCCCTGTTCGGCTTCGCCGAGCCGGCGGACCTCGCGGAGGCGGCCAGACAGCTCGAACAGCGCGGGCTCGGTCGTCGCGTGGGCTACGAGTTCGACGCCCGCCGGAGAGCCGACAGCGACGCGGGAGGTGGCGGATGAGCGAGGTACTGCGAACCGTGATCGAGCGACTCCGCGACGCGCGCGACGTCGAGCGCGCAGAAATCGACCGGATCACGGTCGGCGATCGAGTGCTCCTCGTCGAGGTCCGCGACCGCGAGTCCGGCGAGGTCGACGCCGGCCTCGCCCACCGGCCGTCGGGGGCGTTCGACGGGTCGGAAACGTCGGAAGGCGGGAAGGCGGCGGAGCCGGCCGACGACTACGACCTCGAGGGACTGCTCGCGGACGTCGCGCGCGACGCCGCGCCGCTGGCCGAGCGCGCGCTGGGTATCGCGGCCGCGAACGCCCTCTCGGCGCCGCTCGTCGACTGGCGGCGCGGCGATCCGATGGCGCTGCTCGACGAAGACGTCGAGCGGATCGCGACGGTCGGGCTGTTCGGCCCGGCGTTCCGGAAGTTCGACGGCGTCGAGGTCCGGGTCATCGAGCGCGACCCGATCGAGGACGTGCCGGACCCCGGCGGCGTCGAGGTGCGGACCTACACGCCCGCCGGGGCGGACGTGGCGCTGCGGGACGCGGAGGTCGTGTTCGTCACCGGCTCGGCGCTCATTTACGGGGGGATCGACCAGTACCTCGCGGCGGCGCCCGACGAGGCGACGGTGGTCGTGATCGGCGCGACGGCGTCGTTCCTCCCCGAACCGCTGTTCGAGGCGGGCGTCGACGTCGTCGCCGGCGCCTCGGTCGTCGACACCGCGCGGGCCCGCGACGCGGTCGCGGCGGGGGCCTGCGGCACCGACCTCCACGAGGCGGGCGTCGAGAAGGTGTGCGTCGCCGGGGCGCGTCCCGCGGGCGTTCGGCTCGGCGGGCAGTCGGAGGGCACGGACGGCGAACGAACACAGGCGAATCCGAGCCACGAGGAATCCACGAACCTATGACACAGCGAAACTGGAGCGTTCCCGAGACGGAGGTAGTACAGCGCATCCGCGACCGACTCGACGCCGGCGGTACCGACGTCCTGGCGACCATCGTCGACGTCGACGGCAACGCGTACCGGCGGCCCGGCGCGAAGATGCTCCTCGACGAGGGCGGCGAGGGAATCGGCAGCATCACCGCCGGCTGTCTCGAAGACGAACTCGTCAGAGTCGGCGCCCGGGTCCGCGAACGCGGCCGGCCGGAACTGGTCACCTACGACCTGATGGAGGACGACGACGAGGACGTCTGGGGCCTCGGCGTCGGCTGCAACGGC
Source organism: Halobellus sp. (assembly GCA_042215855.1). Taxonomy (GTDB): domain Archaea; phylum Halobacteriota; class Halobacteria; order Halobacteriales; family Haloferacaceae; genus Haloquadratum. Next base: position 12,290 of record JBDGUM010000028.1, on the reverse strand, counting down.
GTCATTCAGGTCCTGCTCGAACCGCTGAACGAGACCTACCGTCCGGCCGTCGAGGCCCTCGGGCAAGGGCGAGACATCGGCGTGCTCACCGTCCTCGACGGCGGCGACTCGGAGTTCGAGCAGGGCGACCGCGCCTACTACCGTCCCGAGCGCGACGCCCTCCGGACGCCGGCTGATGACCCCGCCAGCGACTGGCCGGCGATGCTCACAGGCCCCGCGAGCGAACTCGCCGCGAACGGCAAAGCCGACACCGTCACGGTCGAACACGGCGGCACCGGCATTGAGGTCTTCATCGACGGCCTGGCCGCCCCGGCCGATCTCGTGGTGTTCGGAACCGGCCACGACGTCGGGCCCGTCACGGAGTTCGCCGCGAAGAACGACTTCCGGGTCACGGTCGTCGGCTTCCGCGGCGCGGTCGACCTCGAGGAGCGCTTCCCCGCGGCGGACCGGATCGTCACCACCTCGCCCGCGACAGTCGCGGACAACCTGGACCTCGGCGACCGGACCTACGCGGTCGTGATGACGCACAACTTCGTCGACGATCAACTAACGGTCGAGGCGCTCCTGGATGCCGGCGTGCCGTACGTCGGCCTGATGGGGCCGCGCGAGCGGTTCGAGGAGATGCGCGAGGCGTTCGACGAGGGCTTCGACGAGTCCGAACTGGCGTCGCTTTACACCCCCGTCGGCCTCGACCTCGGCGGCGGCTCGCCGTACCAGATCGCCCACAGCATCGTCGGGGAGGTCCTGGCGGTCTCGAACGGCCGAGACCCACGGCACCTCAAGGAACGCGAGGGACCGATCCACGAGCGCGTCGACGTCGAGTCCGACGCGCCCGCGCAGTAAAAGCGGCGATCCGCGGCGTCAGGCCGGCTTCACATATAGCCGAGGTCGCGCAGGCGCTCCATCAGGTCCTCCTTGTCCTGGGCGCGGCCCGCGCGCTCGGTGGTGTTCTCCATGTCCTGCAGCCACGCCGGCTCCTCGGTGGTCTTGTCGGTCGAGACCTCGCTCCCGAGCGAGCGGAAGCCGGCGAAGTACTTGGGCGAGACCGGGATGTCGGCCATCGTGAGCCCGTTCGGCAGGTCGTCGGCCCCCTGCGGGACGTAGCCGTCGTCGGGGTAGCCCTCGACGGTGTCCGGGACGACGAAGTGCCAGAAGGCCTCCCAGACCGACGCCTCGTCGAACTGGAGGATGGGCTGGATGCGGTCGTGGGGCGGGTAGATGTCGGGGTCGTGGCGCGGCGAGAAGAACGTCTCGTCGGCGCGGGCCTCCTGCTCGTCCCAGCGGACGCCGGAGATGACGCCGTCGATGTCCTCCGATTCGAGGACGTCGTTCAGCGCGACCGTCTTCAGCAGGTGGTTGCCGACGTAGGTGTCGAGCAGGAACGGGAAGGTGTCCTCTTCGTACTCCAGCAGATTGCGGATGTGGTGCTGGTTGTGCTCGGAGAGCTCGGCGACGGGGATGTCGTCGCCGGGTTCGAGGCCGTGCTCGTCGACGTAGGCGCCGACGTCCTCGTTGCGGGCGTAGACGACGTCGAGGTCCCACTCCGCCGCCCAGTGGTCGACGAAGTCGTGGATCTCGTCGAAGTGCTGGTAGTGGTCGATGAACACCGCGGGCGGCGTCTCGAGGTCGTACCTCTCGGCGACCTCCTTGATGAAGTACAGCGTGAGCGTCGAGTCCTTCCCGCCGGTCCACATCACCGCGGGGTTGCGGTACTCCTCGAGGCCGCGCTTCGTGACCTCGATGGCCTTCTCGATCTTGTCTTCGATCGTCGGATAGTCCGCGGGCGTCTCGCCCTCGCCGTCGGTGTAGTCGACGTCGAGGTAGTCGGGGAACTCGTCTGACATCTCGTAATTACATCTAATTACAACCCGATAAATGCCTTTTGGGATTCGATCGGTCGGGGCCCGTCGAGAACCGCAAGCACCTTTGTCGGGATGTGAGACAGAGGGAACCGATGAGCGAGCCACCGACCGTCTACGTCACGCGCGAGATCCCCGGGGTGGGGCTGGACCGCCTCCGCGACCGGTACGAGGTCGTCGTCCGGGAGGAGACGCTCCCGCCCGAGCGTTCGGAGATCGAGGCCGCGGTCGCCGACTACGACGCGGAGGGCCTCCTCTGTCTGCTCACCGACGAGATCGACGCGGGCGTGCTCGACGCGTCGTCGGACCTCGCAGTCGTCAGCACCTACTCCGTCGGCTACGACCACGTCGACCTGGAAGCGGCGCACGAGCGCGGGATCGCCGTCGGCCACACGCCGGGCGTGCTGACGGAGACGACCGCGGACTTCGCGTGGGCGCTCCTGATGACGTGCGCGCGCCGCACCGTCGAAGCGCACGACCACGTCGAAGCCGACGCCTGGGAGACGTGGGAACCGACGCTCCTGCGGGGCGCGGACGTCCACGACGCGACGCTGGGCATCGTCGGCCTCGGCGACATCGGCACCGCCACGGCGCGCCGGGGTGCCGGATTCGGGATGGACGTCCTGTACACGAGCCGGAGTCGGAAGCCCGACCGCGAGGCCGAGCTGGAAGCGGTCGGACTCGACGCGACGTACGTCGACCTCGACGAACTCCTGGCCGCGAGCGACTTCGTGTCACTGCACGTGCCGCTCACCGACGAGACGGACGGGCTCATCGGCGCTGCGGAGTTCGAACGGATGCGCGACGACGCCGTCCTCGTCAACACGGCTCGGGGCGAGGTCGTCGACACCGAGGCGCTCGACGAGGCGCTCGAGGCGGACCGGATCGCACGGGCGGGGCTCGACGTAACCGACCCCGAGCCCCTGCCGGCCGACCACCGGCTGCTCCGGCACGCGCCCGAGAAGCTCGTCGTGACGCCGCACATCGGCAGTTCGAGCGTCGCGACGCGGGGCCGGATGGCCGAGATGGCCGCCGCGAACCTCGAGGCAGGCATCGAAGGCGAACCCCTGCCGAACTCGGCGCTACGGGACGCCGGCCTCGAATAGGTCGCCGTCGCCGCCGCGTCACGGGAGCGATCCGGAGGCCCGATAAGCAAATTTATGGTCGGCTGGGTGCTACTCGTTGGCATGAATATCGACGGCTTCGCTCTCGCGGCCACGACGAACGATCTGACACGGGAGGCGGAGGCCCGGGGGAAGGCGGACCTCGTCGAGTTCCGGATGGACAAGGCGGACGATCCGATCGGACAGCTCGAATCCTACGACGGCGAGCTCCCGATCATCGCGACGAATCGGAACCAGTGGTTCGGCGGCAAGGCCAGAGATCAGGGCCGGCTGGACACGCTCTTCGCGGCCTCCCGGTTCGACGACGTCGCCTACGTCGACATCGAACTCGAGACCGCGCGGGCGAAGGAGTGGATCCTCGAGGAGTTTCGCGAGAACGACGTGCGGCTGATCATCTCTCACCACGACTTCGAGACGACGCCGGACGAGGACGTCCTCACCGCGATCATCGACCAGTGTGCGGGCTACGGCGACATCGCGAAGGTCGCGACCTACCCCGAGGACCTCTCGGACACGCTGACGCTTCTATCCGTCCTGCACGAGGCCACCGAAGCTGGCGTCGACGCGGCCGGGATCGCGATGGGCGAGATCGGGAGCCACACCCGCGTCGTCGGCCACATCTACGGCTCGCGGCTCGGCTACGCGCCGCTGCCCGACGACGACAGCGAGTACGCGCCCGGACAGCTCCCCCTGGGCAAGCTCGCGGCACTGATCGAATCGACGAGGATCGCCGGGACGAACCTCGAACGGATCGAAGCCGTCGAGGACGACGTCACCGTCCCCTCGGAACTGACCCTCCCGAACTGATTGTCCGGCAGCGACGCCGAGATCGTCGATTTCGCCGTGTCGGGGCTAGAGCGGTTCGACCAGCCTGAGGTCCTTCTCGTCGGCGATGTCGCGGATCTTCCCGAGGACGTCCTCCGTAGCCCCGCGTTCGGCGGCGATGCGGATGCGGGCGCTCGAGACGTCGCTCGTGCCCTCCGGCGCGGAGATCGAGAGGTCCGTCACCGACGCGTTCGAGGATTCCTGGATCCGCGAGAGGGTGTCCGAGAGATCGGTGTCGATGACGTGCCCCGAGAGGACCACCGTGAGGCCCTCGCTGTAGCGCTCGGTGCCGGCCTGGATGACGTTGATCCCCGCGTCGCGGAGGTCGTCGATGATCTTCTCGAAGCGGTCCGGCGTCGCCTCGACGTCGACCTCGACGGGGATGTGTCCGCGCGGGGTCACGTTCCCGCGCTCGTGGAAGATCGACAGGAGGTTCCCGCCGTTGTCCGCGATCGGCCGGAGCGACCGGAGGAGCTCGCCCGGCTCGTCGATCAGTTCCAGTCTGAGGGTGTACGCCCGGATGTCCGACTGCGCGTCACTCATCGGCGTCCCACCCCGCTGTGCGAGTCATTGGCAGTCCCAATCAAGTGGTGGCGACGAAATAAGTATACTGCCGCCCGGTCGGGATTCCCTCGCGAGCAAATGAATTTTCCACATATCTGCCGCTATCGCGTCTCTCGCGGCCGAATCGTAAAATATTATGTGGATATGTACCGAGTGCCGCGTGAGTTCCGATGTCAGACCGCAGCCTAGAGGACGCGCTCCAGTCGGCGGAGAGTCCGGTGAGTCTCCTTCGAGATCTCGGATTAGCACAGTTCACGGACCTCCCGGACGAGTTCACCCACTGGATCGAAGAGCAGCGCGCCTGGCAGGAGAGCGTCGCCTTCGCCGACCAGTCGTACCACATGACGGACCTGCGGATCGAGGGCCGCGAGGCCGTCGACCTCTACTCCGACTACGCCGTCAACGACTTCAGCCAGTTCGACGTCGGGCAGGCGAAGCAGCTCGTCGTCCCCAACCCCGACGGCTACCTCATCGGCGACGCCATCCTCTTCCGCGAGGCCGAGGACAGGTTCCTCAGCGTCGGCGCGGCGGCCGCCCACAACTGGCTCCACTACCAGGCCGTGTCGGGCGACTACGACGTCGACGTCGAGATGCAGCCGCGCCCGGTGGCGACCGGCGACGACCCCGAGAACTTCCGGTTCCAGGTCCAGGGCCCCGACGCGGTCGCCGTGATGGAGGCGGCGGTCGACGGCGACCTCCCCGACCTCGGCTTCTTCCGCTTCGCGGAGGTCTCGATCGACGGCGTCGACGCCTCCCTCCTCCGCCACGGGATGGCCGGCGAGGCCGGCTTCGAGTTCTGGGGCGACTACGACGACGGCGACGCCGTCCGCGAGGCGATCCTCGAGGCCGGCGAGGAGTACGGCATCCGCCGGCTCGGCTCGAAGAGCTACCAGAGCGCCAACACCGTCCTCGGGTGGCTTCCGCTCCCGCTGCCGGCGATCTACAGCGGCGAGGAGATGCGGGACTTCCGCGAGTGGCTCGACCTCCGCCGGGGGCTCATCTCCATCGGCGGCAGCTTCGACTCCGACGACATCGAAGACTACTACGTCACGCCGATCGAGGTCGGCTACGACCACATCGTCGACTTCGACCACGACTTCGTCGGGAAGGAGGCCCTCGAAGAGGAAATCGACGACCCCGACCGCAAGAAGGTCACGCTCGTGTGGGACGACGACGACGTCGTCGACGTCTTCGCGTCGCTCTTCCGCGAGGGCGAGACGCACAAGTTTATGGATATGCCGGCGCCGCGCTCCTCGGCGTGTCACTACGACGAGGTGACGAAAGACGGCGAACACGTCGGCGTCTCCAAGTGGATGAGTTACATCTACAACCACCGGGAGATGCTCTCGCTCGCCCTCCTCGACACCGAGTACGCCGAGCCCGGAACGGAGGTAACGCTCACCTGGGGCGAGGCCGACGGCTCCGGGAACAAGAGCGTCGAACGGCACGTCGAAAAAGAGATCTCGGCCACTGTCGCGAAGGCGCCGTACAAGGCCGACCGGCGCTGAGGCCGACTCTCTCGACTATTCGTTTTCGGTCGCGTCGACTACGCTGCGAGAATACGGCGTCGGATCGGCGGCCGGATCAGTCGGAGATGAACTTGTTGTCGCGCCAGTTCACGCCGTTCGAGCCGCCCTCGCTCTGGGATGGGTTCTCGACGACCTCGATGCTCGCCGGGCGCTCTTCGCCCTCGACGATCCGGTGCGCCTCGAGTTCCTCGTCGTCCTCGGTGATCGCCGTGAGCGTGCCCTTCTCCGCGAGCAGCGCGATCTCGCGGAGGACGAGAAACATCGGATACTGGAGGGCGGTGTTCTGGAGGACGGTCTCGCGGTCGCCCTTGAAGCAGGCGAACTCGACGAGTTCGGAGGGGATCTCCTCCTCTTCTTCCTCCCAGCGCGGCGCGCCCGCGCGGGGCGGCTCCTCCTCGTAGACGCGGTTCTCCGTGATGCTGGCTTTCAGCTGCGCCGTCGGGGTGTACTTGCTCAGATCGTCCTCGGCGGCGACGGCCTTGAGAATGAGGGTGTTGTTGCGACGGGTCACCTCGACGTCCTCGACCTCGGGCGGCAGGTCCGGGTCACCGTTCAGGTACTCTTCGACCTCTTCGAGGGGCAGTTCAAGTGTCGAGTGGAGTCGGTATACGCGGCCTGACATAGTTATGGTGATGGATGGTACCCGTACGAGACGGACGCGACGCGACGTCGGTACCTGCGTGATGGTAGGGCCCGGGGGCTTATAGGGTCTCTGCTATCCGGTAACCGGGCCGACCGGTTCGTAGACGATCCGCCGCGCGGGCACCCGATCGAGCGCCTACGCCTGCAGCGTCGCCTCGAGCTCGCCGCGCTCGTCGAGCTCCGCGAGGACGTCGCTGCCGCCGACGAACTCCCCGTCGACGTACGTCTGGGGGATGGTCTCCCAGCCGCTGTGGGACTCGAGCGCCGCCCGGTACTGATCGAGGGCCGGGAGGACGTCGATCGTCTCGAACTCCTCTTCGTACTGGGAGATGAGGTTCACCGCGCGCTGGGAGTAGCCGCACTGGGGCATCAGTCGGTTCCCCTTCATGAACAGCACCACGTCGTTGGACTCGATGGCCTCGTCGACGCGAGACTGTACCTCGTCGTCGGACAGCTCCGAATCGGGCTGGAACGTCATACTCCCTCGTATGCGACCAGTCGACAAAGGGGTTGCGTCGGCGGGCGGACGATCAGTCCTCGCCGACGCGCACGACGTCGATGAGCGAGTAGACGGGGACGCCCTCGATATCGTCGATGCCCTGCTTGTCGACGATCACGACGCAGGCGACGGGCTCGCCGCCCTCTTCGCGGATCGACTCGACCGTCTCGCGCATCGTCGTCCCCGAGGTGATGGTGTCGTCGACGACGTAGCACTCGCGGTCGCGGATCTGCGCGAAGTTTCGCGAAAAGGAGCCCCCCAGGTCCTCGATGTCGCCCTCCTCCCACTGGTGTTTCGCCGGCGCGTAGGAGCCCAGGTCCGTGTCGAGTTCGTTCGCGACGACCGTCGCCAGCGGCGCGCCGGCCTTCTCGATCCCGATCGTGAGGTCGACCTCCTCGCCCTCCTTCAGCAGGAGGTCGGCCATCGCGCGCGCGATCTGCGTGAGCCGGGTCGAGTCGCGGCCGACGGCGCTCCAGTCGACGTGGATGTCGTGCGGACCGCTCCCGCCGGCGGTCGTGCCGTCGCCCGCGCCGGTCTCCGTCGGTTCGTCGTAGCCCGCGGAGCCGCTCCGGTCGACGAGCCAGCTGGCGGTCTCCCGGGAGACGTTCAGTTCGTCCGCGATCTCGCCCTTCGAGAGCCCGCGCTCGGCGAGTTCGGCCGCGCTGGCGATGAGGTCGTCAACGTTCTTCATACGCGCTGAATTGGACGGCGGTTTTTATAGTGGTGTCGTCGTCGACGAACGCCGACTCGAAGTCGTCCAGATCGTACACGCCGGTGACGAGGGCCTCGCGGAACCACTCCGGAAGCGTCGCGAGCGCGTCGACGGCGGCCTCGAAGTGCCGCACGTTCGAGTTGACGCTCCCGACGAGCGCCTTGTTCTGCAGGACCATCTCGCGGTGGAGACGGCCGCCGTCGATCTCGAACTCCCAGGGGTCGGGGACGCCCAGGAGGGCGCCGACGCCGTTCGGCGCGAGCGCGTCGATCGTCGCGAAGGCGTGCTTCGCATAGCCCGTCGCCTCGTAGACGAGGTCCATCGGTTCGTAGGCGTCCGCGACCGTGTCGACCGGTGTCTCGCGGGAGTCGACGTACGTCGCACCCAGTTCTTCGATGATGTCGATCGTCGGATCGGGGCGGTCCCGGCGGCCGAGGCAGTAGAGTCGGTCGTAGTCGTAGCGGTCCCGGAGGTGCGCGAGCGTGAGCAGGCCGAGGCTGCCGTTGCCCAGGACGATCGCGGACTCCGGCTCCCAGGAGAACGACGACCGGGCGGCGTAGGCGAGTTCGATCGCCTTCTCGGCGACGGAGATCGGCTCGACGAGGAAGCCGATCTCGGCGAGCGAGCGCGGCACGGAGACGAGGTACTCGCCGGGGGTGGTGAAGTACTCGGCCATAAAGCCGTGGGCGCCCTCGATCCCGCGCTCGTGGTACTCGCCGGAGGGCGCCATATCAGGTTCGCCGCGGTCGAAGTACTCGTTCGACTCGCCCGGCGGTCGGCGGACCGTCGGCACCACGACGTCACCGACCGAAAAGCGGGTCTCGCCGGGCTCTTCGACGACGCCCACCGCCTCGTGGCCGAGGATCAGGTAGTCCGAGTCCTCGGGGAAGCCGCCGTGGCCGCCGGCGATGACCTCCTCGTCGGTCCCGTCGACGCCGACCCTGAGCGTCCGGATCAACGCCTCGCCGGCGTCGGGGGTCGGTCGCTCGACGTCGACGACGACCGGTCCCTCTTCCCCGCGTTCGACCGCGATCGCGTTCATACTACTCCATCTCTTCGGGACCGCTAAAAGATTTATTCCTTTTCGAGTTAACAAATATCAGATCGGAACGGCCGGGAGAGGCCCGACGACCTCAGTCGAGTTCGTCGACGAGGTCGTCCGCGACGCCGACGTATCCGGCCGGCGAGAGGGCCCGGAGTTCGCGCCGGACGGACTCGTCGACGTCGAGGTCGTCGAAGAGGTCACGGAAGTCATCGATAGTCACCTCGCGGCCGCGGGTGAGCGACTTGACGCGCTCGTAGGCCTCGGTGTCGCCCTCGCGCCGGAGGATGGTCTGGACCGCCTCGCCGATGAGTTCCGGGTGCGATTCGAGGTCCTCGCGCATCACGTGCTCGTTGGGGACGACCTTTCCCAACCCGGTCTCGGTCTTGCCGTAGCCGATCAGGCAGTGGGCGAACGCCGCGCCGACGTTGCGCTTCACCGTCGAGTCCGAGAGGTCGCGCTGGAGCCGCGAGGTGGTGACGTAGTCCGCGAGGAACTGGAGGTCCGAGTTCGCCTTCGAGAGGTTTCCTTCAGAGTTCTCGAAGTCGATCGGGTTCACCTTGTGCGGCATCGTCGAGGAGCCGGTCTCGCCCGCTTCGGTCTCCTGTCCGAGGTAGCGATCGGAGACGTAGAGCCAGACGTCGCGATCGAGGTCCAGCAGGACGTTGTTGACGCCGCGGAGCGCGTCGAACAGCGCCGCGAGGTCGTCGCAGGGGTTCACCTGCGTCGAGAGCGCGGTGTGGTCGAGGCCGAGGCCGGTCACGAACTCTCGGGAGAACGCCCGCCAGTCGACGTCGGGGTAGGCGGCGACGTGCGCGGCGTAGGTCCCCGAGGCGCCGGCGAGCTTGCCCGAGAGGTCGGAGGCGGCGTCGGCGACCCGTCCCATCGCCGTTCCGAGCCGAGCGGCGTAGACGGCCATCTCCTTGCCGAACGTCGTCGGCGTCGCGGGCTGGCCGTGCGTCCGCGCGAGCATCGGCGTGTCGCGATACTCGCGGGCCAGCGACTCGAGCTCGTCGCGGACAGACGCGAGCGCGGGCAGGAGCACCTCCTCGACGGCCGGCCCGGCGAGCAGCCGGTGCGCGAGGTTGTTGACGTCCTCGGAGGTGAGCCCGAAGTGGATCCACGGGTGGACCGCCTCTTCCACCTGGGTCCGCAGGAAGTACTCGACGGCCTTCACGTCGTGGTTGGTCGCGCTGTAGCCCTCGGCGCCCTCGGTCTCCAGGCGCTTGATGAGGCGGGCGTCCGCGCCGTCGAAGTCGTCGACGACGGCGCGGAGATCGGCGCGCTCGGCGTCGGCGAGCGACAGCGGCGTCGCGTCGAGGTCCGCGAGCGCGATCAGGTACTCGACTTCGACGCGGAGTCGGGCCCGCATCAGCGCCGCCTCGCTGGCGTAGGGGACGAGCGGCTCGGTGCGACCGGCGTACCGCCCGTCGAGCGGCGATACCGCCGCGAGCGGATCCGAACGGGAGAGGTCCTGCATACCGGGAATCTCCGCCGTCCGCTAAAAAAGCGTGTCGAAGCGACGGCGAGGAGTATCCCACTCCCGTGCATAGATATGGCCCTTTCATCTCCGTTTTCGGCGTGTGCTATCCGCGTCCGTGCATACCCGGTTCGATGAGACCGCAACTGACTTACTACCTGCGCGAGGGCTCTCGGGTATGACCACGATCGCCGGTCTGGCGAGCAACCGCGGCCGAAACCTCCGACACATCGACGAGCGATCCCCCGGCGGCGCCGAACTCGGCGTCGTCCTCGCGAACCACGAGGGCGCGCCCGTCCTCGACGCCGCCGCCGAACGCGGTATCCCCACCGAGGTCGTCGAGCGCGACGAGGGCGAGTCGCGGGCGGACCACGAGCGTCGGATCCTCGACGCGCTGTCGAGCTACGACTTCGACCTGGTCTGTCTGGACGGCTATATGCGGATTCTCACCGACACCTTTCTCGACGCGACGCCGACGGTCCTCAACGTCCATCCGTCGCTGCTCCCGTCGTTCCCCGGTGACGACGCCCACGAGCAGGTGCTCGACGCCGGCGTCAGCGTGTCTGGCTGCACCGTCCACGTCGTCACCGAGGCGGTCGACGCCGGGCCGATCGTCACCCAGGAGTCGGTCCCGGTCTACGGCGACGACGACGCCGACGCGCTGAAGTCCCGCGTGCTCTACGACGCCGAGTTCACGGCGTATCCGCGTGCCGTGCGGTGGTTCGCGCAGGGACGCCTCGACGTAAGGGAGCAGGACGGCGAGCTCACCGTGACCGTCGACGGCGACCACGGCGGCGACTTCCCCGAGCGGCGCGTCGTCTCGAACGACCGCGTGGCCGAACTGCGCTACGGCGAGAACCCCCACCAGGACGCGGCGGTCTACGCCGACGCCGCGGACACGGAGGCGAGCGTCGTGGGCGCGCCGCAGCTGAACGAGGGCGCGAAGGGCCTCTCGTACAACAACTACAACGACGCCGACGCGGCGCTGAATCTGATCAAGGAGTTCGCCGACGCCGAGCCGGCCGCGGCGGTCATCAAGCACACCAACCCCGCGGGCTGTGCGACCGCGGACACGCTCGCCGAGGCCTACGCCGACGCGCTCTCGACGGACCCGATGAGCGCCTTCGGCGGCATTGTCGCGCTGAACCGCGAGTGCGACGCCGCGACGGCCGAGGAGATCGTCGATTCGTTCAAGGAGGTCGTGGTCGCGCCGGGCTACACGGACGCGGCGCTCGACGTCCTCCGCGCGAAGGACGACCTCCGCGTGCTCGACGTGGGATCCCTGGGCGAGCGGACGGACGCGCTCACGGAGAAGCGTCTGGTAGGCGGCCGGCTCGTGCAGGAGCGCGACCTGTGGGCACCCGACCGCGACGACGTCGAGGTCGTCACCGACACCCAGCCGACCGACGAGCAGCTGGAGACGATGCTGTTCGCCTGGAAGGTGCTCAAGCACGTGAAGTCCAACGGCATCGTCTTCGCCGACGGGACCGAGACCGTCGGCGTCGGGATGGGGCAGGTCTCGCGGGTCGACGCCGTGCGGCTGGCGGGGATGAAGGCCGAGGAACACGCCGAAGAGAAGGACCCCGAGGGAGCGGTGATGGCCTCGGACGCGTTCTTCCCGTTCCCCGACGGCGTCGAGGAGGCGATCGGCGCCGGCGTCGAGGCGGTGATCCAGCCCGGCGGCTCCGTCAACGACGAGGACGTGATCGCCGCCTGCGACGACCACGACGTGCCGATGGTGTTCACCGGGCGGCGGTGTTTCAGGCACGATTGAGTGGAACGAAATCGTGCCTGAAACTCGCGGCTGAGCGGAGCGAAGACGCGGTGCTTTAGACACGACTGAGCGGAGCGACGGAGAGTCTAAAGCTTGCGGCGCCGCACGGCGGTGCCGCAGTGCTTCCGGCACGACTGATAGTGATTACTCTCGTCTCTTACCGCCGAGCGCGACCCCCGTTGGCAGCGCTCGGCGGTAAACAGTGAGAGTAATCGCTATGAGCGGGGCGGGGGAGTGCCG
>JBDGUM010000098.1:0-19217 GCA_042215855.1 Halobellus sp. | reverse complement strand
GGCGAACCAGCGGTAAGGACTGACAATAGTCATTATCAGTCGTCGCCGAGCCACGCGGTCGCGCACGCCTCGTCGCAGAAGGAGAGCAGGCGACGCTCCCGCGTCAGTTTCGAGCCGTTGCCGGGGGGACGCTCGCGGTCGAGTTCGACCTGGTAGTGGGGGGCGAGGAGGTCGACGGCGTCGCCGCACAGCGGGCACGTCTCGGTCGTTTCGTTCCAGTCGCGGCGTTCGACCACCTGGCGGACGGTCCACTCGGGGTCGGGCGCCGACGGGGCGGGGCGACACGTCTTTGACATCGATATATCGTACGACCTCTACGTATGTAAACCCATTTTTGCCCGTTTATTCATACAAGTGGAATATGTGATTAATTTCCACACGCATATCGACACACAGTCACACAATTGATAGCGAGTGTCGTTCACGGGGGGACGACGTCCGCGTCGCGCCCCGCCTCGCGGGCGAGGTCGAGGAGGCCGTCGGGTTCGGCGGCGACGACCGCCTCGAGCGTCGCGTTCGTCTCCGGGTGCGCGGGCGCGACGCGGTCGCAGCCGACGGGGAGCGTCGCGTCCGTGTAGGTCCCGAGGTCGCGGGCCGCGGCGACGATGTCCGGCTTGTCCGCCGTGAGGAGCGGCCGGTGGACGGGGAGGGAGACGGCGGCGTCGGTCACGGCGACGTTCGCGCCGGTCTGGCTCGACTTCTGGCCGAGGGCCTCGCCGGTCGCGACGCTGTGGGCGCCCGCGCGCTCGGCGACGGCCTCCGCGGCGGCGAGCATCGCGCGGCGGAGCGAGAGCATCCGCGTGGCCTCGGTCGCCTCGACGACGCGCGAGACGAGCGGCTCGCCGTCGACGATCCGCGGCCGGAGGTCCGCCCGGGGCGCCCGCTCGGCGACCGTCCGGATCACTTCCAGCGCGCGGGCCCGGTGGTCGGGGCCGCCGTAGTCGCCGAGGTCGACGTAGACGGGGACCGTCTCGCAGCCGCGGCGGAGCAGGCGCCAGGTCGCCACCGGGGAGTCGAGGCCGCCACTTATGAGGACGGCGACGCGGCCCTGCGAGCCGACGGGGAGGCCGCCGGGGCCGTCGACTCTATCGATGGAAACGAACGCCTCCGCTCCCCGAACTTCGATCCGGTAGACGCGGTCGGGGTCGTCGAGGTCGACGCGCGCGCCGGAGGCCTCGCCGACCGCGTCGCCGGCTTCGACCTTGAGGTCCTGCGAGGAGAAGTCGTGGGCGTCGTCGGGGCCGATCCGGTCGCTGTCGATCGCGTAGGTCTCGTCCGCGGGATGGTCCGCCGCGAGACTGCGAGCGGCGTCGCAGATCGCACTCAGGTCGGCGTCCACCGCGGCCGAGGGGCGCGCGAAGCCGACGCCCGGCAGTTTCGCGGCAGCACGCGCGGCGTCGGCCGGGCGGTCCGAGCGGACGACGAGCCGGGACCAGGGCCGCTCGACAGTCGCGTCGATACCGGCTTCGTCGAGCGCCGCCTCGACGTCGCGGGCGACGCGCTGGGCCATCTTCGCGCGGACCTCGCTGCTCTTGGCGCCGAAGTCGCCGTAGCCAACGAGGACCGCGTTCGTCGCGCTCACGGGCGGGATTCGTCGCGGGGAGGTATCAGCGTCTCGGTGGCGGTCCCGTGAACGGAGGCGGCTCTGGCGATCAGAACGTCGAGAGCTCGCCCTCGATAACGCGGCGGGTGACGTCGGAGACGTTCGCCAGCCGGTCGTCGACGATGGCGCGGATCTCCGGTTCGAGCGCCTCGAGGTCCGCGCCGGGCTCGGTGACGACCTTCGCGTCCGCGACGTGGGGGCGATCGATCGGCCGGCCGATCTGGGAGAGCAGCCGGACCTGGAGGTCGCGGATGCCGTCGACCTCGTCGACGACGGTCTCGGCGATGTCGGTCGAGAGGAGGTTGTAGATCTTGCCGATGTGGTTGACGGGGTTCTTCCCGGAGGTCGCCTCCATACTCATCGGACGGTTCGGCGTGATCAGGCCGTTCGCGCGGTTGCCGCGGCCGACGGAGCCGTCGTCGCCCATTTCGGCGCTGGTGCCCGTGACGGTGAGGTACACGGATCCCTCGTCGTAGTCGTCGGCGGTGTTGACGTCGACCGCGATCTCGCGGTCGGTCAGGTCGCGCGCGACCTCGGTGGCGTAGTCGCGGACGCCCGCGACCGCGTCGTCGTACGCCTCGAGGTCCTCGACGTGGGCGTCGACCATCGCGGCGGCGACGGTGATGTCGATGCGGTCGCCCTCGCGCTTGCCCATCACCTTCACGTCGGGGCCGAGTTCGGGGTGGTCCGCGGCGTAGGCGCCGTTGAGTTCGCGCTCCACGGAGAGCACGATCTCCTCGGTCTCGGTGAGCGGCGCGTGACCGACGCCGAAGGAGGTGTCGTTGGACATCGGGACCTCGGCGCCCTCCTCGCCGAAGACCTCCTGGAGGTCGCCCGAGCCCTCGCCGAGGCGCACGTCCACGACGACGTCGGTGCCGACCTCCAGTTCGGGGATGTTCTCGTTCAGGTAGTCGCGGGCGGCCGCGAGCGCAATCGAGTCCACGGGGAGGCGCTTCCCGTCGTAGGACTTCGTCGCGCGGCCGACGATCAGGATGTAGATCGGCTCGACGATCTCGCCGCCGCCGTACTTCGGGGCGGACTCGCCGGCGACCAGCTGCGTCTCGTCTGTGTTGTAGTGGAGGACCTTGCCGACGCGGTCGAGGTAGAGGTTCGAGAGCGCCCGCGAGACGCTCTCGGCGATGCCGTCGCAGATGGAGTCGGGGTGGCCGATGCCCTTCCGCTCGACGATCTCGACCGTCTGATCCTCGACGGCCGTCCGGTCCGCTGCCTCGATAGAGATGTTCCGCTCGCTCATTGCCACCCGCTTCGATCCGCCCGGATCTATAACTTGCGGAAACCTTCGCGTGCTGGAATATAACCCCGGAGAATTCCGAGTCTCACTCCCCGTCGAGGAGCAGCCCGAGATACGAGGTCCGGATCTGGTCGTCGGGATCCAGGTCGAGCCGCTGGAGGACGTCGAAGGCGCCCTCCCTGACCGCGTCGACGTCGCGCTCGCTTTCGGCTTCGGCCTCGACCTCGACGAACTCGCCGAGGTCCGCGACCCGGTCGAGCGTCACGGTGTAGCCGTCGATCTCGAAGAACGTCCGGTGCTTCTCGACGACGGCCGCAGGCTCGAAGCCGAGGCCCTCGAAGATCCCGCGGGCGGCCTCGACGTCGTCGACGGCCGTCTCGTGTTCCTCGCGGGTCTTCGAGTCGGCGTCGACGAGCGGGCCCTTGTAGGTGACTTTCGTGGTCGCGTCCGCGTCCGGCTCCTCCCCGCTTCCCTCCGCCTCGTCGTCGGCGGGGCGTTCCTCCCGGAGCCGGAGCGCCTCGTCGGTCGCGGCGAAGTCGCGGTGCGGCGCGTCGTAGTAGGTGTCGATCTGCGTCACGCCCCCGATCCGGTCGGCGCCCGCGTCGTCGAGCGCCGGGCGGACGGCGTCGTGAGCGGCGCGCAGTTTGACCTCGACCTCGTACATACCGGCGGGTCGTCCGGAGCGTCCAAAAGCCGTCCGCTTCGGGGTCGAGGGAGTCGATATCGGCGGACTGCGGATCCCGGGGTGCTCGGGGCCGAAACGTGATTCTTAAGGGTCACACGGGAGATGATCTGCGTATGAGTGACGAACAGCAGGCGGACGCCGCCGAATCGCAGGCAGACGCCGACGCTCCCGCCGAAGGGGGAGCCGTCGAGGAGGACGTCGAAGACGTCCCCGAGGATGCCATCCAGGAGGACGACTTCGTCCGTCTGGCCTACACGCTCCGAACGAAAGAGGACGGCACCGTCGTCGACACCACCGACGAGGAGGTCGCCGAGGAGGCCGACATCGACACCGAGGAGTACGACTTCGAGCCCCGCGTGATCGTGGTCGGCGCCGGCCACGTCTTCGAGAGCGTCGACGACGCGCTCGTCGGCAGCGAGGTCGGCGACACCGGCACCGTCGAGGTCCCCGCCGCCGAGGCGTTCGGCGAGTACGACGACGAGCAGGTCCGCACCGTCAGCGCCAACAAGATCGACGAGGACGACCGCTACCCCGGCGCCCAGGTCCAGATCGACGGCGACCAGGGCCAGGTCATCACGATGGTCGGCGGGCGCGCCCGCGTCGACTTCAACCACCCGCTCGCGGGCGAGGACCTCGAGTACGAGTACGAGATCCTCGAGATCGTCGACGACCGCGAAGAGCAGGCCGCGAGCATGCTGGAGATGTACCTCCAGCAGGCCCCCGAGGTCTGGATCGAGACCGACACCGTCGAGGAAGAACAGGTCGTCGAGCCCGACGAGGACGACGAAGACGACGAGGGCGAACTCGAGACCGAGACCGTCGAGGTGGAAAAGGAGACCCTCTACATCGAGGCCACGCCGCAGATGACGATGAATCAGCAGTGGATGTTCTCCAAGCAGCAGATCGCTCAGGACCTGATGGACCGGCTCGACCTCGACCGGGTCATCGTCCAGGAGACCATCGACGGGATGGGCGGCGGAATGATGGGCGGCCTCGGCGGTATGATGGGCGGCGCCGGCGGTGCCGGCGGCGCGGCCCCCGAGGACATCGAAGAGGCGATCGAGGACGTCGACGTCGACGCCGACGAGCTGGCCGAGGAACTCGACGACGTCGACCTCGACGAGTAACGGCGCCGTCCGCGGCCCCGATCACCGTTTTTCGTACCACGACGAACCGAGTCACCCAGATGTCAGACGAGACTGAAGAAACCGCCGACGCCGACGACACGACCGACCTCCCGGAGGACGCCCTCGCCGGCGCCCAGGACCTGCGGGTCGCGGCCGTCGCCGCGGCCTGCACGATCGCGCTGACGCTCGGGCTCCGGTACGGGCTCGGTCGGGAGCTCCCCTTCGTCTGGCGGCTGGTCCCGCTCGGCCCCTACTTCCTCTCGCTGTTCGCGGACCGGCTCGTTCCCGGCGGGCTCGACACCGCGCGGAACTGGTCGCTCCTGACGGTCGCGGTCACGCTCGTCGCGTTCGCGTACTTCGGCTTCGTCGGCGTCGGGTGAGGAATCGGTGCGCCGGCGGCGTTCTTACGCGATATCCCGGCTCGTGTCGACCGCGACGCGCTCGCTGAGCTGGAGCTTGATCGTCTCGGTCGGCGCGTTGCCGCCGCGGAACTTCGGGATCGCGAGGCGGTTCTCGATCTCCGAGCCCTTCACCTCGGTGCGGAGGTCGAACACGACGTCGGCCATGTGTTCGGTGTAGCCCCGGTTCGCCGGCTCCGCGTCGCGCTTCATCCCGTGGAGGACGGCCAGCCCGCCGGTGTTGACCATGTGGTTCTGCAGCTCGTTGAGGAACTGTCGGTAGCGCGCGGGCTCGGGCTCTTCGAGCGCGTCGACGACGTCGACGATGAGGTTCGCGCCCTCCGGGAGGTCCCGGACGAAGCGGTTGGCCGTGTCGAGCGGCGCGTTGCCGCCGACGTCGCGGATCGTCGGGTCGCCGACGCGGCCGGACATCCGGTCGAGCGCGTCGCGGACCGCCTGGTCCGAGCGGATCGTCGTGAGGTACAGCGTGGCGCGGACCGCGGTCAGTTCGTAGAGGAACAGCTCCGACTGGCTGGCGGGGTCCGCCGAGAGAAGCACGATGCTCCCCGGCGGGATCCCGCCGTCGAGTTGGCGATCGAGGACGCTGACGCCGGTCGAGAGCCGTGATGCCACACGGGCAGTTCGAGGGCGACCGGCTTAGGCTTTCTGTCGGTTCGGGAGGGAGCGGGCGAGGCTGTCGTACGCGCGGCTGACGGCCGGGGACTCGAGCGGCGGCGTCGCCGGCGGCACCGTCGCGAGCACCGGGCAGCCGAGCAGGTCCGCGACGCCCGGCGGCTCGATGCGAGCCCGCGTGAGCACCGCGCCGACGACGCGGGTGTCGAGCGCGCGGGCCATCGCGGCCGTCTTCGCGGCGTCCCGAAGCGCCGGCACGCAGGGCGTGGCGACGACGAGGACCGCGTCCGCGACCCGGAGCGGGACAGCGGCGTCGGGACCGGCGCCAGCCGGGCAGTCGACGAGCACCTGGCCGTCGAAGTCGGTCAGGCGGCGGAGTCGGCTCCCGGCGCCGTCGGGCGCGTTCCGCGGGGCCGGCCGGATCAGCGTCTCCCGCCCGCCGGGGTCCGGGTGGCCGACGCTCCCCGCCGGCGGGTCTCGCGGGACCCCGGCGAGCGCGTGGAGGTTCGGGAGGTCGCAGTCGGCGTCGACGGCGAGGGCGGGCCCGTCGAGCGCGCGGGCCAGCCCCAGCGTCGTGGTCGTCTTCCCGCTGCCTCCCTTGCCGCCGGCGATCGCGAGCATACCGCTCCTGGCCCCGATCTCGTATAAGAACCCTCGCGGGGCGGAGCGGGGAGAATCAGCGCGCCGCGCGGCCGACCGCGCTCAGTCCTGACAGCAGCCGCCGGCCTCGCCGCCGAAGTCGACCGCGAGCGGCTCGGAGATGGCCTCGTTGACCGATTCCAGGCGATCCTGGAGCGCCTCCTGGGCGTCGATGTACTCGGCCATCTTCGGCATGGCGTGGAGTTCCTCCTGGGCTTCCTGGACCCGCTGGAGGGACTCCTCGCTCGCCTTGCCCATCTGCCGGGCGTGCATATACTGATCGCGGAGGTCGCGGAACTCCGAGATCTGTTCCTGGACGTCGTCGTCGGCCTCGACGGCCGCCTTCGCCTCCTCGAACGCCTCGTATTCGGGCGTCTCCGCGATCGCGTCGCCGAGTTCCCGGCCGAGCTCTTCGAGCTTGTCCGTCTGGACGCTCATACCTCCCTTTCGGGACGCAGCGCGTTTCAAGTTACCGGACGGGGCGGTCACCGCCGGAGCCCTGCAGAGGCCCGCCCGAGCGGCGCATCGAAAACGCGATCGAACCGGACGTTCACGGTCGTTTCGACGCGATTACGGAACCGCCGAGGTTATTGGCGTCGGCGGGCTACGACGGTGCAATGAGCCAGGACAGGGTCACAGAAGGGGACCTCCGAAACACCGGGATGTCGCTGAAGCACGACCGGGAGTGGGACTACGAACTCGACCGCATCGTCGACGAGATCGAAGAGCGGGACGCCAGCCGCGTCGGCCTGCAGTTCCCCGAGGGGCTGAAGCGCCGCGGTCCGGCCGTCGCCGACGACCTCAGGGAGCTGTGCGACGACGACGTGACGTTCATGCTCTCGGGCCAGCCCTGCTACGGCGCCTGCGACCTCGACACCTACCTGATGCGCCGCACCGACGTCTTCGTCCACTTCGGCCACTCGCCGATGAAGCAGTCGGACAAGATCATCTACGTCCCCCTCTTCTCGAACGTCGACCCGTTCCCGATCCTCGAGGACGCCGTCGACGAACTCCCCGACGAGGACGTCGGACTCGTCACGACCGCCCAGCACATGAACCGCTTCGACGAGATGGTCGAGTGGCTCGAAGAGCGCGGCTACGACGTCCACACCCGCCGGGGCGACGACCGCCTGACCCACGAGGGGCAGGTGCTCGGCTGCAACTACGCCTCGGCCGACATCGACGCCGATCAGGTGCTGTACGTCGGCGGCGGGAAGTTCCACCCGCTCGGCCTCGCGATGGAACACCCCGACAAGAAGGTGCTCATCGCCGACCCCGTCAACAACGTCGTCACCGTCGCCGACACGGAGAAGTTCCTGAAGCAGCGCTACGGCGCCGTCCACCGCGCGATGGACGCCGAGAAGTGGGGCGTGATCTTCTGCACCAAGATCGGCCAGGGCCGGATGGAGATCGCCGAGGAGATCATCGCCGACAACGACGACGCCTACCTCATCACGATGGACGAGGTGACGCCCGACCGGTTGCGGAACTTCGACATGGACGCCTTCGTCAACACGGGCTGTCCCCGGATCACGACCGACGACGGCCCGCAGTTCCACAAGCCGATGCTGACGCCCGGCGAGTACCGGATCGCCGTCGGCGACGAGCCGCTGGACTCGCTGTCGTTCGACACCTTCCACGGCACCTGGTAGGTCGCCTTCTTACTCCGCGAGCGCCTCGCGTTCCACGTAATCGACCGCTTCCTCGGGCGTCTCGACGGCCTCGACGTGGTCGGCGTCGTGAGTGCCGATCCCGGCGGTCGGCCGATCGTAGACCGACGCGAACCCCAGTTCCGAGAGGGTCCCGCCGCCGCCGTCGATCGCGACGACCGCGTCGCCGTTCATCACCACGAGCGGGTTCCGCGCGTGGCCCAGCCCGGTCGCGATCGCCTCGTCGACGTACTCGTTCGCGTCCGCGCGGCGGTCCGTTGGGAGGATCCCGATCGTGTAGCCCCCCGCGTCGGCGGCGCCGCGGCAGACGGCCGCCATCACGCCGCCGAGGCCGCCGCAGACGATCGTGTGGCCGCGCTGACCCAGGATCCGGCCGAGCGTCTCCGCCGTCTCCCGCTCCGTCGCGTCGATGCTGCTCCCGCCGATGACGCTGACTCGCATATCGGAGGGTCGTCAGCGGCGGCGGTAGTGGTTTCGGCCCCGGCGGCGGTCGTCCGGATGTGAAGCGACGGCCTACGATCGAACCTCGATCGACTCGACTTCGGCGACGGTCGGGAACGTCGTCACGTCGTCGCTCGGGCCACAGCCGTCGCGGGGCTGCGCGCGCAGCGGTTCGACCGTGTCCTCGCCCACGACGGGGCTCCGCGTCTCGAGGACGTAGCCGCCGTGGACCTCGTCGCCCGCGAGCGGCGCGAGGTGGACGATCCGCCGGTCGACGATCCCGTCGATCTCGACGTCCTTCTGGCGCGCGTCGATCGTCTCCTCGCGGACCGCGGCCACGCGGGTGACGATCGGCGGCGCGAACTCGACGCCGCCGACGGTCACGCTCTCGTCCGAGAGCGCGAGACGCACCTCGTCGCCCTCGGTCGCTTCGGCGACCTGCTCGAAGACATCGGAATCAGCCGTCATCGGTGAGGCTTGGGACGGGGTCGACAAGAAGGCTCGCAAGCCCGGGTCGGCGTCGCGGTCAGTCGCCGCCGTCGATCGGCGTCCCGTCCGCCCGCTTCGGCCCCTCGGAGTCGTAGACGACCACCCCGTCGGCGTCGACCGGCTCGTAGCTGTCGCGGACGCCGATCGCCTCCTCGAGTTCCCGGACTGCGCGCTCTTTGAGCGCCGCGGCGAGGTCCTCGGCGTCCTCGCGGGAGATGTCGCGGCCGAGCCCCTCGCACTCGTGGGCGCGGACCATCCCCTCCTCGTCGACGGCCTCGCCCATCGGCTGGCTCGTGCCGCCGAGCGCGACGCTGAAGGGATAGGTCCGGCAGATCAGCGGCCGGTCGGGGTGAATCCGGCAGGCGCCCTCGCCGCCCTCCTCCTCGTAGAATGCGCAGTCGCCGCAGGCGTCCGTCTGCAGCGCCCACTCGAAGGTCTCGCCCGCCGCGCTCCCGTCGCCCTCGGGGAGGCCGTAGGGCATCGGTCGGGCGACGTCGCGCCAGTCGTAGGCCTCGTCGGTGGCGTCGCCCTCCTCGTCGTTCCTCTCGACGTCGGCCGCCGCGTCCCGGATCCGGCGGACCTCGTCGGGGAACACCGTCGCGGTGTGCGGCTCCGTCCCGCCGTCCGTCCCCGCGTGGCCCTTACAGCACGCGCCGCAGCGCGTGCACTCGAAGCCGATAGACTCGATGGCGTCCGCGAGGTCCGACACCGACAGCTCGCGGGCGCGGTCGAGCTCCGCGTCCAGGGACGGGGTCTCGGTCACGTTGCAGTGTCGCGGCGACGCGGACAAAACGCTCCCGGTCGGGGGGCGTCGATCCGGCCGTCCCGTCGATCACCGCGGCGCGACCGTCTCCGCGTCGCGGTCGAAGTCGACGCGGCGCTCCGTGTCGAGCTTCTCCAGGTGCGCGACGACCGTCCGGCGAGCGAGGTCGCGGACGCCGGTGAGGTCGGCGTCGTAGGCCGCGTCCAGGACGCCCTCGACGTCCGCGCCGCCCGCACGGACCGCGTCGAGGACCCGTCGCTCGCGGTCGAGGCGGTGGCGGTAGAGCCGCTCACAGACCGCGCGGGGGTCGTCGATCACGGGGCCGTGACCGGGATACAGCCGGGGCGGGTCGCGAGCGATGAGGCGCCGGAGCGCGACGAGGTACGCGCGGACGTCGCCCTCCGGCGCCGCGACGGCGACGCTCCCTTCGGCGGTCGCGACGTCGCCGCAGAGGATCCCCCGATCCGTCTCGAAGGCGACGTGGTCCGGCGCGTGGCCGGGGACGTCCAAAACAGAAATGCCCGCGGGGAGGTCGGTACCCTCGACCAAGGTCCGGTCGGGGTCGATGCCGGTCGCCTCGGCGAAGCGGTCCTCGCGCCCCCGGCGACACCAGACCGTCGCGCCGGTCTCGGCGGCGTAGTCGGCGACGGCGCCGACGTGGTCGGGGTGCGCGTGCGTGACGGCGACGTGGTCGATCGACGCGTCGGCGACGGCGGCGTCGAGGTCGTCGCTCCGCGCCGGCGGATCGACGAGGACCGTCTCGTCCACGAGGTAGGCGTTCGTCGACCCGGTGGGGACGGGGCCCTCGACGGGCACGGCGATACGACGGACGGTCGGTCGGTCGCGAGACGACGGTGTCACGGCCGGCTGGGAGAGAAGACGGAGGCCTCGAGAACTACGTGTTGAGGTAGTAGACCTGCTTGCGGGCGTCCTTGAAGCTGTAGCGGGAGCCGACGATCCCCGTCTCCTCCAGGCGGTTGAGAGCGTAGCGGACCGTCCGGTCGGGGAGGAGCGACTCGTCGGCGAGCTGGCCCTGCGAGAGCGGCGCGTCGCCCTCGAGGACTTTCGCCACGAGCTTCGCGCTCGGGGGGAGTTCGCGGAGGCGGTCGCGGTACTCCGACTCCGTGAGGAGGTCGTCGCCGTCGAGGTCTGCGGTACTGGTGCTCATACCCAACAGGAGACATCTATTGGTGGTAAAGGTTGGCTACAAGTGTGTGAATACACTCAGTATAGATTATATACATATAAGGTTTCGACGCCGGCACCGACCGACCGTCGACGGGACCCCGTCGCGGGGCGGTGTCCCGGGAGCCGTCCGCCGGCGAGCGTCGCGACGCGCATCCAGTACGGTTTTAGTCCGCGAGCGTGGACAGGATGGTAGCGTGAAAGGAAAGGAGTGGTACCAGGCCGACGACGTCGCCGAGGAGTACGACTCGAAGCGGTTCTCGCGCGGCGGGAGACTCATCGACGACCGCGAGAAGAAGGCCGTGCTCGACGCACTCGCGCCCGTCGAAGGGGCTGACGTCCTCGAGATCGCCTGCGGCACGGGGCGGTTCACGGCGATGCTGGCCGACCGCGGCGCGAACATCGTCGGCCTCGACATCTCCGAGGCGATGCTGTCTCAGGGCCGCGAGAAGGCCCGCAACGCGGGCGTCGCCGACCGGATCGAGTTCCTCCGCGGCGACGCCGCCCGGCTCCCCTTCCCCGACGATCACTTCGATGCGGTCTTCGCGATGCGCTTTTTCCACCTGGCGGAGACGCCCGCGAAGTTCATGACCGAGATGGCTCGCGTCTCGAAGGACGTCGTCTTCTTCGATACCTTCAACGACCGGAGCGCGCGCGTGGTCTACAACTGGCTGCTCCCGATGGGGTCGCACCTCTACTCGGCGTCGCAGGTGAACCGACTCCTGGACGACGCCGGCCTGCGGCTGGTCGACGACCGGCACGACTTCCTGCTGCCGTACGGCTTCTACCGGAAGATCCCGAACGGCGTCGCTCAGGAGTTCCGCGACCTCGACACCTCGCTGGGGGAGGCGACCCTCGGTCCCTGGTCGATCGGCGACGCCCTGGCGTCGGTCTCCTACTGGACCGCGACCGTCGACGGCGACGCCGACGAGTAGCCTGGTTGACGCGTTTTCCGCCGAAGCAGGCCGCGCTGACGAGGCTCGCGTCGGTCGGAGGTGCGACATTTAAGTTCTCGTGTCGCAACCGACGCGTATGGAACTCTCGGTAGTGGTCCCGACCCTCAACGACCGGGACCGCCTCGCGGCCACCCTCGACGTACTGGCCGCGAACGCGGCCGACGCCGAGATCGTGGTGGTCAACGGACCGTCGGCCGACGGGACCTCCGGGATGGTCCGCGACCGAGACGACGTCGACGTCCTCGTGGAGGTCTCCGACCGGACGCTGAACGTCTCCCGCAACGCGGGGATCCAGGCCGCCTCCGGCGACGTCGTCGCCTTCCTCCGCAGCGACCTCGCGATCGAGGAGACGTGGGTCGACGCGATCGAGTCGGGGCTGGAGCGGGCGCCGGTCGTGACGGGGCCGGTCCACGAGACCCTGCCCGCGGGGATGACGACCACCCAGCCCGAGACGCGGCGGATCCGCGGCCGCGACGTGACGTACTTCAACGGCGACAACGTCGCCTTCCGGGCCGACGTGTTGGAGGACATCGACGGTTTCGACGAGTACCTGGAGACGGGCGGCGCGCGCGACGCCGCCCACCGGCTGGCGGGTCTCGGCCACGACGTCACCTGGGCCGCGGAGATGTGTGTCCGCACCGAGTACGAGGCCGACGGGGGGACCGACGAGCGGAACATCGGGTGGAAGTACCGCGCGCTCGCCTACCGGCTCGTGAAGAACTACGGGATGCGGCCGACGATCCTCCGGCGGATCGCCTCCCACGCCGGGGCGGACGCGCTCGCGGCCGCCCGCGACGTGCTCCGGGGGGAGGCGAAGCCCTCGGGGTGGGTCGGCAACGGCCGCGACGTGGTCGTCGGCGTCGCGACCGGCTGGTCGGACGGCCTCGTCGCCCGGGCGCGCGACCGCTCGGAGGCGCGGAACCCCCACGGGTGCTCGAAGCGCGCCGACCGGGCGGTCGCGAAGTACGACTGGCGCTGATCGCCGCCTACGGCTCGCCGGGGGCGAGCCCCTCGACGATCCGGGCGGCGTTCGCCGAGAAGGCCCGCCGCATCACGTCCTCGGAGACGTCGAGCGTCAGGATCTCCATCACGCCCACGCTCGGGTGGATCTCGGGCGCGCCGCTGCCGAACATCACGCGGTCGGGGTGCTCCAGGAGCGCCCGCTCGAGCACGCTCCGGAACCGGACCTGGTGGGTGTCCAGGTAGAGCCGGTCGTGGTCCCCCAGGAGGTCGATCGCCTCGCTCATCAGGTCCCGGTCGAGCGGGTAGCCCCCGAAGCCGGAGAGGATGACGGGGAACCCCCGGTCGAGGAGCGTCTCGGCGACGGCGGCCGGCGGGAAGTCGCGGCCGCCGCGGACCACCACCGGGAGGCCGACGTCCTCCAGTTGCGCGAGCGTCTCGTCGTCCGGGAGGCCGTCGGTCGCCGGCGCGAGCGCGAAGCCGTGGAAGCGGTCGTCGTAGGCGTACTGTTCGATGTCGTCGGGGCCGGCGTGGTGCGGCTCCCGCGAGGCGGTGAGGTTGCGCAGGCGCGCCGTCGCGCGGTCGCTCGGGTCGCGCGGGCCGCCGATCCGCGCGAACGCCAGGAAGGGCCGGTCGACGCTCAGGCGGGCGACGGCGTTGTTGGCGCGGAGGTAGCCCTCGTCGGGGGAGCGGCTCCCGGGCGAGACGACCGCGCGGACGACCCCCGCCTGGTGCAGTTCGCGTTCGAGGGCTTCGGGCGTCGTCTCGCGGCCGCGGGTGGCGACCTCCTCCTCGTCGCCCGGATCGAGGCGGGCGTGGAGGTCGACGACCCGGAACCCGTGGTTCAGCTCCAGCATCGTCGAACAATGATAGGGCGACCCAGATATACCTTGGCGACCGGGCGTCGTCGGCCGAAGCGACGCCGAATAGCGGTGTCGAGACCGATAGTGATTACTCTCGTCTCTTCCCGCCGAGCGCCGTCAACGGGGTGGCGCTCGGCGGTACACAGTGAGAGTAATCACTATGAAATGTACCGGAATCGGACCGTGATCTGGCGGGGACCTTCAGATCAGAGTGGCCTAATCGTTCGATAGATACGCTCTAACTCGTATTTAGCGATATCTATATATAGAACTGCAAACGTCCCTCTCTGTGAGGTTTACATACCTATGTCTACACGAATGCAGCCCCTGTACGTGCTTTCGGGGACCAGCGACCGAACGCGCGGCGCCGACGCCCAGCAGTCGAACATCCGCGCGGGGCGGGCGGTCGCGAACGCGGTCCGGACGACGCTCGGACCGCGCGGGATGGACAAGATGCTCGTCGACGCGAGCGGGGAGGTCGTGATCACCAACGACGGCGCGACCATCCTCGCGGAGATGGACATCGAGCACCCGGCGGCTCAGATGATCGTCGAGGTCGCCCAGACCCAGGAAGAGGGCGTCGGCGACGGTACCACCACGGCGTCGGTGCTGGCGGGTGAACTTCTCGCGCAGGCCGAGCACCTGCTGGACGACGACCTCCACCCGACGATCATCGTCGAGGGGTACAACGAGGCCGCGCGGCTGGCCCAGGAGGCCATCGACGAGCAGGTCCTCGACCTCCAGCTCGACGACGACGTGCTCGCGGCGGTCGCCGAGTCCTCGATGACCGGGAAGGGGACGGGCGACGTCGCCGCGGACTCGCTCGCGCGCCTCGTCGTCGACGCGGTCCGCGCCGTCTACAACGGCGCTGGGCGGTTCGACCCCGACGACGTGCGGATCCTCACCCACGTCGGCGCGTCCTCGTCGGCGACCGAACTGGTCGAGGGCGTCGTCGTCGACGAGGAGCCGGTCCGCGACGGGATGGCCCGGACGGTCGAGGACGCGACCGTCGCCGTGCTCACGACGGAGCTCGACGTCCGCGAGAGCGGGAGCGACGCCGAGTACCGCATCACCTCCGTCGACCAGCTCGAGGCCGTCGTCGACGCCGAGGACGCCGAGTTGGCGGGCATCGCAGAGGCGCTCGACGAGGCCGGCGTCGACGTCGTCTTCTCCACGAAGTCGATCGCCGACCGCGTCGCCGCGCACCTCGAGCGCCGCGGTATCGTGGCCTTCGAGAGCCTCAAGACCAGCGATGCGAAGGCGATCGCCCGCGCGACGGGCGCGAGGCAGCTGGGTGACGTCCGCGAACTCGACGCCGCGGACTTCGGCCACGCCGACCGCGTCTCCGTAGAGCGGTTCGGATCCGACGACCTCACCTTCGTCGAGGGCGGCGACGCCGCCGGGACAGTCACGCTCGTCGTCCGCGGCGGGACCGAACACGTCGTCGACGAACTGGAGCGCGCGGTGACCGACGCCGTCGACGTGACCGTCGCCGCCATCGAGTCCGGGGGCGTCGTCCCCGGCGCGGGCGCGACCGAGGTCGCGATCGCCGAGTACGTCCGCGCGGCCGCGAGCGGCGTCCACGGGCGCCAGCAGCTCGCCGTCGAGGCGTTCGCCGACGCGGTCGAGGCGCTCCCCCGGACGCTCGCGACGAACGCCGGGATGGATCCGATCGACGCCCTGGTCGAACTCCGGGCGACGTTCGACCGCGAGGGCGTCGCGGGGATCATCGCCACCGGCCGGTCCGGCGAGATCGGCGACCCCGTCGCGGCCCGGATCTTCGACCCCGCGGCCGTGAAGCGCGAGGCGATCACCGGGGCGACCGAGGCGGCGACGATGGTCGTCCGGATCGACGACGTCATCGCGGCGAACTGATCGGGACTCGGACGAGCGTCGGCGCAGTCGGACGATCCGAATTTGTTCGGCACAGTATGACGAACTCTTTTCACAGTCGGTCGTCGACCGATAGCCGATGGCCGAAAGCCTCGGACTGACCGAAGCCGTCTCCATCGCGCTCGGGGGGATGATCGGTGGCGGCATCTACGCCGTCCTCGGCGTCGTGACGCGAATCACCGGCGCGGCGACGTGGGCGGCGTTCGTCCTCGCCGGCGTCGTGGCGCTGTGTGCCGCGTACTCCTACACTCGTCTGAACGAACTCGCCGATCAGGGCGGCGGCTCCGTGACGTACATCCAGTGTTTCACCGGCAACGAGACGCTCGCCGGGATGGCCGGCTGGACGCTGCTCTTCGGGTACATCGGCTCGATGGCGATGTACGCCTTCGCGTTCGCGGAGTTCGCGATCTCCCTTCCACTCGTGCCGGAGTCGGCCGTTGGACTGCCGCTCCGCCCCGTGATCTCGGTACTCGCCGTCGCCGGGTTCGTCGGCCTCAATCTGCTGGGGGCGCGGGCGACCGGCACGACCGAGAACGTCCTCGTCGCCGCGAAGGTACTCGTCCTCGTGCTCTTCGGCGTCGGCGGGATCGCGTACGTGCTCGGGATCTCGCCCGCGCCCCTCGACGTCGGCGCCGGCCGGCTGTTCTCGGTGAGTCCGCTGATGGCGGCGGGCGTCTCGTTCGTCGCCTTCCAGGGGTGGCAGTTGCTCTTCTACGACCAGGAGCGAATCGAAGACGCGACGACGACCATTCGCGAGGCGATCTACGTCTCGATCCCCGCGGCGGTCGGGATCTACATCGTCGTCGCCCTCGCGACCGTGAACCTCGCACCGGAGGCGCTGACGACGCACCCGCACACGGCGCTGAAGGACGCCGCCGAGCAGATGCTCTCGGTCTTCGGGGTCGGCTGGCTCGGCGGCCTGGTCATCGCGCTCTCGGCGCTGTTCTCGACGGGGAGCGCGATCAACGCGACGCTCTTCTCGTCGGGCTACTTCGCGAAGGGGCTGCTCTCGAAGGACTTTCTGCCCGACCGCGTGGGCGATCCCGACGTCGACGGCGTCCCGCCGCGGTTGATCCTCGGCATCGGGACGATCACGGCGCTGTTCTCGGCGTGGGGCAGCCTCGACGCCGTCACCAGCTTCGCCTCGGTCGCGTTCATCGTCGTCTTCGGCGGGATGAGCTACCTCGCGCTCCGTCAGCGCGACCAGTCCTCGGTGAATCCGGTGCCGCCGGCGGTCGGGCTCGTCGGCGCCGCGGGGTTCTTCCCGGTGATGCTGTATCACCTCTACGCCGCCGAGCGCAACACGTTCTACGCGGTGTGTGCGTTGGCGGCGGCCGTCGTGCTCGTCGAGGTGCTCTACTTCGAGCGCTCGACGCTCGTCGAGGAGATCACGGAGTTCGAAGACCTCGTCGACGCGGACATCGACCCCGACATCGACCCGGACGTCGATCTCGGGGGCGAGTGAGCGCTCTCAGTCGGCGAGGACGACCTCGTCGCCCGGCGCGAGGTCGAACGCCTCGTCACCTCGCCCCCGATTGACGTCGCACTCGACGAAGCCGTGGCTGCCGACGGTCACCAGGCGCTCGCCGTCCCCGACCTCGGCGAACG
This sequence comes from Halobellus sp., assembly GCA_042215855.1. Taxonomy (GTDB): domain Archaea; phylum Halobacteriota; class Halobacteria; order Halobacteriales; family Haloferacaceae; genus Haloquadratum. The sequence continues at coordinate 2,052 of JBDGUM010000098.1, read as the reverse complement.
CGGTGACGACCGGCGCAGCGGTGCCGTTGACGTCGATTTCGCTCCCCGCTTTCCCGTCGAGGAACGACCCCGGGACGTTGGTGACGGCGTTGCCGAAGTCGTCGACGACGAGCACCTCGCCGCGGGCGACCCCTCCCTCGATCGATGCCTCCGGGAACCGACAGTCGACGAGCGCCTCGGGCGAGCCGGCGGCCGGGAACGACTCGACGCGCGAGACGGGATCGAGCGACTCGATCGCGTCGACGCCGGCCTCGTGGACCTCGGCCGCGGCGGGGGCGAAGACGTCGCGGCCGTGGAAGGTCGACGACGCGGGGTCCGCGTAGTCGTAGACGAAGCACTCGACGGTTGGGTCTCGGTCCGAGTCCGACTCGGCCGCGCGCTCGGCGATCCGACGCGCCGCCGGCAGCAACACGCCGTTGTCGGGGCCGACGAGCGCGTGCTGGCCCGCGCGGACGACGACGGCGTCGCGGTCGGTCCCGACGCCGGGGTCGACGACGACGAGGTGGACCGCGGGCGGGAAGTACGGGAGCGTCTCGCGGCACCAGAAGGCCGCCGCGCGGACGTCCTGGCGGGGGAAGTCGTGGGCGACGTCCACGAGGCGGGCGTCCGACCGCCGGAGGACGACGCCCTTCATCGCGGCCGGGTACGGGGTCCCGAAGTCGGAGGCGAGCGTGATCATCCGTCACTCGGGGTCGCTGGCGCCGTCGTCGCCGGTGTGCGCGTCGTCGACCACGTCGCCGTTCGTGTCGGTGTCGCTGACGCGCTGGATGCGCTCGATCCCGTCGATCTCCCCGATCACGTCGACGACCGGATCGGGGACGAGGTGCTCCCAGTCGTCGCCGCGGATCATCCGCGCGCGCAGTTCGGTCCCCTCGAGGACGTCGCGGTTGAACATCGGCGACTGCCTCACCTCGACGCCCGCCTCGGAGAAGAGCTGGATCACGAGCGGATTGTTGGAGTAGGCGACGTCGAACGCCGGCGACATGCTCTGGACGTGGCTCACCCACACGGAGTTGCGTTCGAGGTCCTCGATCGGGACGGCGTAGGTCGTGACGTCGAGTTCGGCGACGGACTTCGTGACCATCATCACGCGCTCGCCGGCGGTGAACGGGTTCCGCGGCGTGTGGGAGTCGCCCGCCGACCCGATCCCGAGGACGAGTTCGTCGACCTCGTTGGCGATCTCTGCGACCATCCGGTGGTGCCCGTCGTGATAGGGCTGAAACCGGCCGATGTAGAACCCCCGCATACGTCGGGTGTCGGCCGCATCATTTATAAATACCCCGAGATGTGATGGACGGTGTATATACCTTATAAACCACCTCAGCCGTTCGATTTCCGGATTTTAGCCACTGAGAATTCGAGGAGAAAGTATATCAGTCGCCCGACCCTGGGATAAGGTAGCGAAGTATTCTATGAGTAACGACACGGAAGCCGACGAGAACGCCCCCGAAGAGGGGGGCGGCGTCACCGACGGGGCGCCCGACTCGCCGCCGGCCGACGAGGGCGACGGCGAGCGGTTCCGCGACGGGGTCGCCGACGAACCGGCCGAGGGGCCCGCGGGGCCCGACGAGCGCGGCGGCCGCTCCGGTCCTCGAGACGGTCAGGTCGACCACGATCCCGACCCGGACGTCGACCAGGACGGCACGATCGAGGACCTCGGGAGCGACGTCGAGGTCGACGCCGAGGTCGCAGAGGACGTCGACGAGGACGACCTCCTCGGCGGCCTCAAGATCGAGTCGACCGACGAGATCGACGTGCCCGACCGGCTCGTCGACCAGGTCATCGGGCAGGAGCACGCCCGCGACGTCGTGATGAAGGCCGCGAAGCAGCGGCGGCACGTGATGATGATCGGCTCGCCCGGGACGGGCAAGTCGATGCTGGCGAAGGCGATGTCCGAGCTGCTGCCGCCCGAAGAGCTCCAGGACGTCCTGGTCTACCACAACCCGGACGACGGCAACAACCCGAAGGTCCGGACGGTCCCGGCCGGGAAGGGCGAACAGATCGTCGAGGCCCACAAGGAGGAGGCGCGCAAGCGCAACCAGATGCGGTCGT
>JBDGUM010000054.1:0-19663 GCA_042215855.1 Halobellus sp. | reverse complement strand
TCTACGACGTTCCGGCCGACGCCCTCATCGAGGACGTCGCCGACCGCCTCGCGGACCGGATCGAGGAGCCCGAGTGGATCGACTACGCCAAGACCGGTCAGACCAAGGAACTGCCGCCCCAGCAGGACGACTTCTGGTACGTCCGCGCGGCGTCGCTCCTCCGCAAGGTCGCGATGGAAGGCCCCGTCGGCGTCGACCGTCTCTCGACGGAGTACGGCGGCCGCAAGCGCGGGACGAACCGCTACAGGGTCTCGGGTAACAGCTCCGACACCGGCAGCAAGAAGATCATCCGGACGGCGCTCCAGCAGCTCGAGGAGGAGGGCCTCGTCGAGACCGCCAAGGGCCAGGGCCGCCGTATCACCCCCGAGGGCCGGAGTTTCCTCGACAACGCCGCCGACGAAGTCCTCGAGGAGCTCGACCGGCCGGAACTCGAACGCTACGCGTAGGCTCGACTCGCGACGACGTAACCGTTTTTAGCGCTGCGACGGAATCGTACACCGATGAGTGGATCCCCCGACGACGACCGACTGGAGGAACTGCGCGAACAGAAGATGGAAGAACTCCGCGAACAGGCCCAGGGCGGCCAGGACCGCGAGGCGGCCCAGGAGGCGGCCCGCGAGCAGGCCGAGGCCAAGCAGGAGGCGATGCTGAAGCAGTACCTCACCGACGGCGCCCGCCAGCGGCTCAACGCCATCGAGATGTCCAAGCCCGAGTTCGCGGAGAAGGTGAAGAAACAGATCACCGCGCTCGCCCAGAGCGGCCGCATCCAGGACCGCATCGACGAAGAGCAGATGCGGGACCTCCTCAAGGAACTGCAGCCCGACTCGAAGAGCTTCGACATCCGGCGCCGATAGCACAGCCGACCTGTGGACCTCGCGCTCCTCTTCAGCGGCGGCAAGGACTCGGCGCTCGCGGGGCTGTTTCTCGATTCCTTCTACGACGTGCGGCTGGTCACCGGCCGGTTCGGCATCACCGACGACTGGGAGCACGCCGCGGCCGCCGCCGAGCGGCTCGGCTACCCCTTCGAGGTCGTCGACCTCGACCGCGACGTCGCCGAGGAAGCGGCGGCGCGGATGCGCGAGGACGGCTACCCCCGGAACGGCATCCAGCGCGTCCACGAGCACGCGCTCGAACGCGCCGCCGACCTCGACGTCGACGCCGTCGCCGACGGGACCCGCCGGGACGACCGCGTCCCGACCGTCTCGCGGGCGCAGGCCCAGAGCCTCGAAGACCGCCACGGCGTCGACTACCTCTCCCCGCTCGCCGGCCTGGGCAGACACGCGGTCGACCGCCTCGTCGAGGAGAACCTGACGGTCGAGACCGGCCCCTCCGAGGAGATCCCGAAGGGCGACTACGAGGCCGAACTGCGCGAACTGATCGCCACCGAGGGCGGCAGCGACGCCGTCGGACGGGTGTTCCCGGACCACGAGCAGTCCTACGTCCGGGGGTTCGCCGACGAGTAGCGGGGTCCGGACCGCGCTTGCCCGCCGAGAGGTCCGTCCCCGAATCCGAACGCCTTTCTCCGGGCACCGACGACCTCGGTCCGTGTTCTCGCTCGGGCCAGGGATCGCCTACTCCGTCGCCGCCGCGTTCGTCTGGGGCACCTACATCTTCGTTCTGAAGCGCTACTTCCGCGGCTACCCCGGCACGGTGCTGACCGTCGGCATCAACGCCGCGGCGATAACGTGGTACCTCCCGCTCGTGACGCTCCGGTCGCGGACCGAGTGGGATCCGGCTCCCGCGTCGCTCGCCTCGGCCGCGCCCGCCGACCCGCTCGGCACCGCCGTCGTCGTCGCGACCGTCTTCGCGACGGCGGCGGCGTTTCTCGCGTTCCTGCGGGCGATCGACGCCGGCGAGGTGTCCTACGTCGCGCCGATCAGCAAGATCGTGCCCGTCTTCGTGCTCCCGATCGAGGTCCTGCTCCTCCACCAGCGGCTGGCCCCGCTACAGATCGCGGGCGTCGTCGTCGCCACCCTCGCGGTCTACGTGGCGAACTACCGCTCGGGGGCGCTCCTGGACCCGCTCCGCAAGGCGGCCAGTTCGCGGGCGGCCCAGCTGGCGCTCGCGAGCGCGGCGTGCTACGCGATCAGCGACGTCGGCAAGCGGGTCGTCCTCCAGGAGATGAGCGTGCCGCTGACGCTGTGGGTTCCGATCCTCCTCGGCGGCGTCCTGCTCGTCGTGCTCCCGCTGGCCGTCCGCGAGTGGGTCCCGCTCCGCGGCGACCTCCCGAAGTTCGCGCTGGCGGGCGGCGGGGTCGCCCTCGGCGAGCACGTGACCTCGCTGGCCTTCGCCGCGGCGCCGGCGTCGATCGCCTCGCCGATCATCAACACCCAGGCCGTCGTCGCCGTCGTCCTCGGCGGGGTCGTTCTGCGCGAGGAGGCGTTCGGCACGCGGCTCGTCGCCGCCGGGCTGGCGGTCGTCGGCGTGGGACTCATCGCGGTGCCGTGACCGACCGGGCTTCAACAGTTTCAAGCGCGACACCGCCGAACCCCGGCGTATGTACGACCGACTCAAGGGCTTTCGCGACTTCTACCCCGAGGAGATGGCCCCGCGGCGGGAGGTCATCGACACGCTGGAGGCGACCGCCGCCCGCTACGGCTTCCGCGAGATCTCGACGCCCGCCCTGGAACGGACCCGGATGTACGTCGACAAGAGCGGCGAGGAGATCGTCGAGGAGCTGTACGCCTTCGAGGACAAGGGCGGCCGCGAGGTGTCGCTGACGCCGGAGCTGACGCCGACGGTCGCGCGGATGGTCGTCGCGAAGCAGCAGGAGCTCTCGAAGCCGATCAAGTGGTATTCCACCCGCCCGTTCTGGCGCTTCGAGCAGGTCCAGCAGGGCCGCTTCAGGGAGTTCTACCAGACGAACGTCGACATCTTCGGCTCGTCGGAGCCCGAGGCCGACGCCGAGATCCTGGCGTTCGCGGCCGACGCGCTCACCGACCTCGGCCTCACCGGCGAGGACTTCGAGTTCCGGGTTTCCCACCGGGACATCCTGAGCGGCCTTCTCGCCTCGTTCGACGCCGACGTCGACACCCGCGACGCGATCCGGGCGGTCGACAAGCGCGCCAAGGTCGAAGAGAACGAGTACCTCGGCCTCCTCTCCGACGCGGGTCTCTCCTACGACCAGGCCCGGGAGTTCGACGACCTCGTCGCGAGCGACGACCTCGACGAGATCGCCGCGTTCGGCGGCGACGACGTCGAGAGTGCGGTCCGGAACCTGGAGGACGTCCTCGATGCGGCCGCGGACTTCGGCGCCCGGGAGTACTGCGACGTGTCGCTCTCGACGGCGCGCGGCCTCGATTACTACACGGGCGTCGTCTTCGAGTGCTTCGACTCGACGGGCGAGATCTCGAGATCCGTGTTCGGCGGCGGCCGCTACGACGACCTCATCGAGAGCTTCGGCGGCCAGCCCACCCCCGCGGTCGGCGTCGCGCCCGGCCTCGCGCCGCTGTCCCTCCTGTGCCAGCGCGCCGGCGTCTGGCCCGAGGAGGCGCTCTCGACGGACTACTACGTCCTCACGGTGGGCGACACCCGCGACGTCGCCGCCCGGATCGCCCGGGAACTTCGCTCCGCCGGCAACGTCGTCGAGGTGGACGTCTCCGACCGGAGCTTCGGCGCGCAGATGGGGTACGCCGACAGCATCAACGCCGAGACGGTCGTTATCGTCGGCGAGCAGGACCTCGCGAACGACGAGGTGACGGTGAAGGAGATGGCCTCCGGGGATCAGACCACCGCCCCGGTCGACGACTTCCCGGGCGACCGCGACGCGCCGACCTACGACGACTTCGCGTAGGCGATGGCGACCGATTCGGGCTCGGAGCGCCTGCGCGCCTTCCGCGTCGCCTACGACGGCCGGCCGTTCCACGGTTTCCAGCGCCAGCCTTCGGTCCCGACGGTCGAGAACGCGCTCTTCGACGCGCTCGACGACCTCGGCGTATTCGATCCCGCCGATCGGGGCCGCCCAGATGGTTACGCCGCGGCCGGCCGGACCGATGCAGGCGTTTCGGCGCTCGCCCAGACGGTCGGCTTCCGGTGTCCCGACTGGTGCACGCCCCGCGCGCTGAACGGCGAACTCCCGTCGGACGTCAGGGCGTGGGCCGCCGCGGACGCTTCTGCGAATTTCCACGCGACCCACGACGCCGAGCGCCGCACGTACGTCTACGACCTCTACGGCCCCGACCTCGACGACGGCCGCGTCGCCGACGCGGCCGCGGCGCTCGCAGGCCCACACGACTTCCACAATCTCACGCCCGACGACCGCGGCACCGAGCGCGAGGTCTCGATCCGGACCGAACGCGACGGCGACTTCGTCGCCCTGCGGGTCGCAGCCGGCGGCTTCCCCCGCCAGCTCGTTCGCCGGATCGCCTCCGTCGTCCGGAGCGTCGGCAGCGGCGAGCGCGACCTCGCGTGGATCGACGACCTGCTCGGCCCCGAGGCGCTGGACGGCCCGGAGGGCGTCCCGCCGGCGCCCCCGGAGCCGCTCGTCCTCGCGGACGTCGCCTATCCCGAACTGACGTTCGACCGCGACGCCCGCGCCGCGGGGAGCGCGGTCGAGGTCTTCGCGGCGCGCCGCCGCGATCACCTGATCCGCGCCCGCGTGGCCGGCAGACTCGTGGACGGCGTCGACGCGGCCGACGGCGCGTCGCCGGAGCGGCGCGGCTGAACACTTATGTCGGGCGTCGGCGAGGTAGCCGTATGGCTTCCGCCCCGACTGCGCCCTCCCTGCCGCCCACCGCACAGCCCCACCGCGACGCCGCCTACCGATTCGTCGTCGGCGCGGCGTACTTCGCCGTCATCTCCGGGCTCGGCTCGCTCGCGGCCGTGCTCTTCGGATCGTTCGGCGTGATCGTGAGCGTCCTCGTCTCGCTCGTCGGCGTCTACTACGGCGGCGTCGAGGTCGCCCGCGGCGTCGACCTCGTGGTCAGGCACGCGATGCGTGCGGAGCGGATCGAACGCGATCCGTCGGACGACGACCCGTCGGCTCCGGAGTCGGCCGAGTGACTACCAGCCGTCGAACTTGTCGCGCCGGTAGAGGTCGATCTCGTGGACGGTCGAGGAGTCCTGGGACGCGGCGAAGGCGATGGCCTCGGCGACCTCTTCGGGCTCTGTCACCTCGCCGGGCTCGAACCGCTCTTCGAACGCCTCGCCGGACTCGCTGCCGAACTCCGTCCGGACCTCGGTGGGGTTGACGACGCTGACGCCGATCCCGTCGGGGCCGACCTGCCCCTCGACGCTGTGGGCGAAGCCGCGGACCCACCACTTCGTCGCCGCGTAGACCGGATTGAACGGCCGGGGGTACTGACCGGCGAAGCTGCCGACGAAGACGAGGTTTCCGTCGGTCTCGCGGAGGTGGGGGATGGCCGCGCGGGTCGCGAAGAAGTAGCCGTCGGCGTTCGTCTCCATCATCAGGCGGTAGTCGTCGGTCGAGAGGTCCTCCACGTCGCTGCCGACGCCGACGCCGACGTTGTTCACGAGGACGTCGAGGCGGCCGAACGACTCGACCGTCTCCTCGACCATCGCCGCGACCTGGTCCTCCTCGCGGACGTCCGTCGGAACGACGAGCGTCTCGGCGCCGTACTCGGATTCGAGATCCTCCGCGACGGCTTCGAGTCGCTCCCGACGCCGCGCCGCGAGCGCGACGTCCGCGCCCTCTCGCGCGAGCGCGTGCACGGTCTCTTCGCCGATTCCCGAACTGGCGCCCGTGACGAGGGCGACGCCGTCCTGGAGTGTCATATCCGACGGCTCTCGGGCGAGGGACTTGAGTCCTCGCCCGGGTCGGCGACGCCCGCCTCGGTTCCGGACCTTTCGCGACCTCAACATTTATCATATGTCTCCGGAAATTCATTTGTATGGCACTCACACGGGGTGTTCGACAGGTATACCGGGGGTACGGCATCGCCGCGCTCGTCTGGGCGGGCTGGTCCCTCGTCTGGCTGGGCACGGACATCCGGATGGAGCCCTCCACTATCGGGTACGGCTGGCTCACCGTCGCGGCCGTCGGGCTCGTTCTGGGCGTCACGATGACCGGGATGCGCGTCCACGACGACTTCCAGCTCTTCCGGACCGACGAGAACCGCCGGACGCTCCGCCGGTTCGACGACCACTCGCTGAGCGGCACGCCGCTGCACCTCTACATCGGGCTGCTCGCCGTCTGGTCGGCCCTCACGCTCGCGTGGGTGACCGGCGCCGTCGCGGCGGTTGGGACGACGGTCGTCGGATACGGCTGGCTCGCCATCGCGCTGTACGGCGGCGTCCTCACCGTCGGCCTCGCGGTCCAGCACAAGCAGCGGCTCGCCGACGCGGTCGACGACGTCGCGCCGACCGCGACGTAGAGCTCGCTGTCCCTTCTCGGTCTCAGTATTCGTCGCTCTCGACCAACAGCTGTTCCGTCGGCGAGCGGTCGAACTGGTAGACCCGAACGTCCGAGAACAGCAGCAGCGCCCCCAGAACGACCCAGACGCTTCCGATCGCGGCCGCCCAGCCCCAGCTCGCGAACACCCCCACGGCGTAGTGCAGAAGCCACGACCCGACGCCGAGGCTCACGAGAAGCACCCCGGCGTAGACGCTGGATTCCACGTGCGACGACTGGTTCTCGACCATACTCACTGATTCGGCGGACTGGTAATTATATTCTCGGCCTAAGTTTCAAATTTGATGATGGTAACGAGAGTAAAAACAATATATCAGTTTGTGGGTTCCAGAAGCGCTGAGATCCCTCGCTAACCGAGTGCGCTGATATCACAGCTGAGATACGACTCCTCGACGCCCGTCACGAGCCGGCCTATTCACTTCACGACCGTGACGGGGACGGTCGCCTTCTCGACGAGGCCCTTGGCGACGCTGCCCACGACTTCGACGCGGCCCGAGAGCCCGCGGTGACCGACGACGATCCCGTCGATCGCCTCCTCGTCGGCGTAGCCGACGATGCTCTCGACCGGGTCGCCGTAGAGGAGCGTCGTCTCGATCTCGACGTCGGCGTCGGCCGCGCGGTCCCGGGCGTCGTCGAGGACGTCCTGGCCCCGGCGTTCGGCGACCTCGATGTCCTCGGTGTAGATCCGCTCGCCGACCTCCGCGTGGGTCGGCGCCTCCGCTTCGGCGTCCTCGACGAGCACGCGCGGTTCGACCGCGTACGCGACGACCAGCGACGCGTCCGCCCGCTCACTCATCTCGAGCGCGTGTTCGAGCGCCTCGGTGCTCGACTCCGAACCGTCGACGGCGACGAGGTACTGCATCACTCTTCGATCTTTGATCGGAAACCGTATAGTAGTTAATCTCGGGCGGGGCCGTCGGTCCGTCGACGGGCGACGAGGTACGCGACTTAGTAGAGCAACTGACTGCAGGTCCCACAGAGGTTCTCCTCTTTGACGTCGACCTCGCGGACCGTCGGGGAGAAGGACATCACGCACTTGCTGTTGTCGCAGTGCTCCAAGCCGAGGGTGTGGCCGATCTCGTGGACGACCTCCTTGCGGACGCGGTCGGCGAAGACCTCCGACTGGGGCTTCGTGGTGATCCCGCCGTCCGAGGACGTCTGGAGCCGATGAGTGGAAATCACGGAGCCGTTGCCGTTCAGGTAGGCGAGGCCGAAGACGTAGTTCCGCCGGCGGTAGTAGAGGTCCTGGGAGGTGATCCCGATGTTCTTCTCGCCCGTCCCGACCCGGCTCGCCAGCTCGATGAACTGCTCGGCCCGGTACTGGTTCCGGCTCCGGTCGAACGCGCCGTCGGGGATCGACTGCTCCTCCTGCACCGTCACGTCGCAATCGTAGACCCCTCGAAGCGCGGCCGAGGCCTCGCGCTTGACCTGCGCGGAGAGGTCCCCGATCGGCACGATGTCGACGAGCATAGCAGGGCTTAAGCGGGGTGGCCTGATAAATATCCCGCCGTGAATACGCCGCGTGAGAACGCCCTCGTCGGCCGATTTTCGACGTACGACTCGGCCGTCGAGATCGGCGTCGGCCGCCGCCCCGACGTCGCCGTCGCCCTCGTCGAGCGGGGGGTCGAGGTCACTGTCACCGACGTCGCCGACGCGGACGAACTCGACCTCCCGCCGTCGATCCGGTTCGTCTGCGACGACGTCGTCGCCGCCAGCGAGCGCGACGATCCGGGCGAGACCTACGCGGCCGACCTCCTCTACGGACTGAACCTCCCGCCGGAGCTCCACCGACCGACGCTCGAGGTCGCCCGCGCCGTCGACGCGGACTTCCTGTTCACGACGCTCGGGTACGACTCGCCGGCGGTTCCTGCCGAAACGGCGTCGCTGCCCGAGGGCGAGACGCTGTATCTCGCCCGCCGGAGGGCGTAGCGGCAGGCGAATCGGTCGGGAACCGCGCTCACACGCTCGAGAGGCCCCAGAGGGACTGATAGTGATTACTCTCGTCTCTTACCGCCGAACGCCGTCACCGGGGGTGACGTTCGGCGGTAAACAGTGAGAGTAATCACTATGAAAGATCGTCAGCACGCCGAACCCGACCCACCAGATCCCGTCGAAGAGTCCGAACAGCGGATCGCCGAACAGCCCGGCGTAGATCAGATAGCACCCGACCACGATCCCCCACAGCAGCGAGAGGACGGACAGTGGCCCGAACAGCCGTCCCAGCGCCTCTCGGACGAGCGACTGGCTCATCGGTCACTACGGTGTCGTGAACGCAAAAAAAGCCTTACTCCGTCGCCTGCGGGGACGGGGCGACGCAACTCGACGCCGGGGCTATTCGATATCGATCCGGTGGGACTCGTCGTCGTCGACGACGAGCTTGGGGAGCGTCACGGTGAGGACGCCGTTGTTGTACGCCGCGGCGGCGTCGTCGGCGTGGACCTCCGCCGGGAGGCGGATCGAGCGGTGGACCGACTGCGAGCGGCGCTCGCGGTGGACGTAGTGATCGCTCTCGTCGCCCTCGTCGGCCTCGCGGGCGGCCTCGATCGTGAGGAGGAGTCCGTCGATCGCGACGTCGATGTCGTCCTTCTCGTAGCCCGGGAGGTCCACGACCGCGACGAACGCCTCGGGCTCCTCGCGGAGGTCGATCGCCATCTCGCGGCCGAACGATCGGGGGCCGTCGAGCTGGCTGCTCATCTCCTCGAACTGCCGGGACATACGGGCGAAGAGGTCGTCGAACGCGAATTCGTCGAAACCGGGAGAGCGCTTCATCATTGTAATTTCACCGGGGATAGAAAGGCGCGCTGAGCTATTAAATACAGCCGGACGCGTGATCGCAGATCGCACGCCTCGGGAGCCCGTGGACGCGATATGGACGGATCAGTCGACGACGTGCTGCCGGTCGTAGGAGCCGAGGCGTTTCACCCAGCCGTCGGCGGCGATCTCTTCGATCTCCTCCAGCGCCGCCTTCGCGCGGTCCTCGTAGAGCCCGGCCTCGAAGTCGATGTGGAAGAGGTAGTCGCCGAGGCGGTTGCCGCTCGGCCGCGACTCGATCCGCGAGAGGTTGATGTCGCGGTCGGCGAACGCCTCGAGGAGTTCCAGGAGGAGCCCCGGATAGTTCGCGTTCGGATAGACGACGACCGTGGACTTGCCGCCGCCCTCCGATCGCTCGCTGGCGGGCGCGACGACGAAGAAGCGCGTCGAGTTCGAAGAGCGGTCCTGGATGTCCTCGGCGACGACGACGAGGTCGTCGCCGGCGTTGTCGGGGTGGCCGATGCCGGCCACGGTGGCGTCCTCGCGCGCGTACTCGACGCCCTTGGCGGTGCTCGCGACGGCCTCCAGCTCCGCGTCGGGGTACTCGCGTTCGAGGTAGGACCGGCACTGCGCGAGCGCCTGCGAGTGGGAGGCGATGGTGTCGAAGTTGGTCGACTGCGCGAGCAGGGCGTGGCGGATCGGCGTGACGACCTCCCGAGTGACGGCGATGTCGGCGTCGGCGATGGCGTCGAGGGTCTCGGTGACGCTGCCCTCGATGCTGTTTTCGATGGGCACGACGCCCCGCTCGAACTCACCCCTGTCGACGGCGGCCACGATCGCCGAGACCGACTCGCGGAAGACCACGTCGTCGTCGACGGCGCGGGCGGCGCGGTGGGAGTACGTTCCTTCGGGGCCCAGCGTGACTACCTGCATAGCGCCGTCTACTGCGGGGGATCCTAAAAGCCCGTCGGGGCGGGCGACGGCTGTCCGGCGGCGTGGGACGGTTCGACTACCGTTCGGCGCAGTACTCGACGAAGTTCCGCAGAATTCGCAGCCCGGTCTCCCCGGACTTCTCGGGGTGGAACTGCGTCCCGAAGACGTTCCCGTCCTCGTTGGCGATCACCGACGGGAACGACACGCCGTAGTCGGTGCTCGCGACCACGGCGTCGGGGTCGTCGGGCTCGGCGTAGTAGGAGTGGACGAAGTAGGCGTATTCGCCGTCGACTCCCTCGACGATCGGGTGGTCGCGCTCGACGTGCAGTTCGTTCCAGCCCATATGCGGCACCTTCCGGTCCCGGTCGAACCGGACGTTCGTGCCCGGGATGAAGTCCAGTCCCTCGACCTGGCCCTGGCCGGCGTGGTCGGCCTCCTCGCTCGTGGTGAGGAGCATCTGCATCCCGAGGCAGATGCCGAAGATCGGCTGACCCCGGTCGGCGGCGTCGGCGAGCGGCTCGCGGAACGGCCCCGCGTTCTCCATCCCTTCGCTGAACGCGCCCACGCCCGGGAGGACGATCCCGTCGGCGGCCGCGAAGTCGTCCGGATCGTCCGTGATTTCGACCGCGGCGCCGGCGCGTTCGAGCCCCCGCTGTGCGCTGCGGAGGTTTCCGAGCCCGTAGTCGACGAGAACGACCTCCGCTACCGTCTGAGCGCTCATACCCCCGATTCGAGCGGCCGAGTGAAATCGCTTCCGACACCCGCGACGCTTCCGAGCGTCGTTTCGGCGTCCGGGGGTCGCGGATCGCTCCCAGCGGGGAGTTCCGACGACCGCCGACTAGAACTCCCCGAGGCTCGACTGCCCGCCTCCGCCGGCACCGACGCCGGCGATGTCGGCGGCGCGTTCGATCGTCTCGAAGAACGTCTCGCGCTGGCTCCCGTCGTAGAGCGTCGCTGCCGGGTGCACGGAGATCACGGTCCGGTAGCTCCGATCGCCGAGTCGGGCGTCGACGACGTCGCCCGCCTCCTTCGTGACCGCGACCGACCGGTCCAGCAGGTGCTCGGAGGGCACCTTGCCGAGCGTCACGATCAGCGCCGGATCCACGATCTCGAGTTCGCGCTCCAGGTGACCGCGGCAGTTCGCGAGCTCTCCCTTCCGCGGATCGCGGTTCTCCGGCGGCCGGCAGCGCACGCAGTTCGTGATCCGGACGTCCGCGCGGGCGAGGCCGGCGTCACGCAGGGCCTCGTCGAGCACGCTCCCGGAGCGCCCCACGAACGGCTCGCCCTCCTCGTCCTCGTTGGCGCCGGGGGCCTCGCCGAGGAACACCAGATCGGCGTCGTCGGGGCCGACGCCGTTGACGATCCGCGAGCGCGACGCGACCAGGTCGGGACACCGCTCGCAGGCCGCGACGTCTGGGCCGTCGGCCCGATCGGTCGCACTCCCGCCGTCGGCGTCTCCGCTTCGATCCTCGGTCATACCGGAGAGGCGGCCGGGCGCGACTTACTCGTGACGGTCCGCGCCGTCCGCGTCCGTATCCGTGGCGCCGACGCCGTCGGCGTCGCGAACGTGCCACTCCCGCGCGCCTCGGGCTGCGAGGCGCGCGACGCGGAGTGGCTCGGGACGGCCGCCGGTGGGGGTGAAACCGCGGACGATGCGGTCGGTTTCGTCAGCGCCGAGCCCGAGGCTCCGCACGAACACGCGCTCGCCGTTCACCGTGACCTCCCGGCGCGGCGGCAGCCGCTCGTAGATTCCGAGCCGATCCGCGAGCGCGTCGCCGTCGAAGTGCTCGCGCAGCGCGGGCGCCAGCCCCGGACTCGCCTCGTAGGAGACGGCACAGACCGGTCGGTCGGCGGCGTCGGCGACGGCGCCGAGGTCGACGAGGTTGAACCACGCGGGGGCGACGCCCGAGAGCAACACGTACCGGACGTCCTCGCGTCCCGTTCGATCCACGAGGTCGCGGACGGCGTCGGTGGCGTCGAGACCGCCGACGGTCGCCGTCGCGAACCCGACGCCGTCGACCGTCCGATCGGCGCGAACGACCGCGCCGCAGAAGACACAGCAGCCGCTCGCTTCGTCCGTCGACTCCGCGATGCCGAGCGCTCGCGTGCCCGGCTTCACCCGCGTCTCAACTCCCGCTCGGATCGGTCCCGGCCGTCACTCCTCTTTGATGTCTTTGAGCCGATCCAGGAGTTCGTCGTTCGACGCTCCGATCTCGAACTCGATATCTCCCCGGTGATCGGCCTGGGAGGTGGCGACGCCGTCGTCGTCTTCGAGATCGGTGTCAAAATCCTGATTCTCTTGTTCGGACTCGTCGTAGCTCCCAAATCCCATACATCAATAGATAGCGGCGGCAGCGGTAAAAAACACACGCAGGTCAGAGACCGAATCCAGGGACTGGAATGGGTCGGCGTCCCGCACCGCCAGAGCCTTTTTCGCCGCGGCTTCGAATCGAGAGATATGGAGATCCACACCGTCACTGAGGGTGCCGAGGAGTTCACCTGTAACGCGTTCCTGCTCGCAGGGACGTCGCCCGCGCTGGTCGACGCGGGCACGATGCCGGGCGTCGAGGACGTCGTCGCCGACCACGTCGCCGACCTCGACGCGGTGTACCTCACCCACCAGCACCGCGACCACGTGGGCGAACTCGACGCCGTCCTCGATCGGTTCGACGCCGACCTCTACGCCTACGGCGACCATCCCCGTCGGACCGAGGCGCTGGACGACGGCCAGACGGTCGAACTCGCGGGCGAGGACTACGAGGTCGTCTACACGCCGGGCCACGCCGACGATCACGTGTCGCTGGTCGGCGAGACGCGCGTCTTCAGCGGCGACGTCGTCGTCTACAACGACGGTGCGTTCGACGACGGCAGCTTCGGCCGGACGGATATGCGGGGGCAGTCCCGCGAGCGACTCATCGAGAGCCTCCGGCGGCTGCTGGACCGCCTCCCGGAGACGGTCGAGGCGCTGTACGCGGGTCACGGCGACGTCTACCGGGCGGACCCCGCGGGCGAGGGGGACTCCGTCCGCGACGTGATCGCGCGCGCGCTCGAACGCGCCGAGCGCCGGGAGCCGAAGTACCCCGACGAGTAGGAACGCGGTGTCGTCGCACCGCGTTCCGGACGCCGCTCGCGGCGATCGCCGGCGACCGCCGTCGGCGAATCACCCGACGGGAACAGGCAGGCCACCTGTTGCTCCCTAAATATTATTTTCGTTCACTACAAACCGCCGAGCGATGCCGAAATGCGAGAACTGCGGCTCGTTCGTCACCGCGGAGTACGTCCGGGTATTCGCCCCGAACGGGATGGAGAACCCGCGAGTCTGCCCCAACTGCGAGGACAAGGTCCGTGACGGCGCCGACGTCAGAGAGGCCCGCGCGACGCGACACTGACGCGGCGTCGGATTTCAGCCTCCTTTTACTGCTCCGCGCCCTCTCTCGGCTATGAGCAAACTCGAGGCGTTCCTCGCCGGCGACCGCCACGACGACGTCGCGCTGTTCCTCACCGAGTCGTATCTCGACAGCCAGGGCAAGCTCCCGAAGATGGGCGAGGCCGTCGAGAACGGCTACGTGCTCGTGGTCCCGGGCGACGACGGCCGGCGGGCGTTCTCCGCGGGCACCGGGATGGACGCGATGGAGTTCGCCCGCGGCGCGATGGAGCAGCGGGGACACGTCTCGCGGTCGCTGGACGGCGGCGAGTGTCCGGGCAGCGACGCGGACGAGGCCGCGGCTGACGCGACGGACGACCACGAAGTGGAGTTCATCTTCGCCTTCTCGGAGGCGCAGAACGAGGAGGTCGGCGGCCTCTACGAGCGCGGCGACGTGATCCACGCGTACGCGCACTGCGCCTGCGGCGCGAACTACTCCGACAAGTGGGTCGTCGGCGAGGAGGGGGAGACGGGCGTCCAGCCCGGCGAGTCGGAGCCTGCCGAAGCGACGAAGTAGGTGGACGGGCGAACAGCCGACACGGCCGTACCCGCGCCGACGTGTCGGACAACCGCGGCCCGGCGCGGGGCTGACGTCACGGCACACCGCGTCTGGTCCCGTCTCCGTATATAAGCGCTCGGCGCCGATCGCTCGACGACCCGGCCGGCTGCCTACTCCGCCGTCGACGACTCGTCCGCGCCGCTGTCGTCGACGTCGGCCGCGTTCTCGTCGTCCTCGTCTCCGCTTTCGACGTCGGCCGCGACTTCCTCGAACGCCCGGAGGATCACCCGTTTGGCGGTCGCGCCCTGCGTCGTCCAGTGGTGGGCGTAGTCGAGCATATCGTCGTAGATGTCCGGCTTGCAGCCCGCGGCGCGCGGGTGGCCGCCGCCGTTGACCTTCCGGGCGACCTCGTGGGCGCGCTCGAACCCCTCCGAGCCGCGGATGCTCGCGCTTCCGGCGGGCTTGACGACGACGGCGCCGTCGGCGCCCTTCTCGCGCAGCCGCTCGGCGACCTCGTTCTGGGAGCACCGGCCGTAGGTGACGCCGACCGTCCAGGGTCCGACTGACTTCAGGTCGGCACGGGAGACGGCGGCCTCGATCAGTTGCTGCTTTTCGACCCGGCGGAGTTCGATGTACTCCTCGACGACCTCGGGGAGGTCGACGCCGAAGACGCCCACGACGGTGACGTACTCCTCGGGATCGGTCCAGTAGGCGTAGTCGGCGAGGTCGTCGCTCCGCGGATCCTCCTTCAGCCAGAGGTCGTGATCGCGGGTGACGGCCGCGAGTTCGGTCCATCGTTCCTCGAAGTCGTGGTCGAGTTCGCGCAGCGTCACGTCGGTCGAGCACTCCTCGTCCGACTCGCCGACGACGAGGTCGACGCCGGCCTCCCGAACCGCCGCGGCGGTCTCGTCGTCCCACCGGTGGTGGTCGTACCACGCGATCGACGACGCCGGTTCGGCGACGGCCGCGAGTTCGTCTTCGATCCACGCGTACTCGTCGGGACAGATGTCGCAGACGTAGAGGTCGATGCCGTCGGGCGCGTACGCGGCGACGTGTTCGAGCGCCGCGTCCAGCGAGTACGGCCCCGCGCCGACGAGCGCGACGGTCGATCGGGCGGCCGCTTCCTCTTCGAGGTCGCCGTCCGCGTCCTCGGACGTCTCCTCCTCGTCGAGGGGCTCGTCGCGTTCCCAGCGGTCGACGCGCTCCGTGACCGACTCCTCGAACGTCGCCCACTCGAGGGTGGCGTCGTACATCTCGCGGACGAGCGCCACACAGCCCAGCCCGTCGGCGTCGGTGTCGGCGACGACGACCGCCTCGGCCCCGTCGACCGCCTCGGCGACCCGCTCTTCGGTCCGGTCCTCGTCGAGCGAGTCCGGGTAGAAGAAGCCCGTCCCCGGAAGCTGCGACTTCCGCGGGATCGAGAGGCTCGCGCTGTCGATGAGTTCGTCTTCCATAGCCTCCACCACGGGACCCCCGGTGAAAACCGGCGTGGTTCCGACGTCGATCCGTGCGGTCAGTCCGCCCGTTCCGGCGTCCCCGTCAGCCCTTCGGCCTCCTCGTCGGTCGCGAGCTGGCGGACCGTGAGCACGGGAATCGGGCACGTCCGGACGACGCGCTCGGCGACCGAGCCGATGAGGAAGCGGTTCTCGCCGTGTCGGCCGCGAGTCCCCATCGCGACGACGTCGGCGTCGGCCTCGCGGGCGTACTCGTCGATCACGGACGGCGGGTGCCCCTCCTCGATCGCGCCGGTGACGTCCCGTTCGGTCGACTCGCGGACCTCGTCGATCGCCTCGACGCCCCGGTCTTCCAGCGCCTCGGCCATCTCGTCGCGGAGGCGCTCGGGCGAGGAGGCAACGTCGCCCTCGTCGACGACGTAGAGGCAGTGCACCTCGGCGTCGAACCGGTCGGCGAGGTCCAGCGCCACGTCGACGGCCCGCATAACGCTCTCGGAGCCGTCAGTGGCGATGACGATGGTCTCGAACATACTCCCGGATTCGCCGTCGGTCGGGATAAATCCCCGCGGGCCGCGAGCGCCGTCCGCGGACGATCGATAGTGCGTGGATTTTTGCCGTCGGACGTCGCAGGGGCCAGTATGACCGACCGCCGGCCGCTGTCCGTCGACCTCGTGCTCGTTCCGGTGGACGCGAGCGACGAGTCGACCGAGGCGGTAGCGTACGCGACCGCGATCGCCGACGAGTACGACGCGAGCGTCCACGTCGTTCACGTGCTCGGCGAGGACGTCGTCAGGGCCATCGAGGAGGGGCGCGTCGACGACGAGGAGGTCGCCGCCGACGGCGAGGCGATAATGGAGGCCGCCGAGTCGATCGCCGCCGAGCACGACGTCCCGCTTTCGACCTCCGTCGCCTACGGCTTCTCGACGAAGATGAAGCTCCGCCATCCGGGCAGCGTCGTCCTCGATACGGCCGAAGAACTGTCGGCGGACTTCCTCGTCGTCCCCCGCGAACCGCTCTCGGGCGACCCCGGCGAGGTGCTCGCGAAGGCCGCCGAGTACGTGCTGCTGTACGCGAGTCAGCCCGTCTTGTCCGTCTGATAGTGATTACTCTCGTCTCTGCCCGTCGGGCGCCGTCGACGGGGGTGGCGCTCGGCGGTACGCAGTGAGAGTAATCACTATGAGCCCCCGTTTCGCCGTCGACGCCCCTACTCGCCCTCTTCGCGCCCCTCGGCCAACCGGATCGCCATCTCCAACTCGAAGCTCTCGGAGTCGCTGACCTCGAAGCCGATCTTCCTGTAGAGGCCGACGGCGGCGCTGTTCCACCGCTCGACGGTGAGCCACACCTTCTCGACGCCCTGTTCGGCGCCGTAGCCCAGTAGCGTCTTCATCAGGCGCGTGCCGATTCCGGCCTCCTGGTACTTCTGGAGGACGAAGATCGCGAGTTCGTAGGCGTCCCCGTCGGGAACGAGCGTCGCGTGGCCCGCCGCGTCGTCGCCGTCCCACGCGATCACGTTGAGGCAGTCGCCGCTCAGGATGTTGTCGAGCCACTCGCGGACGCGCCGCTCCTCGCTCGGCGGGATGCCCTGCGCCCGGTCGGCCGGATCGAACGCGTCGTACATCGACGCGAGCGCCTCGTACTCCCCGTCGCTCCCGTCGTACGCGCGTATCTCGATCCTGCGGCCCTCGCGGTCCTCGAACGTCCGCGGCGGCCCCTCGAACGGCCCGGCGACTTCGTCGGGGAAGGGGCGGTCTCCAGTCATCGGACGAGCGTCACGCTCACGTGGGAGTTCAGGAGGACGAACTCGGCGGTGCTCCCGAGTTGAATCTTCCCCATCGGGCTCGTCGTGCCGCCGCCGATGACGATCCGGTCGAACCCTTCCGACTCGGCGATGTCGACCAGTTCGCTCCCGGGTTCGGCGTCCAGATGTCTGATCTCCGCGGAGAGGCCGCGCTCCTCGAGCGCCCGATCGACCGCCGCTTCCACCTCCTCGACGCTCCGGTCGCCGTCGTCGTCGGTGATCGCGACCGTCAGGTCGTCGTCCGCCTCTACCGCCCGATCCGAGGTCTGCTCCAGCGCTTTGAGAGAGTCGTCGCCGCCACCGATTCCGAGGAGAATTCTCATACGCCGGATGTCGGCGGCGGAGTAGAAAAATCGTCGGGTGCGCTTCTCCCTACGGCCCCCCGGGACCGTCGGCGCTGCCGGCTCCCCGCTCGATCTCGTGGACCGTCAGATCCTCGTCGAACGTGAGCGTGATCGAGTCCCCCTCGTACGCGTAGGTGACGGCCACGCGCCACGGGTCCTCGGAGCGGACGTCGTACTCGGGAATGTCGATCGGGACCTTCAGCAGCAGGTGCTCTCTGAGATCCACGTCTCGCCGGTAACAGAACGACACCAACGCCGGATGGAGATAGCCGGCGTACTCGACTCCCGTGGTGAGGAACCAGTGACAGACGTTGCAGTTGAAGCGAATCACCGGTTCCGAATCGGTCGCATCGTCGACGTCCGATCCCCGATGCGGATAGTCGAAGCCAGTGTCGACCGGACCGCCGCAGTGCAGACAGTACCCTTGTGTCAGCGCGAAGTTCTCGGACCACATCTGCTTCCGCATCGCGACTTTCAGGGATTCGGCCTGCTCCGGGTCGAACGCGCTCGGTCGGAGCGGCGACCCTTCGATGACGACGTCACAGTGTTCGCACCGACCGTACACCCGCTGGTCCTCGTATGAGAGCGACAACGGCCTCCCGCACTCCTCGTGGGTGAGATCGAGCTCGAACGGGCCGACTTCCGGGCTCCGGCTGAGCACGCCCGACCGGACGAACTGGTAGATGCGGAGGCCGCGGAGCGTCAGCCGGTAGCCCTCGTCGGTCCGCTCGACGTACTCCTGCTCGCGGAGCTTGTCGAGGTGGTAGGTGGTCTGTCCGCTGTCTGTCAGCCCCACGGCGTCCATCAGCTCCGAGAACCGCCGCGTGCCGTACCGGCCGTCCCGGACGACCGCCCCCAGGCTCGCGATGATCCGGAGCCGGGTCTCGTTGGCGACCGCCTTGAGCGCCTCGTCGTCGAGTTCGACGTGGTCCGGCGGCTGTCGGCTCACGCTCTGCCCTCGTCGCCCCGACGGAAAACCGTTCTGCCGAGTCGCGCCGCCTCCGCGGCGGTCGGTTCCCGCAGCCGTCGCTCGGAGGTCCCGATCGATCGAGGATTCCGACGGCCCCACGAAAGGTGCGCGGCCGCCGCCCGGTGCAGAGGCACAACCACCGGACGGCGCCTGGCCGAGATACCACCCCGGCGTATAATTTCACGCGGTCCCGATTGAAAAGTCCGCGGTGAAATTTTCTTCACAAACCGGGGTGATACGACCCTGGTCGCGGCACGGCGCGGGAGGCGCCCCGGCGACAGAACCCTTTTTGCCGTCGGCGCGACACGCGGCAGTATGGACGACGACGCCGAGGCACCGACGCCCGACGCGCCGCGAGCCGACGAGGGAGCGGACCGGCCGGCCGAGCGGGACGACGCCGGTGTCGACGGCGAGCGCACCCGCGACGCCGACGCCGATTCCGACCGCGCTGGCGCGTCGAACGCCGCGGATCCCGACGCCGCCGGTCCGGGCTCCGACGTCGACGACGCGAGCGGAGCGACGGCCGGAGACGAGCCGCCGGCGGACGTGCAAAAGTACGCCCGGTTCAAGAAGGTCGACGGCGCGCAGTACGACCGCGTCAACGACTTCCTCCGGGACCGGACGTACATCACCGCCCGCGAGTGGGCGATCGCCCGACTGTGTGCGGACTTCCGGACCGAGACCGGCGTCGAGATGACCAAGATCGGCGAGAACCTCCCCGAGCTGGTCCCGTTTATGACCGACACCTACACGCCGCAGGCGGTCAATCAGGCCCGCTCGTCGTTCGAGGACAAGATCCGGAAGTCGGGCGCGACGTTCCTCTACGGCGCGATGTCGGGCTTCTTCACCGCCGAGGAACTCGACGAGATGATGTACGAGGTCACAGAGATCGCGAAGTTTCTCCTGGAAGTCGAGGGCGTCGACCTCTCGGTCGAGGAAGAGATGGAGGCCGAAGAGCGCATCTCCAGCGTGATGCGGGAAGTGCGGGAAGCGAGCGCCGACCTCCGCGCCGAGGAACTGACCGAAGACACGGAGGACGCGGATGCAGACGCGGACGGTGATTCGGGACCGGACGCGGAGGCGAGCGAGTCGGTCGGCGCCGACGCCGACTCGGCGTGAC
>JBDGUM010000011.1:0-20800 GCA_042215855.1 Halobellus sp. | reverse complement strand
GAGGCGGCGGAGCGTCAAGAAGGTACGCCCAACGACCGGACGGCGGGGGATCGGAGACCGGAAGGGCAGGCGGGTCGCGTCGGTGCCGTTCCCGCTCCGCCGCGTCGAGAGACGACCCGCCGACGGCCTCGACGACGGCGCCGACGAGCGAGGCGGTCGAGTCGATTGCGGGGGCTCGGACGCCGACCCCGTCGTCGCTACCCTGCCGGCGCGTGAGGCTTTTTGCCGCTCCGGCGAGTGCGGCCGCTATGGAGTACACGACACTCGGCGACACGGGCGTGACGGTCTCGAAGATCTGCCTCGGCTGTATGAGCTTCGGCGACACCGACTGGCGCGACTGGGTCCTCGACGAGGAGGGGGGCACGGAACTGGTCGACCGCGCGATCGAACTCGGCGTGAACTTCTTCGACACGGCGAACATGTACTCCGAGGGCGGCTCCGAGCGCGTGCTCGGTGACGCGCTCTCGGCGTACGACCGCGACGAGTTCGTCGTCGCCTCGAAGGTGTACTTCCAGATGGACGACGACGATCCGAACTCCGGCGGCCTCTCGAAGAAGGCGATCGAACGGGAGCTCGACAACTCTCTCGACCGGCTCGGGATGGACGCCCTCGACCTCCTCCAGATCCACCGCTGGGACTACGACACGCCGATCGAGCAGACGATGCGGGCGCTCGACGACGCCGTCCGACGCGGCGAGGCCCGCTACATCGGCGCGTCGTCGATGTGGGCCCACCAGTTCGCGGAGGCGCAGCACGTCGCCGAGCGACGGGGGCTCACCCAGTTCTCGACGATGCAGAACCACTACAACCTCCTCTACAGGGAGGAAGAGCGCGAGATGCTGCCGCTGTGCGACAAGCAGGGCGTCGGCGTCATCCCGTGGTCGCCGCTGGCCCGCGGGTGGTTGACCCGTCCCCACGAAGAGGCGCGCGCGACGACGCGCGGCGAGACCGACGACTACGCGCACCAACACCCCTACCTGGAGAGCGGCGGCCGCGAGGTCAACGAGCGCGTGCAGGAACTCGCCGAGGAGAAGGGCGTGAAGATGGCCCAGATCGGCCTCGCGTGGTTATTCGAGGACGACCGGGTAGACGCCCCGATCGTCGGCACGACGAGCGTCGAACACCTCGAAGACGCGGTCGAGGCGCTCGAGATCGATCTTTCGGACTCGGACGTCGAGTACCTCGAAGAGCCCTACGAACCGGTCCGCGTCTCCGGCCACGAGTAGCACGGTCCGAGCAGATCCGGACAGTCACTTCGAGGGGTCCCCGGCGGCGATTCCCCCGGTCCCGCTCTCCTGTCCGTTCTCGGCGGTGATCCGAACCACGGCGCGGGCGGCGACGAGCCCGATCGCCACCTCGGCGACCCCGACGAGGAGGAACGACGAGAGGTAGCCCGCCGCCGCGGTGGTGACGCCGCCGAGCAGGAACCCCGCCAGGAAGCCGAGGCTCCCGAAGACGTTGAAGCCGCCGAGCGCCGCGCCGCGCTCCTCGGGCGCCGCGACGTCCGTGACCAGCGCCATCGTCGCGGGCGCGACGAGCGCGCCGAGAGAGCCGACCGCCGTCATCGCGACGACGGCGACGACGACGTCGGGCGCGAGGCCGACGGCGACGATGCCGAGCCCGTAACAGATCGAGCCGACGACGACCGGGATCGCCCGGCCGATCCGGTCCGAGAGCACCCCCGCGGGGTACTGCAACAGCGCGAAGGGGACGAAGAACGCGGCGAGCGCGAGCCCCGCGCCGCCGGCGCTCAGCCCGAAGGCGTCGCGGAAGTAGTAGACGCCGACCAGCGCGAAGAACCCGGCCGTCATCCGGTCGATGAACCCGAACGCGTAGGGGACCGCGAGCGCGGGACGCTCCCGCAGGCGGCCGAGCGCGTCGCCGACGCGGGGCCGGTCTGCGCTCGGCAGTTCCTCCGGCACCGTCAGGAACAGCAGGGCGACCGCGACGAGGGTCGCCGCGGCCGCGTAGAGCGGATACAGCGGATCGGCGTCGGCGAGTCGGCCGCCGACCACCGACCCCAGCGCCGCGCCGAGTCCGATCGCGATGCCGGCCGCGCCCATGTTCCGGCCGTTGCCGCCCGCGAGGTCGGCGAGGGCGGTGATCGAGAGCGAGAACGCGCCGATGGTCGCGGCGCCGCCGAGCAGTCGGATCAGCAAGACGCCGGAGAACGAGAGGCCGACCGTCGGCACGAACGCGAGCAGGAGGTAGCCGGCGGCGCCGCCGAGCGCGCCGGCGGCCGCGAGCGGCATTCGCCGGCCGAGCGCGTCGCTGGCGGCGCCCCAGACGCTGGCGAAGGCGACGAAGGCGGCGAACTCTGCGACGAGGAACCACATCCCCGCGCGGATGGTGCCGTCCCCGCCGAGCGCGGAGACGATGTCCTCGACGCCGGGGTAGAGGAACACCTGCGAGACGAGCACGCCCCACACCCCGACGGCGAGCCGGATCCGCGTCCCGCGGCGAGTCACGCGCCGGAATAGGCCCCCCGAACGGATATCCGCGTCGTTTCTCCGATCGCTCGCCCGTACGGGTCCGCGCCCGAGCAGAAACCCACTTTGCCGTGCCGCCGTTAGCTCCAGTATGGCCGACGGGAGCGAGTGGACGCGCCGCGAGACGCTCAAAGCCGCCGTCGCGGCCGGCGGGGCGGCGGCGCTGTCGGCGTGCCTCGATCGCACGTCCGAGCCGGTACCGAGCGGCCCCGAAGATCTGTCGTCGCTGCCGGCGCGACAGCACGCCTGGAACGACCGCGTCCGGACGGACGAGTACGGCAATCACCTCCTGCCGCGACACCAGATCCTACTCTACCTGACGCTTCCCGGAAAGGGCGCGCCGGACGCCGCTGCCCGCCAAACGGTCGAATCGGCGCTCCGGACGCTCGACCGGGCGTACGAGCGGAGCCACGAGGGCCTCCTGTACTCGATCGCCTACTCGCCGCGGTACTTCGACCGGTTCGACGCCGACCTCCCGAGCTCGATCGATCTCCCCGAGCCCCGGCCGCTCTCGCCGTTCGAGACGCCCGCGTTCGACCGCCAGGACGCCCTCCTGCACCTCGCGTCGGACCGCGCGGACGCCGTGCTCGAAGCCGACGAGGCGCTCCGCGGCCGGCGATCGACCGCGAACGGCGTCGAGACGGAGGCGGCGCTGACGGACGCCTTCGACGTCGCGGACCGCCGGACCGGCTTCGTCGGCGCGGGGATGCCGGCCGAGCGGCAGGACGGCCTGGAGGGGATCCCCGATTCGAACCCCGTACCCGAGGCCTCCCCGCTGTTTATGGGGTTCAAGGCCGGATTCCGGAAGAACCAGGCCACCGAGGAGTACGTCACTCTCGACGCGGGCCCGTTCGCCGGCGGGACGACGAAGCACGTCTCGAACCTCCGGATGCGCCTCGCCGACTGGTACGGCGAGCAGTCCTTCGACGAGCGCGTCGCGGAGATGTTCTCGCCCGTCCACGCCGAGCGCGATCTCGTCGAGGGCGTCGGCGACAACCTCGGCGCGAGCAGCGGCGTGACGCCCGAAATCATCAGCGAGATTCGTGAACACGCCCGCGAGTATGCTCGCGTCGGTCACGCTCAGAAGGCCGCGCGGGCGAACCGCACCGACGACGGGACGGTGCGGACGCTCAGACGGCACTTCGAGTCGACCGACGACAACGAGGCGAGCCTCCACTTCCCGAGCCTCCAGCGGGAGATTTCGACCTTCGAGGAGGTCAGGGCGGCGATGAACGGGACCGGTCTGACCGAGATCCCGACGATCCGCCAGCGGGTGAACAACGGCATCCTGGAGTACGTCTTCGTGAAGCGCCGCGGGAACTTCCTGGTGCCGCCGCGATCCCTCCGCGCGCTCCCGACGCCCGCCGGGGAGACGCCGGGGCTCGGCGAGTGACGATAGACAGTTATGAGGCCGAGTCCGCGTCAGCCGTTCAGTCGACGCTCGATGGCGCCGCTGACGCCCTCCCACGCGTAGGTATCGAGGAGTTCGCCGTCGACGAAGATCGCGGGCGTTCCGGGCACGCCGCGCTCGACTCCCCGCTGGCGGTCGGCCTCGACGACCGGTCGATACGCCTCCTGGTTCGCGGCCCCGGCGACGACACAGCCGTCGACACCGAGCTCGGACGCGAGGTCGTGGACGACCTGGTACCCCTCGTCGGCGAGACGCTCCTGGTTCTCGTAGACCCCCTTCGCGAACGCGAAGAACGTCTCGGCGTCGCTCCGGTCCTGCACCGCACGTGCCGCCGAGGCGGCCAGCCACGACCAGTCGCTCACGGGGATCGGGAAGTCGAAGAAGCGGTACCTGATCTTCCCGGCGTCGACGTAGTTCGACTTGATCTTCGGGTACACCGACAGGGTGAACGTCTGGCAGTGGGGACACCCGAAGTCCTCGAACACGTCGACGGTGACGGGGGCGTCGCTCGGCCCCAACGCCGGCCGGGGGAGCGAGGAGACGGTGTCGAGCGTACCGACGTCGCACTCGTCGGGGAGCGGGCTGCCGCCGCCGGAGCCGCCGAGACAGCCGGCCGTCGAGCCGAGTGCGACCGCTCCACCGAGCGCGGTGAGATACGACCGTCGTGTGGGTTCCATACCGGGGCGAAGGGACCGGTGGCTTATAACCGCGTTCGTGCCGGCCGAACCGTGGGGATTTCCGACGCGAACCAGTCGACTTTTCACCGCTCCGCCTCCCTCTCCGGTATGGAGTTCGAAGAGGACGACAGCGTGGTACTGCACGACAAGCACAGCGAGTTCGACGGCGAGGTCGGCACGATCACGCAGGTCGTCGAGACGATGTTCGGCGACGCGACCTACACCGTCGGCTTCGACGACGGTCAGGAGGTCGGTATCTCCGCGGACCAGCTGGAGCCCGCCGAGGACGCCGACGTCGACGAGTCCGACGAGGACGAGGAGTAAGGAGCGTTTTTCAGGGGCCGACGCGTAGGCCCGGTAAAATGCCTCGAATCCCCTTTCACTACGTCGATCTGCGGACCTTCTGCTACGAGACCGAGGACGAGAAGCGGGTCGAGAGCGCCCTCCGGACGTTCCTCCCCGAGGACTTCGAGGTCGAGCGCGCCGAGAGCGAGGGCCACCACGGCGACCGGATCGTCGTCCTCTCCGCGCGGGTCGAGAACGCCGACGACGTCCGCCACGTGCTCGAGCGGCTGGCGACGCTCCCGGAGTTCGAGACCCTGCTCTCCGAACTCGACGAGCGCGTCACCGACAACACCGAACTGTTCCTCAGGCTCGACAAGCAGTCCGCGTTCCGCGGCGAGGTCCGTCGCGGCGGCGGCATCACGCTCCGCGCGAAGGTGGAGGCGTACCCCGCGACGAAGGAGGCCGCCGTCGAGAACGCCCGCGAGGCGCTCGAACGGGCCGAAGAGCTGTCGGACGACGGTCACGGCCGACGTGACGCATAGCGAGCAGGCGACACGACAGCTCCGCAGGACGGCGTGTCGCACAACCGCGGACGCCCTGCGGCGGAGATCAGCGCACGGCGGGCGTGGCCGCGCCTTGATACATAAGTAATCGGGCCTTATCCGGTCTCGGACGGGGCGGTCCCTCGGGTTTCTTCGGTTTCCATCGAGGACAAAATCCATACCGTAAGCGGTTCCTACTCAGAATATGTCCGCTGAGGTCCCCGAGTCACAGTACTTCAAGGATTTGTACGAACTCACCAGTTCGGACCTGTCCACGAGCGAAAAGATCGCCCGCGCCATCGACATCGGGCGGGACCGGCTCGGCGTCGACTACGGCGTGCTCTCCTACACCGGCGAAGGCAATTACGAGGTCGTCCAGACGAACATCGAGAGCGGGAAGTACGCGCCCGGATCGGTGACGGAACTGGGCGAGACGTGGTGCCGACACGTCGTCGAGAACGACGAGCCGGTGGCGTTCGCCGATGCGGGCGAGACCGAGTACAGCGACGACGTCGCCCGCGAGGTCACGGGCCTGCAGTGTTACGTCGGCGCGCCGGTCGTCGTCGACGGCGAGACCTACGGGACGCTCTGTTTCTCGGCCGACGAGTCGCGCGAGACCGAAATAACGGAGAGCGAACGGCAGTTCGTCTCCCTGCTCGGCGAGTGGATCGCCAGCGAACTCGAACAGAAGAAGCACACCGAGGAACTCCGGCGACAGAACGAGCGGCTCGACGAGTTCACCGGGATCGTCGCCCACGACCTTCGGAACCCGCTGTCGGGCGCGATCGGCTACACCGAGTTGGCGCTCGATCGGACCGACGGGGAGGTCCACGGGTACCTCGAACGGGTGGCCGATTCGCTCCAGCGGATGGACGCGCTCATCGGCGAGTGTCTCGTGCTCGCGAAGGAGGGTGCCGACGTCGGCGAGCGCGAACCGGTCGACCTCGCCTCGGTCGCCGAGGACGCGTGGGAGACGGTCCGCACCGGAAGCGCGACCCTCACCGTCGACGTCGCGAAGACGATCAACGCCGACCGAGCGCGGCTCCAGCGGCTGTTCGAGAATCTCTTTCGGAACGCGAACGAGCACTGCCAGTCGGGCGTGTCGGTGACCGTGAGCGGCCACCCGGAGGGCTTCACCGTCAGCGACGACGGCCCGGGACTCCCCGAGGACGTCGCCGCCGCCCTCGAAGATCCCGACGGCGTGGAGAACATCAAGAACCTCGGGCTCGGCCTCCTCATCGTCGAGCGCGTCGTCACCGGTCACGGGTGGGACCTCTCAGTCGACGTCTCCGACGCGGGGACGACCTTCACCGTGACCGGCGTGAACGTGGCCGCGCCGGCCCACCGGGAGTACGCCGAAGCCTGAACGCAGACTGAGCGCGACCCGGACCCCCGGCTCGCTCACTCCTCCGCTTCGTCGTCGCCGCCGAAGCCCGCGCGCTCCATCGCCCCCCACGACTGCTCGCCGCGGAGGTACTCGAAGAGCCCCCGCCAGGCGAGGTACGTCTTGTACTGCCGGTAGCCGAAGCTTTCGAGGATTCCGTACCACAGCAGCCGGAGGATCTGCATCGGATGCTCGTACCGGTTGTAGCTCCAGACCTCGCTGAATATTCCGAACCACGAGAGGAAGATCCCGAACCCGGTCGTGAGCAGGAAGAATACGACGAAGAACTCGAAGTTTAGCACGCCGAGGTATACGGCGATGGGGAGCAGCAGGTATCCGAACCCCTCGATGAGGGGGCCGAGGGCTTCAGCGGCGGCGAAAAACGGAAGAATGAACGTTCCGACGCGGCCGTAGCGCGGATTGAACAGCATCTTCCGGTGGGTCACGAGGGTCTCTAGCATCCCACGGTACCAGCGCCGACGCTGGCGGCCGAGTACGCGTCGGGAGGCGGGGACTTCGGTCCAGGCGACCGGCTCGGGGACGAACTCGACTTCGTACTCGATGTCGTGTTCCATCAGATACCGGTGGAGGCGGACGACGATGTCGAAGTCCTCGGTGATCGTGTCGTGGCGGTATCCGCCGATCTCGCGGGCGTAGTCGGAGCGGAACACGCCGAACGCTCCGGAGATCAGGATCAGCCCTTTGAGCCGATTGAGCCCGAGTCGACCGGAGTAGAAGGCCCTGAGGTACTCCATCACCTGGAGGCCTGGCAGGCCCGTCTTCGGGAGGTTGATCTCCTTGACGATGCCGTCGGTGACGACGCAGTCGTTCGCGACCCGGACGGTGCCGCCCGACGCGACGACCCGATCGGGGTCGCGGAGAAACGGACGGACGATCTGCAAGAGCGCGTCGCGTTCGATGATCGTGTCGGAGTCGACTGCACAGAACAGTTCCTTGTCAGTCAGCCACAGTCCGGCGTTGAGGGCGTCGCTCTTGCCGCCGTTCTCCTTGTCGACGACGAGTAGGCTCTCGTGGGTCTCCGACCGGTAGACGCGGTGGATCGGCTCGCTCGGGACATCGTAGGGGATCTCCACGTCGTCGAGCGGCGCGAGGTCGAACTCCCGACGGAGCACGGCCATCGTCTCGTCAGTCGATCCGTCGTTGACCACTACGATCTCGGTATCCGGATAGTTGATCGTGAGGAGAGCGTTGAGGCTCTCTGTGATGGTGGCCTCCTCGTTGTACGCGGGGACGAGGACGGCGATCCCCGGGTAGAACGGGGTCTGGAACGCCCGGAACGGCGGGTTCCACGTGGATTCGCGGACGTCGTCGCGGAGTTCGAAGAGCGAGAGCGTGTGGACGAGCAGGTAGTAGAGGTTGATGATACCGTAGTAGACGACGACGGTCACCCCCGAAAGCGCGAGCAGTTGGAGACCGAGTTCCCGTGCTGTCACTGCGATCACTCACCCGGCGGGTCGGCCGTCATCGAGAGTGCTCCCTCGAAACGTCCGTCGCGATTTCGTCGAACGATGCGTGCGCGGTCGCCCACGACCAGGCGGCCGCGAGGTTCGGCGGGGGTGCGACCGCGTGTCGGTCGCGGTGCGGGACGAGCGCCTCCGCCGCGGCGACCCGGGCGCGGTCGTCGTCCTCCCTCGCCGCCACCGCGGCGAGCGTCGACATCGCCTCCCGATCGCCCCAGGCGCCGAGCATCCGGTACACGCTCGCACGGACTCTCGGCGAGGGATCGTCGGCAAGCGCCTCGGCGTCTATGTCGTCCCGCAGTGACCGACGCCAGCCGTACCCGCCGAGCGCGCGGGCGGCTTCGATGCGCGTCCGCTCCTCGGGGTTTTCGAGCGCGGCGACGACCCACGAGAGGTCGGCGCCCCCGACGACGGTGTTGAGGTGACGGACCACCAGTAACACCTGCTGGAGCAGCGCGGGCGGCCACTCGCTCCAGTCGGCGGCCGCGCGGTCGAAGAGCGGTCCCGGATCCGACTCGGCGGCACGGTAGAGCGTGTCGATACCGAACACCGAGAACTCCTCGGCCGTGCCGCGGAGGAGGAGGTCGACTCCCCGATCCGCGAGTTCCGGGTGGCCGCTCTGATAGAGCACACGGACGGCGGCGGCGCGCTCGCGCGGCGTGCCGGTACAGTGCCGTTCCAAGACGTCGAGCGTCGGCGGGTCTCGGAGCAATCCGAGCCACGTGAGCGCGTGCAGTCGGGAGTAGGTGTTACCCCGTTTCAGACGGCGCCGAGCCCGCTCGGGGATGCCGAGCGCCGACCCGAGCGCGGCGAGTTCGGCCGCGTCGCTCCCGCTCAACTGGCGGAGGTACTCGTCGAGGAGGGACTCCACCGCCGTCCGTTCGCGCGCCGAGAGCGTCTCGACCCAGGCGTCCCAGTCGGGGTCGTCGGGACCGTACAGCCGGTCCAGGAGTTCGGGACGCAGCGCCTCTCGGGTGGCCTCCCGGCGCCGCCGTCGCCGGTACTGAACCAGCGAGTACCCGACCGTCAGGAGGGCCATCGCGAGGAGCAACGAGCCGAGCACGATCGCGGCGACCCCTACGATCCACGTCGGAACGTTCCCGATCTGGAGACCGCCCGGCAGGGCAGCGTCGGACATCTCAGTCCTCGAGGACCTTTTCGATCCGAGCGAGCAGTTCGTTCGGGCTGAACGGCTTCGTAACGTAGTCGTCGGAGCCGGCCCGGAGTCCGTCGAGGACGTCCTCTTCGCGACCGCGGGAGGTGAGCATCACGATCGGTACGTCCTCGTCGACGCCGACCTCTCCCCGACGGATGGCCCGGAGCAGTTGGGTCCCGGTGAGCCGCGGCATCATCACGTCGAGGACGATGACGTTCGGATCGTCCTCCATCGATGAGAGCGTCTCCCGCGCCTCCTGACCGTCCTCGCAGAGCCGAACCGTGAATCCGTTCGACGAGAGCTTGTGCTGGAGCAGCGACCTGATCGTGCTGTCGTCGTCGGCGATAACCGCTACTCGGGACACAGGTAGCCATTGGGGTGGGCTACTTTCCTTCTTTCGGACGACTCACGGCGATTCCTCTCACTTGTCACTCCCCGTCG
The DNA here is from genome assembly GCA_042215855.1 of Halobellus sp. Lineage (GTDB taxonomy): Archaea > Halobacteriota > Halobacteria > Halobacteriales > Haloferacaceae > Haloquadratum. Next base: position 10,934 of record JBDGUM010000011.1, on the reverse strand, counting down.
ACGGCGCTCGGCGGTGAGAGACGAGAGGAACGTTATCACACGACGCCGATAGACCCGTGCGACGACGCCATTAGTCGCGCCACTTGATCGAACAGCCCTGCGACGGCGTCGCCTCGACCGGGATCTCCTCGCCCGCGAGCAGCGCCTCGACGGCCTCGCGCATCTCGTGGCGCTCGGGTTCGGCGTCGGGGTTCATCGCGTCGTCGATCCGCGAGTGGAACGCCAGCCGGAACGCGTCGCCCTCGTTCTCGAAGAGGAACGGGTCCGGCGTGCAGACCGCGCCGTAGGCCTTCGCGACCGCCTGGGACTCGTCGCGGAGGTACGCCGTGTACCGGACCTCGCCGGCCTCGACGCGCTCGCGCATCCGCTCGAAGGAGTCGTCGGGGTACTCCTCGGCGTCGTTGGGGTTGATGCCGACGACGGCGAGGTCGTCGTAGGCCTCGGCCAGGTGATTCAGTTCGTCGACCTTCGCCTCCGCGTACGGGCAGTGGTTACACGTGAAGACGACGAGCAGCGCGCCGTACTCGGCGAAGTCGTCCAGCGAGTACGTCTCGCCGTCGGCGCCCGGGAGTTCGAATTCGGGCGCCTCGTCGCCGCGCTCCAGTTCGGAGTCGGACTCCATCAGAACCATATTCGAACGTACGGCGCCAGCGATGAAAGGCGTGTCCGTTCCGGGAAGCGACGCCGGCGCTGTCCCGGCAGCCCCTCGTCCCCGATCATCTCACAGTGATCATCGCAAGTCCTGATAGAGTTCTCGCTGGAGGGTAGCGAGAACCGACGAATAGTTGCGATAGTCCCTATCAGTCGTCGCCGGCGACCGCCGCCGACGCCGAGGGCCCCCGCGCGTCGCGGACGATCCACCAGCCCAGGGCGAGCGAGAGCGCCCCGAGGGCGGCGACGGCCGCGAACGACGGTCCGAGGCCGACGCGCTCGATCAGGTAGCCGAAGGCGGGCGGGGCGACGACGCCGCCGAGCGAGATGCCGATCGTGACGAGCGCGAAGTTCTTCCCGAGGTCGGCCCGCGCCGACAGCCGGTCGGCGAGGGTCGACCGGGCCGGCCGGGAGAAGCTGATGCTCCCGCTCAGGAGGAGCACGACCGCGACCCCCGCGAGCGGGAGCGAGAGCGTCGCCAACAGCGCCGCGACGATCACGAGCGCCGCGTAGCCCGCGAGCACGACGGGACCGGCGCCGACGCGGTCGGTGAGGCTCCCGCCGGCGAGGATCAGCCCGGCGCCGACCGCCAGCATCGCGGCGGTGAGCGCGCTCGCCGTCCCGTCCGCGAGCCCGTAGCCGTTGGCCAGGAGGCTCGGCGTGTACGTCCGGATCGTCCACGCCGCCACCGACGTGAGGAAGGCCAGGAGCGTGAGCCCGAGGATCCCCTCCGAGGCGAAGAGGGTGCGGAAGAGCGACCGGGTCCGTCCGGGAACCGACCGGAGCGTCGGCCGCTCGTCGGGGCGCTCGGCCAGCCCGGGGCGCGTGATCTCGTCGTCGACGCCGCGGAAGCCGAGGAGGCAGACTGCGGAGTAGAGCGCGCCCACGACGCCGATGACGCCGATCGCGACCCGCCAGGAGAGCCCCAGCGCCGTCGTCGCCGCCACTACCGCGAAGGGCGCGGCGAGCCCGATCGCGCCGCCGAAGGCGTGGACGCTGTAGGCGCGCCCGCGGCTCGCGTCTGCGGTGGCCGAGGCCAGCAGCGGGTAGTGCGCCGGATGGTGGCCGGCGACGCCGACCCCGACGACCAACTGGGCGGCGATGAGCCACGCGTACGACGTCGCCGTCGCGGTCAGCACCGCGCCCAGGGTGCCCGCGAGGAGCGAGATCGCGAGGACGAGCGTCCGGCTGTAGGCGTCCGAGAGGTAGCCGAACGGGAGTTGCAGGAGGAGGATCACGGCGTTCTGCACGCCGATCGCCAGCCCGATCGCCGCGATGCTGACGTCGAATCGCGCGGCGAGCACCCCCACGAGCGGCGCCAGCATCACGATGTAGGCGTGGTTGACGAAGTGCGAGCCGGTCACGAGCGCGACGACGCGTCGGGTCCCTCCTGCGGTCACGGGTCCCCCTCGTCCCCGGAGCGAAATATACCCCCCGAAACGCCGCCGTCGGTCGGCGTCGAGTCCCCCGACAGACCGCGTTCCCCGGCCCCGCTCAGCGTCGCTCTCGACGGCGCGCCTGCTCCTCCTGCCGGGCCCACACCTGTGCGAACGACTCGAAGAAGTCGGCGTCGGTGTCGACGACGACGTGGTCCGCCCGCAGGCGGCGCGCCCGCGCGGCGACGTCGTCGACGTGCGCGTCGAGCCGGTCGCGGTACGACTCGGCGGTCGAACCCGCGAAGTACGCCCGCTGGGTCCGCCCCGTTTCGGGGTCCTCGAAGACGGCGTCGCCGGCGACGTCGGGGTCCCGCTCCCCGGGCGCGACGACCTGCACGAGGAGGACGTCGCTGCGGCCGAGCGCGGCGACCCCGTCCTCGATCGCGTCGGGGTCGTCGATGAAGTCAGCGACGACGACGACGAGCGAGCGCGAGCGGATCGTCTCCGCGTAGGTCGCCAGCGCGTCGGCGAAGTCGGTCCGCCCGTCGGGGTCGACCTCGTTGAGTCGATCCAGGAGCGAGAGGAGTCCGCCGCGCGTCGAACGCCCCCGGTCCAGCCGCTCCGCGTCGGTGCCGATCGTCGAGAACCGGAACGAGTCGTGGCCCGCGGCGGCGAAGTACGCGAACGCGAGCCCGAGGCGCGCGCCGAACTCGAACTTGTTTTCGGTTCCCTGGCCGAAGTCCATCGACGCGGAGCTGTCCAGGAGGACGTGGACCGTGAGGTTCCGCTCGGCCTCGTACTGCTTGATGAAGTACTCGTCCGTTCGGGCGTAGACCCGCCAGTCGACGAGGCGGACGTCGTCGCCGGGCGTGTACCGCCGGTAGTCGCTGAAGGTGAGTCCCTCGCCGACGTCCGGCGACTCCTGTTCCCCCCGCCTTCGGGAGCCGGTCTCGCGCCGCAGCGACGCCTCCAGCCGCGCGAGCTCGTCGAGGAAGGACGGCTCGATCGGCATCGTCACAGGAGTGCCGAGACGACGTCGTCGGGCGTGACGCCCTCGCGCTCGGCCCGGAAGTCGACGATGATCCGGTGGCGGAGCACCGGGTGCGCCATCGCCTCGACGTCCTCCCAGGAGACGTGCGAGCGCCCCTCGAGGAAGGCGCGGGCCTTCGCCGCGAGCACGAGCCCCATACTGGCCCGCGGGCTCGCGCCGAACTCGACGTCCTCGTCCGTTCGCGTCTCCCGCACGAGGTCGATCACGTCGTCGCGGACGTCGTCGGCGATCGGCATCCCCCGCACCAACTGCTGGGCCCGCTGGAGCCCGTCGCGGGAGAGGACGCGATCGACGGCGGGGTCGGCCGCGCCCGTCGTGTAGCGGTCGACGATCTCCCGCTCCTCGTCGCGGCTGGGGTAGTCGACGAGGATCTTCAGGAGGAAGCGGTCGGTCTGGGCTTCGGGGAGGGGGTAGGTCCCCTCCTGGTCGATCGGGTTCTGCGTGGCGAGGACGAAGAACGGCCGCGGGAGCTGGCGGGTCTCGCCGGCGGTCGTCACCTGCTTCTCCTGCATCGCCTCGAGCAGCGCCGCCTGGGTCTTCGGCGTCGCGCGGTTGATCTCGTCGGCGAGGACCAGATTCGCGAACACCGGGCCGCGCTCGAAGACGAACTCCCGGTCGCCGCCCGACTCGCGGATGATCTCCGTTCCGGTGATGTCGGCGGGCATCAGGTCGGGCGTGTTCTGGATCCGCGAGAAGGAGAGGTCCGTCGCCTCCGCGATCGTCCGCACGAGCGTCGTCTTGCCCAGCCCGGGGTTGCTCTCGATCAGGGCGTTGCCGTCGCAGAGCAGACAGACGAGCAACTGCTCGACGACGCCTCTCTGTCCGACGATTCGCTTCGCGACCTCCTGGCGGAGGGCCGTGAGTCTGCGCTGGATCCGGTCGATCTCGTCGTTTCCGTTCATCGTGATAGTTCAGATACCTCAGGTCTCGGTCTCGTCGTCGTCGAACTCCCTGATCCGGAGGTTGTACTCTCGGACGAGCTCGGCGTCTTCGATCCGCTCGGCGCCGGCGAAGCCGGCCTGCTGGCTCTCGAACTCGCCGCTGCCGCCGCCGCTCCCGTACCCGCCGCCGCCCGGCGCGGTCGCGCCGTCGCCGATCGGCTCGCCGCTCCCCGTGACGGTGATGTTCTCCAGTTCGTCGCCGGCCTGGACGTCCTCGCGGTCGCCGAGGATCCGGTCGCCGTCCTGGAGCTCGTCGTCGTCGGGCTGTTCGATTCCGGCTCCGTCGTCGGGACCCAGAAGGCCGCCGAGGTCCGGGTTCACGAGCGCGATCTGTACGCTCGCGACGCTCACGACGGCGACGAGCAGGACCGTCACGGCGACGCGGCGGGCCGCGACCAGCTCGCCGGTCGAGGTGGATTCGAGCCGCGCGATCACGTCGTCGTAGAGCCGGCGCGCCATCGGGGTCTCGCTCCCCCGACCGACGGCGTCGCGGGCGGTCCGCAGCGCCTCCTGCACTTCGGGATTGCCGTCCTCGAACTGCTCGACGAGCGGCTCGCGCACATAGTAGAAGTACTCGCCGACGAACGTGAGGACCCCGAGCGCGACGGCGACGAGCGAGGTCGCCTGCACCGCCCGCGGCGCGACGTCGCCGAGCAGTGGCACGCTCCGGAGCGCGGCGGAGGCGACGCCCGGCAGCCCGAATTGGACGTCGAGGGGGGGCGGCGCGACGAGCGAGAGCAGGAGGTTCGCCGCGACGGCGACGAACGTGGCGTCGACGACGGCGTGGAGCGCGGCGGCCTTCTTCACCTCGCCGCGGACCTCCGCGAGGGCCGCGCGGATGCGTGCGGTCGACGCGTCGGCGTCGCTCCCGTCGCCTTCGGCCGAGCCGATTTCGAACTCCGACTCGTCACTCGACATTCTCGCACTCCTCGGGGACGCTGTCGCGCTCCTGTCGCAGCTGTTCGCAGAGCGACTGCAGGTCGTTTCGATATCGGTTCCGCTCCGCCCGCACCTGCGCGAGCGTCTCGTTTTGGGTCTGCAAGGTGCTGCGCAGGGACTCGACTCGTCGCTCGAGTTCCGAGACGCGCGATTCGAGCGCGTCGATCCGCTCGCGCGCCGACTGCAGGTCCTCGCGGAGCCGCTCGTTCTGCGCGCGGAGCTGTTCGTTCTGGCTCTCTACCGCTGACGCCCCGGACTGGTACAGCACCGTCGCTCCGACGGTCCCGATCGCGAGGACCGCCAACACGACGACGAGCACCAGATTCAGGCGACGGCCGACGAACGTCACGGGAGGCCTCCGTCCGACGTATTCCGGCGACGAACTTGAAGCCGCCGGTAGCTCACTTCGGCGGTGAACCCGATCAGTCCGAGGAGCAGCGGCAGCCAGGTCCAGTCGGTTCTAACCGGACGAACCCCGCGGGCGCGCTCGGCCGCGAACCGCGCGATCTGTGCGCCTTGGCCGGCGGTGAACTCCCGGCCCCCGGTGTCCTCGACGAGCGTCTCCAGGGCCGGCGCGGGCCCGAACGCGGCGTACTCCTCGGGGTAATTGGCGGCGTACGTCGCGTTACCGACCCGGAAGTAGCCCGGCTCTTCGGGCGTCAGCGTCGCCTGGTAGGTCGCCTCGCCGACCCGTCGGAATGAGATGTTGCCGAATTGCGGCCGCTCCGGCCCCCGGTAGGTCACGGTCGTCGGCACGCCGACGCGCGTGTCGGGGACGCCGGTGATCCCGGTCTCCTTCCGCTCGGGGTCCCCGACGACGTAGTTCGTCGTCCGCGTCAGGAGCAGCGAGTCCGGTTCCCGAAGCAGGCCGTCGAGCGTGCCGTCCGATCCGTAGGCGGTGAGCGTCGCCACGCGCCCCAGACCGTAGCGCCACGTCGCGAGCGCCGGCTGGCCGTTGCTCCCGGCGACGAGGAAGTCCGCGCCGGAGCGGACCGTGACGTCGTTGAACGACGCCGGCGACGCGGTCAGCGTGACGCCGGAGGTGACGAACGCGCTCCGGTCGAGGACGACCAGGCCGGAGCCGCCGGGCGCGCCCGCGCCGCCGAAGAGGATGCCCAGTTTGGTCGCCTCAGTGGCGCGGAAGTAGCTGCCGCCGCCCGCGCCGGCGATGGTGCGGAGGGTCCGCTCGTTGACGCGTTCGCCCGCGCCGACGGCGATGACGCGAATCCCCTGCTCGGAGAGGCGGGCGGCGACCTCGGCCGCCTCCTGGGGGGCGTCGCCGCCGTCGCTGATGAGGATGATCGTCCCCGTGCGGTCGCCGAGCAGTTCGGCCGCGCCGCGCAGGCCGGCGGCGATGTCGGTCGCGCCGCCCGCGCGGAGCCGCCGGATCTTGTCCCGGAGTTCCTGGCGGTTCCGCGACAGCGGCTCGATCCCGCTCACCCGATACGCCTGGTAGTTGAAGCCGACGAGGCCGACCTCGTTCTCGTCGCCGAGCTGTTCGAGGACCGACAGCGCCGCCGACTTCTGGATCCGCATTCCCTCCTCGGCGCTCCCGGAGACGTCGACCGCGAGGACGATGTTCGTCGCGCGGCGCTGGCCCTCGCCGACCGAGACGGGAAGCATCGACCCGATTGCGGATCCGCGGTATCCGCCGGCCGCGAAGGAGTTGGGGCCGCCGACGACCAAGAGGCCGCCGCCGTCGATGACGAACGCCTGGAGGCGGTCGACGTTGCCGATCCGGTCCGCGGGCGCGTCCTGGACGACCACCGCGTAGTACGACGAGAGGTTCTCGGGCACGCGCTCGGCCGTCGTCACGTCGTAGAGCTCGCCGAGGTAGTCGCGGAAGGGGTAGTCGCCGGGCGAGACGTAGAGGATCTCCGGCCGCTCGACGACGCGGACGGTCTTCCGGTAGACGTCGTTCGCGGTGAACCGGTCCGTCACGTCGATCTCGGCGGTGATGGTGTGGCTCCCGGTCGAGGCGAAGGTGTGGTTGAACCGGACCACGGTCGGCACGTCGTTCGTCGTCCGCTCCGCGACCACCCGGCCGTCGACGCTGACGGTGATCGTCGCCGAGGTGTTGGGGCCGACGCCGTCGACGCGAGCGGCGAAGCGGTTCTCGACGCCCAGGCTGGCCTTCTCGGGCCCCTCGACGGTCACGTACCGCTCCCGGGTCCGGGGCTCGGGCGAGACCACCGAGACGGTCGCGTTGACCTCGCGGGCCAGTTCGGTCGCGCTCGCGAGCGACCGGCCGCTCGTGACGCGGCCGTCGCTGAGCAGGACGAGGCTGCCGTTCTCGCGGAGGTTGGCCGCGACGGCGTCCCCGATCGGCGAGGAGGCGTTCGCGCCCACGGGCACCCGCCGGACCGAGACGCCGGCCGCCTCGATCGACTCGGCGAGCCGGTCGGCGACGTTCGGCGTGACCGCCATACTGTCTGACTGGTCGACGAGGAGCGTCACGCTCGGGTCGCCGGCGGCCGACTCGGACCGGACGACATACGGCCCCGCCGCCGAGAGGACCACGAGCGCGACGACGGCGACCCGCGCGGCGAAGAGCCAGCGCCTGGATCTCTCGGAGGCCGCGCCCGACGCCTCCCGGAAGATCAGCGCCCACAGCGCGGCGACGCCGAGGGGGAGCGCCAGCAGGAACACCGGTCGCGCGAGCCCGACCGAGAGCCCCTCGGTCAGTTCGACGCCGACGAGCGGCACCGGAGCGACCGGCGGCAGAGCGCCGACCATCAGAGGTCACCCCGTCGGCGCAGGAAGGCCACCTCGCCGAGCGCCACGGCGAGGATGCCGAGCGCGACGAACTCGGTCAGCGGGTCCGGCGCGGTCCGCTCTTCGGTTCGACTCGTGGGCCCGCCGCCGTCGGTCTCCTCGATCGGTGCGGCGGCGACGTCCGACTCGGCGGCGCTGAGGAGCGACGCGCTGTACCGGACGCCGTCGGCGACGTAGAACCCCGCCTCGGTCGTCTCGACGGCGCTCGCGGTGACTTCACCGTCGGGGGTCTCGACGGTCGTCTCGTTCGCGAACCGGATCCGCTCGCCGGTCTCGCGGTTCAGCTCCGCCAGCGACCGCCGGTCGGCGAGCGCGTAGACGCTTCGCTTCCAGAAGATCGGGTACTCGAAGTCGTACTTGAACGACGACGCCGACTCCAGGTAGCCGTAGTAGAGGAGTCGGCCGCCGCTCCGCTCGCCGACCGCGACGATCGGCGTCCCCCCCGTCGTCGACAGGACCGCCCGCCCGGACCGCAGGTCGCCGCGGACGTACCGCTCCGGCGGCGGGAAGGTGAGGTCGCGGGTGAGCTCGCCCCCCGCGGGCGCCGCGAGCGTCGGATTCGACCCCATCCCGGACGGCGAGAGGAGCAGGAGGTTCCCGTAGCGGCTCACCGGCATCGACGCGAGCGACTGGGCCTGGATCCCGACGCCGCCGCCCGCCGAGAGCGCGCGCCGGCCGGCCGCGAGGTGGGCGTCCCGGAGCGCGTCGCCGTCGACGTTGCTGTAGAGCACCACGTCGTAGGCGTCCTCTGGCGGGCTCGGGACCCCGTCCGGCGGATTTACTATCGTCAGTTCCACGGGGTCGATCACCGACAGCGCCGTCGAGAGGTAGCGGTTCTCGTCGCTCGTCACGAGCAGGACGTCCACCGTCGAGTCGGCGGGCGCGGCGACGTACGCGACGTCGTCGGTCGGGAACGCGTCGCCGGGCGAGAGCCGGACCTCGCCGCCGTCGGCGGGGACGGGGAGGGTGACGCTCCGGACGTCGCCGGCGGCGAGCGAGAGCGTCCGCGTCTCGCCGCCGAGCGAGACCTCCCGGGTCGTCGCCGAGGTGCCGAAGTTCTGCACGGTGACGGTCACCTCCTCGCCGGAGAACTCCCGGTCGACGATCCCGACGTTGCCGGCGCCGCCGCGGGCGAACTGACGGAGGTCGACCGAGAGGCCGCGGGCGCGGGCGGCCTGTACCGCCGTCCGCCACTCGTCGCTGGGGCCCGCGAAGTCGCTGAGGACGACGACGCGGGCGCCTTCTCCCGCGAGGCTCGTCGCCCGCGAGATCGCCGTGCGGAGGTCGCCGGGGGCGTCGGTCGCCGAGACCGACGCGAGCGTCTCCGCGGCGTCGGCCGCCGTCCCGGCCCGCAACGCGACCGTCGCGCTCCCGTCGGCGAGGACGATCGAGGTCCGCGAGGTGACGGCGCCGCGCGCTGCCGCGACCGCGCGGGAGAAGCGCGTTTCGCCGCCCGACCCCACCTGCATACTCGCGCTGGCGTCGAGGACGAGCACCGTCTCCTCGACGGTCTCCGACTGGGGAACGGCGACGTACGGCGTCGCGAGCGCGAGCGCGAAGAGGGCGATCGCGAGCAGCTGGAGCAAGAGGAGCGCGTTCCGCTTCAGCCGTTCCAGCAGCGGCGTCGACGACGACGTACCCGACGAGTCCGAGAGGAAGCGGAGCGTCGGGAGCGTCACTCGACGGGGGTCGGGCCGGACGAGGTACAGGACGATCACGGGGACCGCAGCGAGGAGGGCCGCGAGTCCGAGCGGGGAGAGAAAGACGTCCGAGAGGGCCATCGTGATGGAGGCGGTCCCCCGGGGTATTGGACCTTTCCCACCGCGTCCGACGGGTCCGACCGGGAGCCAAAACAGAGAGCAAACCCTTTCAACGGGGGACTCTTCGCCTGGGGTATGGAAGCGAAGCGGGAACTGCTCGACCTGTTGCTGAGCGACGCTCGACAGAGCACCGAGGACATCGCGCGACAACTCGGCGTGGACGCAGCAACGGTCGAGGAGCTGGTCGACGAACTGGAGGCCGAGGGGGCGATCCGCGGCTACCAGGCGGTCGTCGACTGGGACCGCGTGGACGAGGAACACGTCCGCGCGGAGGTCGAGCTGAACGTCGAGCTCGACCGCGAGACCGGCTACGAGGACATCGCCCAGCGCATCGCGCGCTTCCCCGAGGTCGCCTCGCTCCGGCTCATCTCCGGCAGCTACGACTTCGCCGTCGACGTCGAGGGCGACTCGATGCACGACGTCTCGAACTTCGTCTCCGAACAGATCGCGCCGATCCCCGAGGTCACCCAGACGGTCACGCACTTCGTGATGACGACCTACAAGGAGCGCGGGGTCTACTTCGGCGACGGCGACGACGACGACCGGCTCGCCGTCTCGCCATGAGCGAGCAGGCGTCGAGCCCGCTCTCGGAGCGGGCGCGGGAGACCCCGCCGTCCGGAATCAGACGATTCTTCGAGCTGGCCGAGGAGATGGACGACATCGTCTCGCTCGGCGTCGGCGAGCCCGACTTCTCGGCGCCGTGGGCCGCCCGGACCGCCGCCATCGACTCCCTGGAGCGGGGGCGGACCTCCTACACGGCCAACCGCGGTCGCCGGGACCTCCGCGAGCGGATCGCCAGGCACGTCACGCGGTACGACCTCGACTACGACCCCGACGAGGAGATCCTCGTCACCGCGGGCGCGAGCGAGGCGGTCGACCTCGCGATGCGGGCGCTCGTCGACCCCGGCGAGACGGTCGCGGTGCCGCAGCCGTCGTACATCTCCTACGGCCCGACCGTGACCTTCGCGGGCGGCGAGGTCGTGTCGGTGCCGACCCGCGCGGCGAACGACTTCACGCTCACCTACGAGGACCTCGAGCGCGCCGGCGCGGCCGACGCCTCGGTACTCGTCCTCTGTTACCCGAACAACCCCACGGGCGCGGTGATGACCCGGAGCGAACTCCGGGAAGTCGCGGAGTTCGCCCGCGAGCACGACATCTTCGTCCTCTCGGACGAGATCTACGCCGCGCTCCGGTACGAGGACGAGCACGTCTCGATCGCGACCCTGCCGGGGATGCGCGAGCGGACGGTCGTCTTCAACGGCTTCTCGAAGGCGTACGCGATGACGGGGATGCGGCTGGGCTACGCGCTCGGTCCGGCGGCGGTGATCGACGCGATGAACCGCATCCACCAGTACACGATGCTGTCGGCGCCGACGACCGC
>JBDGUM010000060.1:0-21073 GCA_042215855.1 Halobellus sp. | reverse complement strand
AGCAGGGGCTCGACCCCGACCAGTTCGAGTACTACACGAAGATGTTCAAGTACGGGATGCCGCCGCACGCCGGCTGGGGGCTCGGCGGCGAGCGCCTCGTGATGACGATGCTCGGCCTCGACAACATCCGGGAGGCCGTGTTGTTCCCGCGGGACAGGCAACGGTTGAGTCCGTAGGGCGAAGCCGTCCAGTCCCGCGGGGGCTCGTTGGACGAGCGGAGCGAGTCCAACGGTGTTACCCCCCGACCGACAGCGTCTGTCCCCGTAGGCGACGACGCGACGACGAAGGCGGGAGCAGCGAGCGAATCGCCGCTTTGCGCGTGAGTTCCCGCGCGATCGCCAGCGGCTGAGTCCGGGCCGAACCCGGACCGATCCCGTCTCTCGCATTTTCGAACCGCGCCCGATTTAACGCGGCCCGCGCAACCGACACGCGATGACAGACGAGGCGACGGCGTTCGTGCCCGGCCACGTCACCGGCTTCTTCAGCGCCCACCCCGCCGAGGACCCGGCGGCGGCGGGCTCCCGCGGCGCCGGGATCACGCTGTCGCACGGCGTCGATGTCTGCGTCCGACGGGGCGACGAGGACGACGCCCGCGACGAGTCCGAGCCCACGGTCACGCTCGACGGCGACCCCGTCGAGATCGACGCCGTCGACGCCGTCCTCCGCGCGCTGGACGCGACCGACGTCGTCGTGGCCGCCGAGACGCCGCTCCCGCTCGGGGCGGGCTTCGGCGTCTCCGGCGCGCTGGCGCTCGGAACGGCCTACGCGGCCAACGCGGTCTGCGACGCCCGCCGGACCGAGAACGCCCTCGTCGGGCTCGCCCACCGCGCGGAGGTCGAAGCCGGCACCGGCCTCGGCGACGTGGTCGCGCAGGCCCGCGGCGGGCTCCCGATCCGCCTCGACCCCGGCGACCCGGAGCACGGCCGCCTCGACGGCGTCCCCGCCAGCCCGCGCGTCGAGTACGTCACCTTCGGCTCGGTGTCGACCGAGGCGGTCCTCTCAGGCGACACCCGCCGGCTCACCGCCGCGGGCGAGCGCGCGCTCACGGACCTCCGCGAGGAGCCGACGACAGAGCGGTTCGTCGCGCTCTCCCGACGCTTCGCCCGCGAGGCGGACCTCCTCACAGACCGGGTCGCCGAGGCCGTCGCGGACGTCCGCGCGGCCGGCGGCGACGCCGCGATGGCGATGCTCGGCGACACCGTCTTCGCGTTCGGCGACGACCTCTCGGCGGCGGGCTACGACCCCGGGGTCTGTTCGGTCCACGCCGCCGGGGCGACGCTGCGCTCGCCGTCGGACTGAGCGACGAGCGATCCCTCGCCGAACCGGCCCGCTTTTCCCCTCACCGCCCGATTCCGGGCGTATGAGCGAGATCGACGTGCCCGAGAGCCATCCCCGGTACCAGTCGCTGCTCACGCGGCACCGGATCGAGGCCGGCGTCGAGAAGGGCATCACGAGCAAACAGGGGCTCATCGCGGAGGGCCGCGGCGAGGCCTTCGACTACCTGCTGGGCGAGCGGACCATCGCCTCGGCCGACGAGGCCGCGCGGACCGCGGCGGCGCTCCTGCTCCTCGCCGAGCGCCCGGTCCTCTCGGTGAACGGAAACGTCGCGGCCCTGGTGCCCGGCGAGATGATCGACCTCGCGGCCGCCGTCGGCGCCGACCTCGAGGTGAACCTCTTCAACCGCACCGACGAGCGGATGCACGCGATCGCCGAGCACCTCCGCGAGCACGGCGCCGACGACGCGGGCGTCGCGATCAAGGGCCGGTCCGCGGACGCACGGATCCCCGGCCTCGACCACGAGCGCGCGACGGTCGACGCCGACGGCATCGGGAGCGCGGACGTCGTGCTCGTCCCCCTGGAGGACGGCGACCGCGCGGAGGCCCTCTCGGCGATGGGCAAGACCGAGATCGTCGTCGACCTGAACCCCCTCTCGCGGTCGGCTCAGACGGCCGCCGTCCCGATAATCGACAACATCCTCCGGGCGGTCCCGAACATTACTGAACACGCCCGCGAACTCGAGGCCGCCTCCGACGCGGACCTGGAGCGGATCGTCCGGGAGTTCGACGCCGAGCGCGCGCTCGCGGCGGCCGAGGACGCGATCCGGTCGGGCACGCTCGACTGAGTCGCGACCGACCGCTACTCCTGCCCCTACTCTACTCTTGCAGTCCGGCCTCGTCGAGCGCCTCGTTGAGGTCGTCGCGGACGAACTCGCCGGTCTCCCTGTCCATCGCGGTCGTGACGATCCGGTTCTCCTGGACGCTCGACCCGTCTCTCAGGAGGAGCCGGACGTTCCCGTTGTCGTCGGCGCGGGTCACCTTCGCCCGCAGACCCGTCCGGGAGCCGGTCCCGCCGGCGTCGATCGGGCCGGGGACGATCTTCTTCACGTGGGGGTGGTCGGCGACGACGCCGATCGCCCGCCGGCCGTCGCGGCCGCCGATCAGCGTCGAGTGCGACCCGCCGAGCTTCTCCCGCGGCGGCGTGTCGACGACCTCCAGCGAGCGGTCCCCCCGACGTTCGAGCACCCGCTCGACGGGGTCGTCGCCGGCGACCCGGAAGAATTCGTGGTGCAACTGCGCGCGGGCCTCCCGCAGCACGTCGCGGTTCCCCGCGGCGAAGACGGTCTCGGGGCGCTTTCGTCTAATTTCGTCGGCGACCTGGCCCGCGAAGTTCCGGAGTTCGACGACCTCCGCCTCGGGGTCGTCCTCGGGGAGCGTCGTCACCGCGGTCCGGCCGACGACCGCCTCGCCGTCGAGCATCGTCAGCTCCGCACGGTCGCGCTCGAAGACGGCGACGACGGCGTCGCAGTTGGCGGTGTCGCAGACCAGGCAGTAGTCGCCCGGGCGTTCGAGCGGGGTCCCGCACCGCCGGCAGTCCATAGCGGACGGAGTCGGCGCGAAAATAAAAGGACGGCTATCGCTATCGAGGGTTCCGCGCCCGGATCGGACGCGAGGCAGCGCCGATCTCATAATGACTAGTCTCGTCTCTTACCGGTGATCGCCGTGAACGTAGGGTAGCGATCACCGGTAAACAGTGAGACTATAGTAGCGTTTGCAAGTCTTCACTCACTCGATCGCACGACGGCGTGCGATCAGATGAGCAATCAGTTGCAAACGCTACTATAGTCATTATCAGAGATCCTGCGGACTGCCCTTCAGGTACTCCCGGAGCAGGACGGTCGCGTACGACCCCGACGGGAGCGAAAAGGAGAGGTCGTAGGCGTCGGCGTCGTCGGGCCCCCCGCCCTCTCCGCCGACCGCGACCTCGACGCCCGTGCGCACGGACACGGCCCGGCGCGTCCCGGTCGAGTGGAACTCCCCCGGCAGGTCGAAGTCGCCGGGTTCGAGTCCGAGGTCGCCCAGCACCGCGCGCTCGATCTCGCCGGGCTCGCCGTCGGCCAGCTCGGTCTCGGTGCCGACCAGCGGCGCGGTCACGAACGCCCGGCCCCGCTCGCAGTGGCGGGTCATCACGTCCACGCGGCGCTCGGTGGCGGCTTGCGTCCGGTCGGGGTCGGGCCGGTAGAGGTCCTCCGGCGCGTCGGTGTCGGTGAAGCACACCACGTCGCCCGCGACGGGGCGCGCCAGGGGGAGCCCCCGCGCGAGGCGCTCGCTGACGATGCGGTTGAACGCGTACGACTGCGCGGCGTTGACGAACAGGCGCTGGAGGTTCGTCGGGACCGCCTCGAGGGCGTGCCGCCAGTCCGCCGGCGAGTCGGCGCCGTCCTCGCGCAGGCGGTGGAGCATCGACCGCTCGAAGCGGAGCGCGCCGGGCATCCGCTCGATGGCCTCGGCCCAGTCCGGATCGGCGGTCTCGGCCTGCTCGTCGACGAACGCTCGGGCCTCCTGCGTCGCCTCGGGCTCGGCCTCGTAGGGGTTGCCGACGTAGGTCAGGACCGCCTCGCGCCACTCGCCGCGGGCGACGCGGAGCCCGACCTCGTGGGTGACCGGGCGGCGGCTCCCGAACCGCTGCTGGCCGAAGTAGTTCGGGACCGCGACGTCGACGGGGTCGGCGTCGGACGCTTCGCCGTCGCCTGCCGCGAACGGTTCGTGCAGTTCGGCGGTGATCGAATCCACCGGGCCGACGTCGGCGTCGCGCACGCGGATCTCGAAGGCGTTCCCCGCGAGGTCGCCGAAGTGGAGCGCGCGCCCGACGCGGCCGAGCACGTCGATGTCGGCCCCCTGGATGGCGGGCAGGTCGTCGGGGTCGACCCCCGCGAGGGAGAACAGCTGCGTCGTGACCGCGTGCTTGTCCTTCGTCCCCGCCCACGACACCCGCTCGCGGCTGATCCCGAGCGCGTTCGAGAGCCGGCGCGCGAAGTCGTTCGTGTCCCACGCCCGCAGCGTCGCGCGGACGAGCAGGTGCGGGTAGTCGCCCCGATCGGCCGAGAGCGGCTCCGGACCGACCGCCTCAAGCTCCCGGACCCGGAAGTCCTCGGGCGTCGCGCGGAGTCGACCGCCCGTCCCGTCGGCGTCGCTGGCGTAGTACTCGATGCCGACGCGCCGTTCGAGCGGGTGTGCCTCGCGCATTCGGTTACCCCCGGCTACCGCTTCGACCGTCAAGGTCGCTCCGGTTCGAGCCCGGGCTACGACTCCGGTCGGTCGTCGGCCGCGACGACCGGATCCATTCCGGTGATCTCGAAGCGGGCGCCGCCCGACGCCGATTCGCGAACCGAGATGTCCCAGCCGTGAGCGTCGGCCGCGGCGGCGACGATGTTCAGGCCGAAACCGGTGCCGTCGTCGGCGGTGGTGTACCCGTACTCGAAGATCCGCCGCCTGTCCTCGGCCGGGATGCCAGGGCCGTCGTCGACGACCGCGATGCCGCCGTCGACCGGCACGACGCGGACGGTGACGCCGCCGTCGCCGGCGTGCCGGAGCGCGTTCTCGAAGAGGTTCTCGAAGAGCCGACCCAGCCGTCGCTCGTCGCCGACGACCGTGCCGAGCGGACCCTGGACGCGGAACTCACAGCGCGGGTGGTCGCCGCCAGTCGTCTCGTCTCGGTCCTTCTGGCAGTCGCTGACCGCGTCCCAGGCGTCCCGTACGACCGCCTCGAGGTCGACGCGCTCGGGGTCGTCGACGCGGCGACCGTCGCTGACGAGCGCGTGGACGTCGCCGACGATGTCGCTCATCCGTCCGTGGACCCGATCCAATCGATCCAGGAACTCCCGGCCCCCGTCGGCCTCGTCGCGGAGGATGCTCACCTGGGCCTCGGCCGCGTTCAGGGGGTTCCGGAGGTCGTGGACCAGCGTCTCCGCGAAGCGCTCCAGTTGGTGCCTGCGCTCGACGCGGGCGGTCACGTCCCGGACGACCGCGACCAGACACGCGCGGCCGTCGACGGCGCTCTCCGAGACGGTCGACTCCGCGTCGAACGCCGTCCCGTCGGCCCGTCGCGCCCGCCACCGGTAGGTCCCGCTGCCGCCGTCTGCGGCCTCCCGCGCGGCCGCCGCCCGCGACGACGCCTCGCGCTCGGGGTCGTCGGCGTACGCCGCGGGGTCGAGTTCGCAGAACCGCTCGCGGGTGTGGCCGAACACGGCCTCGACGCCGCCGGTCGCATCGATGAGCGCGCCGCTGTCGGCGTCGTACAGCAGCACGGCGTCTCCGAGGTCGGACGCGACCTGCGAGAACGTCGCCGGCGCGTCCGATCCCTGGGACTCGTTCATTACACCGTTCTCCGTCGGGAGAGTTGGTAAGTGGTTTGGCCGTTTTCTCTCGACATCGTACTCAGTACAGCGACAGGTCGCCCGTCACGCGGTCGACCTCGTCGTCGGGGCCCGGGCCGACGGCCAGACACGTCACCGTGCCGGGATCGAGCTGGGTGTGGCCGGCGTCGCGGACCACGGCGTTCGGCAGCCCCAGCCGCTCGGCCTCGTCGGCGAGGCGGAACAGCGCGTCCTCGCCGTCGGCTTTCAGGACGACCTTCTTCTGTCCTTCGCCCTTCCACCGCTTCCGCGTTCGGTCGTCGGTGTCCTCGTACGCCGACAGCGACGCGTGGGCGACCTGTGCGGCCAGCTTCCCGCGGCCCATCCCCAGGTCGGTCCGGGCGACGATGGCCTGCTTCATACGCGACCGTGTCGGCCGCGCGGCTATACACTGTCGGTCCGCGCCGCGCGCCCAACGGATGGCTTTAGGTTCCTCGCTCACGGTGTCTCGGGTGATGATCCTCTCGGACGACGACATCCTCGCGCGCCTGGAGGCCGGCGATCTCGTCGTCGAACCCATCGACGACCTCGATATGCAGGTCCAGCCGGCCAGCCTCGATCTGCGGCTCGGCGAGGAGTTCCTGGAGTTCCAGCGCACGAACATCTCCTGTATCCACCCCAACCGGGAGTCGGAGGTCTCCGAGTACGTGACCGAGACCCGCGTCCCCGAGGGCGAGGAGTTCATCCTCCACCCCGGCGACTTCGTCCTCGGCACGACCAAGGAGCGCGTCGAGATCCCGCCGGACCTGCTCGCGAGCGTGGAGGGCCGCTCGTCGCTCGGTCGGCTGGCGGTCGTGATCCACGCCACCGCCGGCATCGTCGACCCGGGCTACGAGGGCCAGATCACGCTCGAGCTCTCGAACCTCGGCACGGCGCCGGTCGCGCTCACCCCCGGGATGCGGGTCTCGCAGCTCATCTTCACCGAACTGAAACAGCCCGCGGCGCGCCCCTACGGCGTCGAGCGCGGCTCGAAGTATCAGGGTCAGTCGGGCCCGCAGGCCTCGCGGATCGGCGCCGACCCCGAGTTCGCGGCCGGGCGGGAGGGCGACGATCCGGCCGAGGGTCGCGACGCGCCCGTCGACCCCGACGCCGACCGACGATGAGATTCATCGAGGAGGTCGTCGTCGACGAGTTCCTCCCCACCGTCCGTTCGATGCTCGCCGAGGCGCTCCGCGAGCGCGGCCTCACCCAGCACGAGGTCGCCGAGGCGCTCGGCATCAGCCAGAGCGCCGTCTCGAAGTACGCCCACGGCGACGTGAGCCGGCGCGAGGAAGTCCTCGACGACGAGCGCGTGCAGGATCTGGTCGAGCGCGTCGCCGACGGCCTCGCGACCGGCGATATGAGCCGCGTGCAGGCGCTCGTCGAGGCGGAGGTCCTGATCCGGCGGCTGGAGGCCGGCGACCTCCTCGCGCGGCTCCACGAAGAGTCGATGCCGGAACTCGCCGACTACGAGGGCTACGAGCGGATCCACGATCCCGAGAGCGGCCTCCGGACCAGCGAGCAGGTCCGCTCGTCGGTCCGGCGGGCGCTCCGCCGGCTCACCAACGCCAGCGGCTTCGCGACGCTGATCCCGAACGTCGGCTCGAACCTCGTGGAGTGCCTCCCGGACGCGACGACCGTCGACGACGTCGCGGGCGTCCCCGGCCGGATCTTCGACGTGAAGGGCCGCGCAACGGTCCCCGGCGACCCGGAGTTCGGCGTCTCGGAACACGTCGCCTCCGTTCTCCTGTCGGCCCGCGAGGCCGGCCGCGACGTCCACGCCGCCGTCAACATCCGCTACGATCCCGACATCGTCGACGACCTCGAAACGGCGGGCTACGACGCCGTCGAGTTCGACGCCGACGCGCCGACGGATCCCATCCGCGAGGTACTCGCCGGCCGCGAGGACCTCTCGGAGACCTTCGTCTGCTACCAGACCGGCGGGTACGGCATCGAGCCGATCACCTACGTCCTCGGCCCCGACGCCGACGCGGTCGTCACCGCGGTGAAGGAGCTCCTCGATCAGTGAGTCGCCGCCCGATCCCGCGGGCGCAACGCCGCGAGCGGTCGTGCACGGCCCGCGACCGGTGGCGAACGACTTAGGCCGCCGGGGCGCCAACGTCGCGTACGATGAATATGCTCGTCGACGGCGAGTGGCGCACCGACGCCTACGAGGCCACGAACGAAGACGGGGAATTCGACCGGCAGGAGACGTCCTTCCGCGACTGGATCCAGGACGACCCAGATGCGGCGTTCCCGGCCGAGTCCGGGCGCTACCACGTCTACATCTCCAGGGCGTGCCCGTGGGCCCACCGCGTGGCGATGACCCGCCGGCTGCTCGGCCTCGAAGACGACATCTCCCTCTCGCTCGTCGAACCCGAACGGTACGACGACGGCTGGGAGTTCTCCGAGGCGTACCCCGACCCGCTCTACGGCGCCGAGTACCTCCGGGACATCTACACCCGCGCCGACCCCGAGTTCACGGGGCGCGTGACCGTCCCCGTGCTGTGGGACAAGGAGGAGGAGACGATCGTCAACAACGAGTCCCGCGAGATTATGCGGATGCTCAGCACGGCGTTCGGCGACCGGAACGACGTGGATCTCCTGCCCGACGGTCGGAAAGACGAGATCGACGACATCATCGACGACGTCTACGAGTCGATCAACAACGGCGTCTACCGCGCGGGCTTCGCGGACACCCAGGACGCCTACGAGCGGGCCGTCGAGGACCTCTTCGACGCCCTGGACCACTGGGAGGACGTCCTCGAGGACCAGCGCTTCCTCGCGGGCGAGGTCTTCACCGAGGCCGACGTCGCGATGTTCGCGACGCTCGTCCGCTTCGACCACGTCTACCACACCCACTTCAAGTGCAACCGCCGCGCGATCCACGAGTACCCGAACCTCTGGAACTACACGAAGGAGGTCTACCAGCTCGGCGACATCGCCGAGACGGTGAACGTCGACCACATCACCCGCCACTACTACAAGAGCCACGGCGAGCTGAACCCCAAGCGCCTGGTCCCGACCGGCCCCGACATCGACTTCTCGGCGCCGCACAACCGCGACCGGCTGCCCGCGGATCTGTCCGCCGAACTCCGCGGCGACGCGGCCGTCGCCGACGACTGATAACGACTACTCTCACTTTTCCACCGAGCACAGACACCGGGAGTGGCGCCCGGCGGTAAAACGTGAGGAAGGTGTCGTAGAAGGGTCCAAACACAATCAGGAACCGCTCAACACATAGGAACGAATTACCACGCGGTGAGTCGAACTATTCAGTGGCTGTTACGAACAGCGTGCAAGATACGTCCGTAACAACCCACGGTGAACCCGATGGAGAGAATCCTTTTGGAACATTCGTTTTAATTACAAGGTATGCGAAAGGGTTAGTGGAATGTACGACAATATTCTCATTCCCACGGACGGGAGCGCACAAGCGACCAACGCGGTCAAGACCGGACTGTCCTTGGCCAGTGAACTCGCTGCGACGGCCCATGCGGTGTACGTCGTTGAGGAGTTCGAAGGCCGGATCGAACCGATACTCGCTGAGCAGGAGGAACTAAGTGAGCAATATCACGAACGTGGCGAAGAGATCGTTGGCGAAGTGGCCAACGCAGCCGAGTCGATGGGCGTCGACTGTGTGACTACCGTTGAGGAAGGCACGGTACACAACGAGCTCGAAAACTACGTCGAGGAAAACGACATCGACTTTATCGTGATGGGATCGCGAGGGCTCACGAATGTCGAAAAAGCCATCCTCGGCAGCACCTCTGACAAAATCATTCGAACGCTCGACATTCCCACGACAGTCGTCCATAGGCCTCCACAGTCGTTCCCCGACTTAGATCGCGAGATTCATCTCGACGGGTGGTAACCGACAGAGTACCACGATTAATGAACTCAGTTACACAGCGATAGTCCAATTATTCAGTAATCACACCCATTCTAACGGAGGATTCAGTCACTGGAGCGCGAAATAAAAATCGCGGCAAGAATTCTATGATATCCTAAGTGAAAGTAATCAGTATACATTCCCCCTTCTCTCCTCTGACCCGGACGCGTCGCTTTCTTGTCCGCGCTCTCCTTCCTCACTCGTATGACAGACACCGACCCGGCGGCGTCCGATCCGGAGACGTCCGAGACGCCCCCCGAAACGACGACGCCGGACGCGACCCGCCGCGAGACGCCCGGCGGCGGCGTCCGTCCGACCGCCGACGCGATCGAGCCGGCCGCGCCCGCGGAGTTCGGCCTGGTGCAGGCCTGGTGGGGCGGCGGCAAGGGCAAGACCACGGCCGCGCTCGGGATGGCCTTCCGCGCGGCCGGCCACGGCTACCGCGTCCACGTCCTCCAGTTCCTGAAGGGCGGCGCGGACTCCGTCGAGGGCGTCCGCGGCGAGTACAACGCCATCGCGGCGGTCCCGGGCATCTCCTACGAGAACACCGGCCACTACGGCTGGCACGGCCTGCTCGACGGCTCCGACGACGACGAACACCGGGCGAAGGCCCGCGGTGCGCTCGCCCGTACCAAAGAGATCCTGGCGAGCGCGGCCGACGCCGACCTGACCGAACCGCTCGACCTCGACGGCGCGCCCGAGGACGGCGTCCACCTGCTCGTCCTCGACGAGGTGCTCTACGCGGTCGACCAGGGGCTCCTCGACGAGTCGGACGTGCTTGACCTCGTCGACGCGAAGCCCGAGAACCTGGAGCTGGTCCTGACCGGGAGCCACACCGAGCCGGCGTACCTCCTCGACGCCGCCGATCTCGTGAGCGAAGTGCGGAACGTAAAGCACCCCTTCGATCAGGGGATCCGCGCCCGGAAGGGCACCGAGTACTGATCGCGATGGTCGAGACGATCCTCGTCGCGGGCACGGCGAGCCACGTCGGCAAGAGCACCGTCGCCGCGGGGCTCTGCCGCCGCCTCGCCGATTCGGGACTCGACGTCGCGCCGTTCAAGGCGCAGAACATGAGCAACGAGGCGCGGGCGGTCCTCCGGCCGGAGGCGGTCCGCGGGAGCGACGGCGGGGCGTCGCGGGCGCGGGCGGACGCGTCGGCCCGCGACAGCGATCCCGACCCGGCCTTCGGCGAGATCGGCGTCTCGCAGTTCGTCCAGGCGCGGGCGGCGGGCGTCCGGCCGACGACCGACCACAACCCCGTCCTCCTGAAGCCCCGCGGGGAGGGCGAGTCCCAGTTCGTCGTCGACGGCGTCGCGGTCGGCCACTACGCCGCCGCCGACTACTACGAGGAACACTGGGACGAGGCGAGAGCGGCCGCCGAGGCGGCCCACGCGCGCCTCGCGGCCGCCCACGACGTCGTCGTCGCCGAGGGCGCGGGCTCCATCGCCGAAATCAACTTCCACGATCGGGACCTCGCGAACGTCGAGACCGCGCGGTTCGCCGACGCGAGGGTCCTGCTCGTCGCGGACATCGAACGCGGCGGCGTCTTCGCCTCGATCGTCGGCACGCTCGACCTCCTCCCCGACGACGTCCGCGGGCGGGTCGCGGGCGTGGTCATCACCAAATTCAGAGGGGATCGCTCGCTCCTCGAGCCCGGGATCGAGGCGGTCGAGGAGCGCACGGGCGTGCCCGTCCTCGCGGTGTTGCCGTACGACGACCCCGGGCTCCCCGAGGAGGACAGCGTCTCGCTCCCCGCTCCCGACGAACGCCGACTCCGCGGCGCCGACGACGGCGTCCCCGACTCCCGATCCGTCACCGTCGCCGTCCCGCGGCTCCCGCGGGCGTCGAACACGGCCGACGTCGACCCCCTCGCCGACACGCCGGGCGTCCGGGTCGCGTTCGTCCCGCTCGACGCCTCGCTCTCCGATGCCGACGCGGTCGTCCTCACGGGCACGAAGAACGCCGCCGACGACCTCCGGGCGGCCCGCGAGGCCGGCCTCCGCGAGCGCCTGCGGGCGTTCGACGGCCCGGTCGTCGGCCTCTGCGGCGGCTACCAGCTCCTCGGCGAGCGCCTCGTCGACGCCGACCTCGAGGGCGTCGGCGCGGACGCGACCGTGGAGGGACTGGGGCTCCTTCCGGTGGAGACCGCGTTCTCCGAGGCGAAGCGCGTCGCGCCCGCCGAGTGGTGTCTCGACGGCTGCGGGCCGCTCGCGGGCGCGTCGGGGACCGTCGCGGGCTACGAGATCCACGCCGGCGAGACGCGTGCGTCCGACTCCCCTTCCGAATCCGTCGAGACGCCGTTTTCGACCGAAGACCGGGAGCCGCTGACGCTCGGGGCCGCCGCGGGCGACGTCCTCGGGACGTACCTCCACGGACTCTTCGAGAACGACGCGGCGCGCGAGGCGTTCGTCGACACCGTCTTCGAGCGCGCGGGCGTGCCGCGTCCCCAGGAGCGAGCGGCCGCGGGCGGGGGCGAGCGCGACCCGTACGCGCGCGCCGCCGACCTCGTCGCGTCGGTCCCGCTCGATTCACTCCTCCCGGAAGCTACATCCCGGTAGTCGGCCTTGGCGAAGATATGGCCGAGTGTGCCGAGGAGGGTTGCGACCGGTCTGCGGCGGTTCGACTCCACGTGCCGTGGACCGAGAACAGGGCGGTCTGCGCGGCGCACGCGCGGTCGCTCGTCCAGCGGGACGGCGTCGTGGCCGAGCCGCTCGACGACGCCGAGAGCGACTGGTCGCCGACGGAGTGACCGGCTACAGCGTGACGTCCATCATCACTTCGTCGACGTACTCGCCGTCGATCCGGTAGTGGTCCTCGCGGGTCGCCTCGATCTCCCAGCCGTGTTTCTGCAGGAATTCGATCGCTTCCTCGTTCGTCGAGGGGACGCTGTTGTAGATCCGCTCGTATCCCTCCCCCGCGGCCCACTCCAGGCCGTACTGTAGCAAGCGGCTCCCGATGCCGTTCCCGCGGTATCCCGAGAGCACGCCGACGGTCAGTTCCGCGGTGTGGCTCAACTTGTCGAGTTCCGGGTGGGTGACGTTGACCCAGCCGACCACGTCGCCGTCGACGGTGGCGACGAAGAACACCCGCGATTCCACCTCGTCGCTCCGGTAGAGCACCTGTTCGCGGTTGAGGATGTCCGCGATATTCTCGGCGACCACGTCCTGTCCGCCCTCGACGGTGTCGCGTATCACCCCGACGAGACCCGAGATGTCAGACCGCCGTGCGGGTCGGATGGTGAACGACACCTCGCCCTCTGTGAACTCTTCTTCCGGCCCCCCCTCGAAGACGGAGATCAGTTCGCCGTCTTCCTCGCGTAGCAACCCGTCCCGCTTGAGGACCGTGACGTGGTGGCCGAACTGCGCCTGGTCGAACCCCAGTTCCTCCCGCGCCCGTTCGTACGCGACCGGACCGGCCCTCTTCACGTACTCGTAGATGTCCTGTCGGTCTTTCTGCTCCAGCATTTCGCTCATATTGCGAACGTATACCACACAACTATTTATCTTTAATTATGAACAAACGGCCGAAAGGCGGGAGCGGACCCCGAGGGGAACCGTCACCGGTCGGAGTGTCGTGGCGGCACGTCCGTGAGCAGTTGTGCGGTGTCGGAGACGTTGTGTGTCTCCACGAACACCTCCGCCGCCTCCCTGATCGTCACGTCCGGGTCGCGGTCGGAGCCGTAACAGCGCAGATACAGCGTCAGCCAGTCGTTCGCCGCCCGTTCGAGCCGCGACAGTTCGGACGCGGTGAACCGGACGTGATCGCCGCCGGTGCGCGCTTCGAGATAGACGGCGACTGCGGGGCCGAACCCCTCGCGGAGGTACCCCAGCGCGCGTTCCTTATCGGGGACCGACACGGGCGGCTCGAAGCCGCTCCGCTCCGCGTCGGCCCGCTCGGCCAGGTCGGCGATGCGGTCCGCGTACGGCGACGCCGTCATACTACCCCTGTCGGAACTCCACGCCCTTGCCGCCGCGGGGGTGCTCCCAGTCGGTTTCGGCGACGATGGCGCAGGTGCCGCACTCGACGCAGGGCTGCGTGTCGAGGCTCACGACCTCCCGCTCCTCGCCGTCCTCCCGGACCGTCTCCGCGCGGTAGCAGCCGCCGCCGAAGCCCCGTGCGCTGACCGGGCAGGCGGTCACGGCGTCGCCGCTGGCCGCGGAGGAGTTGTCGACGAGTTCGATGTGTGGGTCGCCCACGTCGACGTCGTAGGTGAGGTCGCCGATCCGATCCGCGAGGTCCGGCGGCGTCACGTCGTTTTCGGTCTCGACGCGGTCGCCGAGCTCCTCCGCGATGACCGTCGGCAGGGTCACGTACGGGGTCCGGGTGTCGGGCACCATCATCGAGAGGAGCGGCGACCCGTACAGCGTTTCGAGGCGGTCCCCGAGCGCCCGCACGCCGAACCGTCCGACCGGCGATTTCAGCACCGCGTCCGCGGCGTTCGTGACCGGATCGTGCTCCGCGAGCGCTCGTACCGCGCGGTACCGCGTGGGACGGAGCTTCTCCATCACGCCCTCCTCGCGGAGCTTCCGCTCGTAGAGGTCGCCCGCGGCGCCGAGGTCACCGCGGGAACGCGCCTCGACGAACGCCTCGGCCGCGAGCCCGCCGGCGGTGACCGCGTGGTTCATCCCCTTGATGATCGGACCCTGGGCCTGCATCTGTCCGCCCGCGTCGCCGACGAGGACGAGGCGCCCCTCGTGTGGCGAGGGGTGGGCCACCTTCTTCGAGTCGGGGACGAGCTTCGCGGCGTACTCCAGCTCCTCGTAGCCGTCGTCCAGCCAGCGCGCCAGAAGCGGGTGCGTGAGCAGCGCGTCGAGCAGCTCGTGGGGCTCCGCCTCCTCGGCGACGAGGCTGTCGAGGTGGAACACCGTCCCGATCGAGAGGGTGTCCTCGTTGGTGTAGAGGAACCCGCCGCCGCGGACGCCCTCGAAGAGGTCGCCCGAGAACAGGTGGGCGACGCCCTCGCCCTCGTCGACGTCGAAGCGCTCCTCGATCGCGCCCTCGGGCAGGTCGACGACGGCCTTCACGCCCTGGAACCACTCCTCGGGCTCCTCCCAGTCCATCAGGCCGGCGTCGCGGGCGAGTTCGCTGTTCACCCCGTCGGCGGCGACGACGAAGTCGGCCTCGATGGGGTCGAGCTCGTCGCAGGTGACGCCGATTATCTCGCCCTCCTCCCGGAGCAGGCCGTTCACCCGGACGTCGGTGAGCAGGCCGCCGCCGGTCTCCCGCGTCAGCTCGTGGACCCGCTCGGAGAGCCAGGCGTCCATCTTCCGGCGGAGCACGGCGTCGGACCACTCGGTGTCGTGCTCGTGGAGGTCGGTGATGTCGAAGGTCTCGACCCGGTCGCCCGCGACGTTGTGGAGGTAGTAGTCCGTGACGGGCCGCTCCGCGGCCGCCTCCCGGAATCCCGGGAACAGGTCGTCGATCGTGTACGGCGCGGACTCCTCGGCGTAGATGAGGCCGCCGGAGACGTTCTTCGAGCCGGCCTCGACGCCCCGCTCTAACACCAGCGTCTCCACGTCGTTGCGGGCGAGCGCGGCCGCGGCCGCCGCGCCGCCCGGCCCCGCGCCCACGACGACGGCCTCGTAGTGTTCGCGTTCGGTCATTCCGCCTCACCCCCGTCGGCGACGGCGGCCTGGAGGTCGCCGGTCTCCAGCGCCTCGGTCAGCCGCGGCAGCACCTCGAAGAGGTCGCCCTCGATGAAGTAATCCGAGAAGTCCCGGATGTCCGCCTCGGGGTCGGTGTTGATCGCGACGATCGTGTCGGACTCGTCCATCCCGACCTTGTGCTGGATCGCGCCGCTGATGCCCGCGGCGACGTAGAGGTCGGGTTCGACGACCTGTCCCGTCTCGCCGATCTGCCGCTCCTCGGCGGCGTACTCCGCGACGTGGCCCTCGAACTCGTAGGAGGAGGTGACGATCCCCCGGGAGATCCCCAGGTCGGCGTCCTCGAACGCGTCGACGAGGTCGAGGCCGAGTTCCATCCCCCGGGTGGGATCGTCGCCGATGCCGCGGCCGAGCGCGACGATCACGTCGTGGCCGGTCAGGTCGACGCCGCCCTCCAGCCGGTCGAACGACTCGACCTCGACCCGGAACCACGCGTCGTCGAGGTCGACGTCACGCTCGATCACCTCGCCCTCCCGCTCGGGGTCGGGCTCCGGCACCTCGAAACTTCCGGGGATGACGGAGGCGCCCTGCGGGTGGAACTCCCGGCTGGGGTTGTCGAGACAGAGGATCGTCGAGTACTCGAAGCCGCTGAAATCCGGCCGCTTCATATGGAGCAGCCGCTCGAACTCCCGGTCTTCGCCCCCCGTCTTCGCGGGGTTCGAGATCACCGCGTCCTCGATGTAGAGCCCCGAGCAGTCGCTCGCGAGCCCCGAGTCGAGCTCGGCCTGCACCTGCGCCGAGAGGTCGCGGCCGTTGTGCGTCGCCGGGAACAGGACGTACCGGGGCTCGTCGTAGTCGCGCCACGCCGCGGGCTCGGGGTTGCCGGCGCCGGGGTCGCCGCCCCAGCGCGCCATCTCGCAGAAGGCCTCGGTGTACGGCTTGTGGCGGAAGCGGTCCAGCCGAGGGTCCTCGTGGTAGACGACGACGTCGGCGCCGTGGGCGATGCACGTCTCGGCGTGCCCGGCGACGTCGTCGCCGACGAGGACCGCGACGACCTTCTCGTCCTCGTCGTAGGTCTCGTTGTAGCCGTCCATCAGCTCGCGGGCCTTGCCGAGCATCTCCAGGGAGACGTCGATCAGCTCGCCCGCCTGCGTCTCACAGTACACCCACATATCGCCGTAGGTGCCGTCCTCAAGGGCGCGGACGTGGCGCTTGTCCGCGGTCGGGTGATCGAGGTCCGGGTGTTTCTCCTCCGGCGGGACCACCTCGGCGGCCTCCTCGTCGCTCCCCTGGACCGAGTCGAGGCGGTTGTCGATCAGCGTGAGCACGCTGTCGCGGTTCTCGCCCGCCTCCTCGGCCTCGCGGAGCCGCTCTAACTCGTCGGGGTCGTCGACGTCCTGCAGCGCGTTGCCCACCTCGGCGGCGGTCAGCTCCGTCGGGTCGATCTCGCCGACCTCTTCTTCGTCCTCGCTGAACTTCTCGATCCGGCTCTCGATGAGCGTCTTCGCGCCCGCGCGGTCCTCGCCATCGCGCTCGGCCTCGAGGATCGCCCGCAGCGCCTCGACGTCCTCGATCGCCTGGATCTCGGGGCCGAGTTCCTGGATCGTGTACTCGCCGGGGTCCAGCGGCGGTTCCGCCATACTCAGTCACCCCCCGCGAGCGGCGCCATCTCGTCGAGCACTGCCTCCATCTCCCCGTCGCTCTCGGGATCGACCATCGTCGCCTCGCGCTCGGCGGGCGCCTTCGGGATCGGATCGACCGAGGAGACCACCGTCGGCGAGCCGTCCATCCCGATGTAGTCGGGATCGAGGTTGAGGTCCTCGTGGTCCCAGACGGTCATATGCTCCTCGTGGTCCTGTGCGCGCTCCTGCGTCTCCTCGCGGAGGTCCTTGTGGCGCAGGCGGTGTTCGGCCCGATGGTAGGCGGGCTCGAACTCGGGGTCGGCGACGACGAACGCCGGCAGCGGCGCCTCGACGGTCTCGATCTCCTCGATGTCTCCTTCGACGAGGCGCTTGGCCCGCAGCCGCCCCTCGTCGGGGTCGACCTCCAGCGACTCGACGTGGGTCACGATCGGCATCCCGTACGCCCAGCAGGTCTGGGGGCCGGTGTGGCCCGTCTCCCCGTCGGCGGTCTTGAACCCCGCGAAGACGAGGTCCGGCGCCGGGTCCAGCTTCTCCAGGGCGGTGCAGATCGTGATCGCGGTCGCCCACGTGTCCGCCGCCGCCATCTCGCGGTCCGACAGCAGGAAGAGGTCGTCGGCGTACACGGCCTCCATCGCCTCGCGGAGCACGTCGCCGTAGCCCGGCGGGCCCATACTCATCACGCTCACGGTGCCGCCCCGCCGCACTTTCGTCTGCAGCGCGGCCTTCAGCGCGTGTTTGTCGTTCGGGTTCATCACCGTCGGCGTCTCTCCGCGTTCGAGGTGTCCCTCCTCGTCGAACGACACCTGTCCCTCGCGGAAGTCCGGTACTCCTTTGGTAAGTACGACTGATCTCATGATGGTTGATACCAGTTCGCGGATCCCTCTCTCCGGAGGGGTCGTTTCCGGTCGGTTCTCGGGGCTGGCTGCACGGTCGATCGCCGGTCAGGTCCGACCGGCGCGTCCGGCGTCGACGTCGATGGCGTCGACCGGACAGACGTCGACGCAGATCATACAGTCGATGCACTGCGGTTCGTTGGCCGGGTCGGCCTTGATCTCGCTCTCGGGGTGGCCGGGCGTGTCCACCCACTCGAACACGTCGACGGGACAGTCCTCGATGCACGCGCCGTCGGCCAGACAGATGTCGAAGTCGACCGCGACGTGGGTCCCGTGGATGCCCAGTTGCTCCGGTTCGTCTACGGGACCCCAGACCTCGTGTCCCTCGTGTTCGTCGACGACTTCCCGGTTCTCTTCGAAGTTCGGATCGATTGGCATTGATATGTGGTAACAGATTTCTATGGCTATTTAAAATTACGTACCGTCCCGCTATCAGCACCGAGAACCGAACTCGAAGAGTTATAACCGCCCCCCGCGAGGGTCCGCTAATGGTCGAGGCGTTCGCCGTCGCCAGCGGGAAGGGCGGCACCGGGAAGACGACGAGCACGCTGGCGCTCGGAATGGCGCTGGCGGAGCGGTACGACGTGACGGTGATCGACGCCGACACCGGGATGGCGAACCTCCTCTTTCACGCCGGCCTCGACGACGCCGACGTGACGCTCCACGACCTGCTTGTCGCCGAGCGCGACGTGCCCGTCTCCGAAGCCGTCTACGAGCGCTTCGGGATGTCGGTCGTCCCCTGCGGCACGAGCCTCGCGGATTTCGAGTCCGCCGATCCGGGTCGACTGCGGGACGTCGTCGCCGAACTCGCCGCCGATACCGACGTGCTCCTCCTCGATTCGCCGGCGGCGCTGGGCTCGAAGAGCGCGGTGCTGCCGGTCGTCCTGGCCGACCGGGTCGTCGTCGTCCTCCAGCCGACGGTCCCCTCGCTGTCGGACGGCCTGAAAGTCCAGGAGTACGCCCGCTCGTACGGCACCGAGACCGCGGGCGTGCTGTTCAACCGCGTTCGGCCGGACGAGGACGTCGAGACGATCGCCGAGCAGGCGGGCCGGTACTTCGGCGGGACGACGCTCGCGAGCGTGCCCGAGAGCGACGCGGTGCGCGCGGCACGCCGGGCGGGCGAACCCCTGCTCGCGCACGCGCCGGCGGACCCCGCCGCAGACGCGTTCCACGAGGCGGCCGAAGCGCTGGACGTCCGCGCGGGCGACGCCGCCGGCGTCGCGGACCGCTTCCGGAGCGCGGTCGTGCCCGACCGCGTGTGACGATGCTTGCCGACGGCCACATACCCGAGGGCGAACTCCGTCGCTCCCGGACGGACGCCGACGTCGGGGAGACGCTCGCGGACGTCCTCGACCGCGAACTCACCGGTTACGTCGTCTTCGAGCCGCAGGGCTCGATCCTCTTCGGCGACGACGAACGTGCCATTCTGACCTTCGAGGCGGGCGTCCCCGTGCTGGCGTACCACCCCGCGAGCGACGCCGGCGGTCCCGACGCGCTGGCGGCGCTCACGGACGACCTCTTCCACGCCGAGCTGTACGAACTCCCCGCGGCGGCGCTCTCGGCGGCCCACCGCGTCGCGGAGCTCCGGGTCCCGCCGGCCGCGCCCGCCCGACGGCTCGCCGGCGACGCGGCGCTCGCGGAGCGCACCAGAGCGGCCGCGCCCGACGACCGGCGGGAGGCGGAGCGAGGAAGCGCCGTCGAGGCGTTCCTGGCCGACGCCGATCGGATCGAGGCCATCCGCGAGGAGGCCCGCGCGGAGGCCCGCTCGCGCGCCGACGAGTGGGGGCTGGCCGACCACCTCGACGACGACCGGTAGGCACGACGGGACGGCGCGCCTTGGGGGGTCGAGGAACCGAGAACCGACGGTATATACCGCCGGCGCGCCTACCCCGACCGTGAGCGTCCTCTCGTTACTCAGCGCGCGGACCCCCGCGGACTTCGCCGACTGGTTCCGCCCCGGCGGCGACTACCTCCTCCGGGTCGCCGACGGGATGGGATTCCACACCGGCGACCTCGCCGGCTTCCTCGACGAGGCCGAGACCGCGATGCGGGCGGGACGGACCGGCGGCGACGTCGCGCCCGCGGTCAATCGTCTCGTTGCGGCCGACCTCTACGCCGACGCCGCGTTCGGGCTCCCCTTCCTGGAGTGGACGCCCGCGTGGTACGAACTCCCGATGACGGCGCCGGTCGCGTACGCCGACTGGCGGCTCCGGCGCGTCGCCGACCGGTACGCCGAGACGATCGACCACGTCTCGGTCCCGCGGTTCAGCCGTCCGAAAGACGTCGTCGTCCGCGGTTCTCCGGCGATCGAATCGGTCTCGGGCTTCGCCGACCGGTTCGCCTTCGCGGACGCGGTCCTCCACCTGGAGTGGTTCGACTACGTCGCCGGCGAGTGCGGCATCGGTGTCCCGCCCGAACTGATCGCCGAGACCCGGTCCCAGACGGTCGGCTACTACGTCGGCGACCTCGCGCTCGACGAGATGGACCCGACGGTCCGCCGCTTCCAGCACCTGCTCTTCACCGACGACGAGTGGATCCGCGAGACCGACGAGCGCTACGGGCTCGACAGCCCGCTCTTCGCGGTCTGGGCGCGCATCTGCAGCCGCGAGCGCGAGCGGTTCGGCGGCTGATCGCTTATGCGCCCTCGTTGTGCTCGCTCTCGAAGGAGGCCGGGTCGGCCTCGATGTCCGCGTACTGGACGACCCGCCGGCCGAGCACCCGCACCCGTTCGGCCAGCCCCTCGTCGGTGAACGTCCCGTCGTCGTCGATGGCCCCCGAGGCGCGTGGGACCGCGGCCTGGTGGGGGAGGACCCAGGCGTCGAGCGCCCGACAGACCGAACGCAGGTGCTCGAGCGCCGTCACGGGGAACGATCCGCCGGCGACGGCCAGCAGGCCGACGGTCTTGCCCTCGAACTCCTCGAACCCGCAGTAATCGAGGGCGTTCTTCGCGACGTTCGAGTAGGAGCCGTGGTACATCGGCGTCCCGAGGATGATCGCGTCGGCGGCGCGGATCCGACTCCGGAGCTCGGGCCCGTCGGCTTGGTCCTCCCTGTCGGGGTCGTACATCGGCAACTCGAACTCCCGGAGGTCGAGTAACTCCCCGCTCCCGCCGGCAGCCCGGACGCCGCCGAGGGCGTGAGCGAGCGCGCGTCTGGTCCGACTCGCCTCTCGCAGGCTGCCACAGACGGCGACGACGTGTGGATCGTCCGTCGTTGTCATACGTGGACCAGCCACCGGCGCGCCTAAATTGTTTGCCGAGACGACGAGCGCACTCGTCAATTGAACCACCGGCCCGCGAGGTGATAGCGGAGGCCTTCCGCGGTGCCCTCGACGAACGGCCCGAGGTCGACTTCGTCGGTCGCGGCGTCGAG
>JBDGUM010000007.1:0-21685 GCA_042215855.1 Halobellus sp. | reverse complement strand
ACTGATAGTGATTACTCTCGTCTCGTACCGCCGAACGCCGTCACCGGGGGTGACGTTCGGCGGTGAACAGTGAGAGTAATCACTATGAGCCCGTGCGAGCCGCGTACGTCTTTCGCGTCACGGTCCGACTGCGCGCCCGCGACGACGTCTCCGTCGAGCCGGGGACCGTGGAGACGGTCGTCGAGGTCCCCGCCCCCGAACCGGGCGAGGAGGGGTGGCTGCGCTTCCGCGACCTGCTCTGGCGCGGCGAGGTGAACGACGGGGCGCACGCCCGCGACCTCGCCGAGTCGTGGGTGGCGGCGCCGGTCGAGCGCGTGAGCTTCAGCGAGCTCCGCCTCGACGAGGAGTACCGGACAGCGCTCGAGGACGCCATCGAGTCCCACCCCGAGGCGTTCGGCGGCGACGACCCCCGCGAGGTGCTCCACCGACACCTCGGCTCCAGCCTGCGGATCACGGACGAGTGAGAGTAATCACTATGAGTCGCGATAGCGAACAGTCGGCACTTTGCGAACGAACCGCTCCGGACCGGCGTGCCGAGCAACCGCGACCCGGCCCGGGACATCCGTCAGCGCATACCGCCGCTGGTCCCGGTCTCGTACATAAACGCTCGCCTGGCGCGGCGAAATCGACTTATCCGGGCGCGTCGTAGATCCGGTCCGATGGTCTCCGAGCCTCCCGCCGACTACGACTTCTGGCTGTTCGACCTCGACGGCACGCTCGTCGACGCCGAGTGGTCCTACACCCGCGAGGTGTTCGACCGGGTCGGTGACCGGATCGGTCGGGAGTTCACCGACCGCGAGGCCGAGGTCCTCTGGCACGGCCTCGGCGGCGCGCGGGACCCGCGGCTCCGCGAGTGGGGGATCGACCCCGACGAGTTCTGGCCCGCGTTCCACGCGGTCGAGGACCCGACCGCACGCGCTGAGGCGACCTACCTCCACGACGACGCGGCGGCGCTCGTGACCGACCTCGTCGCCGCCGGTCGTCCGGTCGGCGTCGTGACCCACTGCCAGGCGTTCCTGGCCGAACCCGTGATCGACCATCTCGACGTCGGCGACTGGTTCGACGCGTTCGTCTCCTGCACGCCCGAACTCGGTTGGAAGCCCGACCCCGCGCCGGTGCGCCGCGCGATCGAAGGGCTCGGACTGAACCCCGATACGCCGGGTAGCGGCGTCCTCGCGGGCGACGGCGCGAGCGACGTCGGCGCGGCGTGGAACGCCGGACTCGACGGCATCCACGTCGAGCGGCACTCGCCGGACCGCCGCGGGCGGTGCGTCCTCGCGGACCACCGCGTCTCGTCGTTCGACGAACTGCCGTGGTGGGAGCCGAGTCGCGACCTCGCCGCCGACGGCGGCGTCGCCGACGCCCCCCGAGAATAGGCTTTCGCTACGCCCGCTCGTAGCCGCGGAGCGACTCGAGGACGTCCGTCTCGGCCAGCAGTTGCTCCAGTTCCCGGACGCCCGGCTTTTCGACCCGATCGGGGTTCGCCCGCACGCGGACCGACTCCGTTCCCAGCGGGACGAAGTGCAGTCCCAGTTTCTCGGCCGTGGCGCGGAGGCCCAGTCCCGCGTCGGCCTCGCCGCGCGCGACCGCTCGGGCGGGACTCTCGAAGCCCTTCGTGCCGACCGCGTAGCCGCGGATCGACTCGGTCAGATCGGCGCGCGAGGCGCCGCGCTCGCCAGCGAGGTCCGAGATGGCGGCGTCGAGACTCGCCCGGAGTCCGGCGTCGCGGCCGCGGTTGACGAACGCGAGGTCGCGGTCGACCAGGTCCGCGAGACCGTCGACGCCGTCGGGATTGCCGCCGGGGACGACGAGCCCCCACTCGCGCTCCCAGCCGCCGAGGTCGACGGTCTCGACTTCTCGCTCCGTGGGCCCGGCGACGACGGCGACGTCCGGGATCGAATTGGAGAGGCGGCGCAGCCCCTCGCGGCTTCCGAGCGGGAGGAACCGCGGCCGTTCGAGCGCGTCGAGCAGGCGCGAGAGCGCGGGATCGTCCTCGCCGACGGCCAGGAGCGTCGGCGCGCGGACGTCCGGCGAGAACAGTTGCACGTCGACTTCCTCGCCCCGATCGAGGTACTCGGTGTCCGGGTCGACCGCGACGACGCCGTCGGCCTCCACGAGCGAGGTCGTCGCGCCGGAGCCCTTGTCGACCGGGTAGACCAGGGTGTCGCCGTCGGCGTCGGTCACCAGCCCGGCGGGCATCAGGCGGAGCCGGCCCTCGCTGTAGCGCTCGCGGACCGCCATCCTCCCGCTCGCGGTCGCGGTCTCCGGCTCCGGAAGCCCGGCGGCCTCGCGGATCGCGGGCGCGACGAACGTCCGGAAGATCGTGAGCGCCGAGACCGGGTAGCCGGGGAGGCCGACGTAGGCGCTGTCGTCCAGTTCCCCGATCAGCATCGGCTTGCCGGGCTTGACCGCCACGCCGTGCAGGAGGAGTTCGCCGCGCTCCTCGACGACGCGGTAGATCACGTCGACCGCCGAGGCCGAGGTCGATCCAGAGGAGAGCACGAGGTCGCACTCGTCGGCGGCGTCGAGGAGGAGCCGCTCCATCTCGTCGTAGTCGTCGCCGGCGTGGGGGTAGAGCTCGGCCTCCCCGCCCGCCTCCTCGACGCCCGCGGCGATGGTGTAGCTGTTGACGTCGTAGATCTCGCCGCGCGCGCTGTCGAGGTCGTCGCCGGGGCGCACGAGTTCGTCGCCGGTCGAGACGATGCCGATCGTGGGACGGCCGCGGACGGGCACCGCGTCGCGGCCGAGCGCCGACAGCAGGCCGATCTCGCGGGCGGTGAGCCGCGTGCCCGGTCCGAGCGCCCGGGCTCCGGCGGCGATGTCGCTGCCGGCGACCATCACGCCGTCGCCGGGCGCGACCGCGGTGCGGACCCGGACCGCGTCCCCGCCGTCCGAGGTCTCGGTCCGCTCGACCATCACGACGGC
This sequence comes from Halobellus sp., assembly GCA_042215855.1. Lineage (GTDB taxonomy): Archaea > Halobacteriota > Halobacteria > Halobacteriales > Haloferacaceae > Haloquadratum. The sequence goes on along the minus strand of JBDGUM010000007.1, from coordinate 18,760 downwards.
GTCGGCGTCGTCGGGCATCACCGCGCCGGTGGAGATCTCGACGGCCTCGCCCTCGCCGATCGGGACGTCGGGCTCCTCGCCCGCGTGGACCTCGCCCACCAGGTCGAGGGTGACCGGGTCGGCCTCGTCGGCGCCGAAGGTGTCCCGGCCGCGGACGGCGTAGCCGTCGACGGTCGCGCGGTCGAAGCCGGGCACGTCGAGGGCGGCGTCGATCCGCTCGGCCAGCACGCGGCCCCGCGCCTCGGACAGCGGGACCGTCTCGGGTTCGGGCGCGAGGTCGAGCGAGTCGATGGCGTCGTGGGCGACGTCGGGGTCGACGAGGTCGCGGAACTGCTTGCGGTCGCTCACGCGGACCACTCCCAGCGCTCGACGGTGACGGTCTCGCCCTCGTCGAAGCCCTCGCGCCCCTCGGGGACGGCGACCCAGCCGTCCGCGAGAGCGACCGACGAGAGCACGCCCGAGCCCGAGGCGCGCGTCGGCGTCGCGGTCGGGAGCGCGTCGGTGTCCGTGTCGTCGGCGTCGGCGTCGTCGGACTCGTTCGTCTCGGTATCATCCACCTGCACGCGGGCGAACGTCCGCACGCCCGGCTCGCTCGGGATCTTCCGGTCGAGGACCGCTTTCGTCCGCGGCGGCGGGTCGTCCGGGAGGTGGCCGACGTGCTTCAGCACGGGCCGGAGGAACTGGACGGCGTTGATGATCGCCGCGACGGGGTAGCCGGGGAGCATCACGATCGGCGTGTCCTCGACGACGCCGAGCGCGACGGGGTGGCCCGGCTTGAGGGCGACGCCGTGGACGAGCACCTCGCCGAGGTCGGAGACGACTTCGGGGATGAGGTCGCGCTCCCCCACAGAGGAGCCGCCCGTGGTGACGACGACGTCCTTGGTCAGGTCGCGCTGGATCGCCGCGCGCAGGGCGGCCTCGTCGTCGGTGACGACGTTGCGGTAGGTCGGGACGCCGCCCCAGCGGGAGACCAGCCGCGAGACCGTGAGGCCGTTGGTCTCGATCACTTCGCCCGGTCCGGGGTCCTCCTGGACGAGCTCCTCGCCGGTCGGTATCACGCCGACGGTGGGCTTCTCGTAGACGGTCACGCGGTCGACGCCGACGGACTTCAGCAGGCCGAGGTCGGAGGGGCGGAGCCGGTGGCCCGGCTCGAACAGCTCCTGGCCCTCGGCGACGTCCTCGCCGACCGGCGCGACGTTCTCGCCCTCGGTCACCGCGTCGAACACCTCCAGGTCGCCGCCGACCTGGTCGGCGTGTTCGATCATCACGACCGCGTCCGCGCCGTCGGGGAGTTCGCTACCCGTGTGGACCCGGACCGCCGACTCGGGGCCGACGCTCGTGTCGGGTGACGTCTGCGGGTCCGCGTCGGCGACGCGGAGGATGTCCGGCGAGCGGTCGGAGGCGCCGAAGGTGTCGCGGGCGCGGACCGCCCAGCCGTCCATCGCGGCGCGCTCGTAGTCCGGGACGGCGGTGGGCGAGGTCACGGTCTCGGCGAGCGCGCGGCCGTCCGCGGGGACGAGCGAGAGGCGTTCCGTCCGCTCGTGGGGGGTCGCCGCATCCAGGAGTCGGCGGCGGGCGACGGTCAGGCGGGTCCGGTCTTTGAACCCGGCCGACCGCCGGTCGTGGGCTGTCTCGTCAGCATCCGGGGAGTCCATACCGAACGGTCCGCGCGCGAGTACAAAAAGAGCCGCGACGGCGACCCGTCCCAAGCTTCTCCTCCGTCGTCTCCCTACATACGCACGGGACCGTGACGGATCGACTCCACCGTCGACGGGTGCTCTGCGCCGGCGCGGCGGCCGTCGGCGTCGCCCTCGCCGGGTGCAGCGGCGCTGATACGCCCGCCGACGGGTCCGACGACGACGCGGCGACCGACGCCGGACCCGCGGCCGGCACCGAGCGAACCGGGACGACGACCGACTCCGCGAGCGGACCGACACCGGAGACACCGATGCCATCGACGATTCTCAACGGCGACGTCGAACAGCGCGGTTCCCTGTCGCTCGCCAGCCCCGACTTCGCGGCCGGCGGGCGACTGCCGGACTCCGCCGGCTACGGGAACGCGAACGAGAACCCCGCACTCGAGGTCGAGGACGTCCCGAGCGATACGGAATCGCTCGTCCTCGTCGTCGACGATCCTGACGCCCGTCCCGTCGCAGGACACACCTGGACCCACTGGCTCGTCTGGGACGTCCCGCCGGGAATCGGGACGATCCCGCGGGGCTGGAGCCCGAGCGACGCCACCGAGGGGTTCAACGACTTCCTGGCGTTCGGCTACGGCGGCCCCGCGCCGCCGGAGGGGAGCCACCGGTACCGATTCAAGCTCCTGGCGCTGGACTCGACGCTCGGCGCCCCACGGCCGACGCGGAAGACCCGGCTCGGTTCCCTCGTCGCGTCGCGCGCCGAGGTGCTCGGCGCGACCCAACTCGCCGGGACGTACGCCGCGGACCAGGGGTGATACCGTCGGCCGATATGGCTCTTGTGGCCGATTTCGGCCGACGCGACCGCGGCCTTTTTCGATCCGCCGTCCTAACTCCCGAGTATGTCAACACTACGGGACGCGCTACAGGAGCTTCCGGAGTCGGTGTTCGCCGACCTGCTGGAGTCCGACGACGCCTACCTGATCGTGCTCGATCTCCCCGGCGTGACCGCCGAGACCGCCGAACTCCGCGTGGAGCGAGGGCGACTCGTCGTCGAGGCCCGCCGCGAGAAGGCGGTGCCGCCGGAGTTCCGCTACGTCTCGGAGGACCGGCCGCTCTTCCTCGACGCCGAACTGCCGCTGCCGCCGGACGCGACCGGTGCGGGCGCATCGGCGGAGGTCGACCGCGGCGTCTTCACGGTCCGCCTGCCGAAGCGCGACGCCGCCCCCGAGCAGACGATCCCGATCACGTCGGCCGGAGACGACGCGTAACCGTCGGGTGGTCACGCTGGTGAATCTCCGCGCGTACTGGCGGTTCCTCGTCGTCGTCCGACAGTTCTTCCCCCTGATCGTCGCCTACACCCGGGACCGTCGCAAGTACGTCCTGTTCGGCGGCAGTCGCCGCGTCGACGCCGAGACGCGGATCGAGCGGGCGGAGGTCCTGCTCGATTCGCTTCTCACGCTCGGCCCGACGTTCATCAAACTGGGGCAGTTGCTGTCGACCCGCCCGGACATCCTCCCGGCGGAGTACATCGACGTGCTGTCGAGCCTCCAGGACGACGTCCCCCCCGCGCCCTGGACGGAGTCGAAGGTCGTCATCGAGGAGGAACTCGGCCCCGTCGACGACGCCTTCGACGACTTCGACCGGGACCCGATCAGCGGCGCGAGCCTCGGACAGGTCTACACCGCGACCTACGACGACGAGCCCGTGGCGGTGAAGGTCCGCCGCCCCGGGATCGAAGACCTCGTCGAGGCCGATCTCCGGGTGATCCGCTGGTCGCTGCCGATCGTCCGGCGATTCATCGGCCAGGGGCGGGCCTTCTCCCTGGAGAACCTCGCCGACGAGTTCGCGAAGACGATCCGTCAGGAGATGGACTACAGCCGGGAGAAACGGATCCTGGAAGAGATCCGCGGGAACTTCTCGGACCACTCCGACATCCTGATTCCACGGACCATCGAGTCGCGCTCGGGCCCGCGCGTCCTCACGATGGAGTACCTCCCGGGGACGAAGATCAACGACGTCGAGACCCTGGACCGAAAGGGCATCGACCGGACGGAGCTGGCGACGACGCTGCAGCGCGTCTACCTCCAGATGATCGTCGACGACGGCGTGTTCCACGCCGACCCCCACCCCGGGAATCTCGCCGTGACGGACGACGGGCGGATCATCTTCTACGACTTCGGGATGTCCGGGACGGTCGACCCGTTCATCCAGGAGAAGATCATCGACTTCTACGTCGCGGTCGCGAACCAGGACATCGACGCCATCCTCGACACGCTCATCGAGATGGGGACGCTCTCGCCGGAGGCCGACCGGCAGGTGATGGGCGACGTGATGGAACTGGCCATCGCGGACGCCCGCGGCGAGGACATCGAGCAGTACCGCGTCCAGCAGATCATCGAGCAGGTCGAGTCGACGATCTACGAGTTCCCGCTCCGGCTCCCGCGGAACCTCGCCCTCGTCCTCCGGGTCGCGACGGTGGTCGAAGGGGTCTGTGTGACGCTCGATCCCGACTTCGACTTCATCTCGGTCGCGACCGACTACCTCCAGGAGGAGGGCTACTACGAGGAGACCGCCCGCGAGCTGATCCGGGAGGGCGGTCAGCAGGTCAGGGATACCTCGCGGGCGCTCTTCGAAGTGCCGCCGAAACTGAACCGGACCCTCGATCGGGTCGAAAACGAGAACCTCACGGTCAACGTCCGGCTCGAGGACGAGAACGACGTGCTCTCCAGACTGGCCCGCCGGATCGTCTACGGACTGTTCGTCGCCGTCGGCGCGCTCTCGACGTCGATCCTCTACGCGTTCGAGGGGACGAGCGTGATTCCGGCGGCCGTCGCCGCGGTGCTGACTCTCCCGCCGCTGGTCGCGCTGTACCGATCCTTCCGGCAGAAGCGCGGCATCAAGGCGAAGCCGCAGTTCACGCGCCAGAGTATGCGCGAGCGGCGCGAGGGCCGGGAGTAGCTGCTTTCGGCGTCGTCGCCGCCCCGCCGGTTCGGTTATCACGGTTGATTATGTGACAGGTAGCTTTATTCGGGCCGCGCGGAAACCCGGGGCTATGACGCGCTGGCGCGCCGTCGCGGGCGGGTTCGCCCTCGCCGCCTGCAGCGAGGCGCTGGTCTTCGCCTGGACCGGCCGGGTGACGCTCGTCGGCGGCCTCGCGGGGAGCGCCCTCGCGGGCTACCTCGCGGGCGGCAGTTCCGCCGACGGCGCCTGGCACGGCCTGTTGACGGCGATGGCGTGGGGAATCGTCCTGATCCCCGGCCTCGTCGCCCTCTCGGTCGTCACCGACGCGCCCCTCCCGTTCCCGATCGAGTACCTGGTCCCGTACCTCGAGACGGCCGGTGAGGCGACGGCGCTGATCCTGCTCACCGCGAGCCTCCCGAACGTCGCAGCGGGCGCCGTCGGGAGCTACACCAGGGCCCGGGACGAGCGCGAGCGGGCCCGGAGCGGCGGCGACCGGCCGCAGTCGGGGCCGCCCGACGGCGACGTCGACGAGGCGTGACTCGGTTTCGGCGCACTCTCGGGGCGTGGTCGGCGGAACCGGGACGCTCCGACGCTCTCGCGCGTTTCCAAACCGTTTATACCGGCCACACGACAATCCCGGGATATGGCGAAAGAGCAGAAGCAGGTCCGCGACCTGCAAGAGGGCAGCTACGTGATGATGGAGGACGCTCCGTGCAAGATCAACGCCTACAGCACGGCCAAGCCCGGCAAGCACGGCAGCGCGAAGGCCCGGATCGAGGGTCGCGGCGTCTTCGACGGCAAGAAGCGCTCCCTCAGCCAGCCGGTCGACGCGAAGGTCTGGGTGCCGATCATCGAGCGAAAGGGGGGACAGGTCGTCTCGGTCACCGGCGAGGACGCCCAGATTATGGACCTCGACACCTACGAGACGTTCACGATGCGCGTCCCCGAGGACGAGGACCTCTCGCCCGACGACGAGATCGAGTACCTCGAGTACGAGGGCCAGCGGAAGATCGTCTGATCGGCGATGTTCCCCGGGGCGAACACGTCGCGTGACGACGCCGCGTACGTCGTCGTGGGCGCCCCGCTGGACCTCTCGACCTCGTTCCGACCCGGGGCCCGCTTCGGGCCCGAGAGAATCCGGCGGTTCGCCCGGCCGTTCGACGACTACGACCGGCGGACCGACCTGCGCTTTTCCGACTGTTCCGTCCACGACCACGGCGACGTCCGCGCGTGGGACGACGCCCCCGAGTACCTGACGTGGCTCGCGGGCGAACTCCGCGAGGTCGCCGGCGGCGCCGACAGCGCCGACAGCGCCGACAGCGCCGATAGCGCCGTTCCCCTTCTCTTGGGCGGTGAACACACGATCTCCTCGGCCGGCGTCGCGGCGACGGATCCCGACGTGTTCGTCTGCTGCGACGCCCACCTCGACCTCCGGACCGAGTACGACGGCAACCCCTACAGCCACGCGACGGTGACGCGGCGAATCCTCGACGGCGTCGCGGGCGGGGGCGCGGACGGGGAGAGCGATTCGGGCGGCGGTGCCGGACCTGACGTCGACGAGAACGACGGATCCGGCGTCGACGAGGCCATCGTCCTGGGCGCCCGGACCGGAAGTCGGACGGAGTGGGAGCGCGCCGCGGCCGACGACGTGACCGTCGTCGCGCCCGAGGACGTCGCGGGCTTCGATCTCGACGCCGCCGTCGGCGACCGAACCGCGTACCTGAGCGTCGACGTCGACGCCGCGGATCCGGGGTTCGCACCGGGCACCGGCACGCCGGAGCCGTTCGGCCTCGCCCCGCGGGAACTCCGGGACGTCGTCAGGGCGGTCGCCCCCCAGGCCGCGGGCTTCGACGTCGTGGAGGTCAACGACCGCGACGACGGGCAGGCGGCGTCGCTGGCGGCGAAACTCTGCCGGGAGTTCGTCTACGCGCACGCCGCCGAGAGCGGGTAGCCGATCGCGGAAGCAAGACCTATTCCCCGGAGGCCGAGAAGACGGGGTATGGACCTCGCGACGCTCACCGCGCGACTCGACGACCGACTCGACACCGACGCGTACGCCGACGTCGACGCCAGCGCCAACGGTCTCCAGGTCGGCCCCGGCGACCTCCAGCGCACCCCCCGGGACGACGCTCCGGAGATCGAGCGCGCCGCCTTCGCCGTCGACGCCGCGGCGGCGACGATCGAGGCCGCCGCCGCGGACGACGCGGACCTGCTCGTGACCCACCACGGCCTCGTGTGGGGCGGGCTCGATCGCGTCACCGGCCGGGCGTACGCGAACGTCTCGGCGCTCGTCGAACACGACATCGCGCTGTACGTCTCGCACCTCCCGCTGGACGGTCACGCCTCGCTCGGCAACGCCGCGGGGCTCGCAGACCACCTGGGGCTCGACGATCAGGACGCGTTCGGCGAGCTGGGCCCCGTGACGATCGGGCGTCGCGGCCGCGCGCCCGAGCCCTACGCCGTCGAGGACCTCCGATCGCGACTCTCTGAGCTCGATTCCGGGGGGCAGGCGCCCCAGGTGCTCGAGTTCGGCCCCGAGGAGATCCGCGACGTCGCGATCGTCACGGGCTCGGGCGTCGACTGGCTCGGCGAGGCCGCCGACGCCGGCGTCGACGCGCTCGTCACGGGCGAGGGCAAGCAGCAGGTCTACCACGAGGCCCGCGAGGCGGGCGTGAACGTCTTCCTGGGCGGCCACTACGCCACCGAGACCTTCGGCGTCGAGCGCCTCGCCGACCTCGTCGCCGAGTGGGGGATCGAGACGACCGTCCTCTCGCATCCGACGGGGCTCTGATAGTGATTACTCTCACTGTGTACCGCCGAACGTCACCCCCGGTGACGGCGTTCGGCGGTACGAGACGAGAGTAATCACTATGACGCCGACCGCTCTCGTCTCCTATCGGTGATCGGACTCGGGCCGCGCCGGTCGCCAGTATCAGCGAGACCGGTCGGTATGTGGCGACCTGCCGGGTCCGTTCGCCGCCGTCTTCTCCGCTCAGTACCGTAGTTCCATATCAACGGCCACAACAGTCTTTATACCGGTATCAGGCCCGATAATCGGCGGGGTGACTTTTTGTTTCACTCCTGGCTACGACGGGTAGATGTCACGCAACGGAGCGATCGAGTCCGTCAGGTCGAGTTTCGGGGCGAAGCTCGCCGTGGCGCTTCTCGCCGTCGTCGCCCTCGTGGTCGGGTTCGGCGTCGTCGTCCACGAGGAGACCTCGGCGACGCTGCAGGAGGAGGTCAGGACCGAACTGACCACCTCCGCGGAGACGCGGGCCGCGGAACTCGACACCTGGATCAGCGGGATCGAACGACAGACGAGGCTGCACTCGACGCAGGCGGTGTTGCGGTCCGGCGATCGGGACGCGATCTCCGCGCACCTGCGCGAGACCGTCGCGAGCGACGCCGTCCCCGAGGGCGTCGTCGCCGTCCACTACTACGACGCCGAGTCGAAGACGATCCTCGCCAGTTCGATGCCGAAGATGGAGGGCGTGAGCCCGGCCGAGCAGGGCGCGCCCTTCGCGACCGACCCGCCGACCTTCTCGGGCCCGGACGACACTCACATTACGGCGCCGTTCCGGGTCCCCGTCGTCGACTTCCCGGTCCTCTCTGTGATCTCGCCGATCGAGGGGGCTGACGGGAAGATGCTCGTGTATATGATCAACCTCCGGGCGCACGCGGCCGAGTTCGCCGACGTCGCCGGCCGGGGCTCGACCGTCGTCGTCGACGGGCAGGGTCGGGTCATCGCGCACCCGGACAGCGGCGAGGACGGCCACCACGCCGAGCTGCTGAGCCAGTACGAGGGCGACCTGGCGTCGCTCTCCGACGGCGGGTTCGAACGCCGGGGCGACCTGCTCGTCGCGGGCGCCGGGATGGAGTCGCTCGACTGGACGGTCCTCGTGCGGGCCGACCGCGCGAGCGCCTACGCGCTCGGCTCGCAGATCACCTCCTCGATCCTCGGGCTGATCCTGCTCGCGCTGATCAGCCTCGCGTTCGTCGGGGTCGTCGTCGGCTCGAACTCGATCGTCTCGCTCCGCTACCTGGCCCGGCGGGCGAACGCGATGGCCGACGGGGATCTGGACGTCGACCTCTCGACGACGCGGACCGACGAGTTCGGGACGCTGTACCGGTCCTTCGACGAGATGCGGGCGGCGCTGCGGGAGCAGATCCGAGTGACCGAAGAGAAGAACGAGGCGCTCGAGTCGACGGCCGCCGAGTACGGCGCCGTGATGGACGACGTCGCCGACGGCGACCTCACCCGGCGGCTCGATCCCGACGCCGAGCACGAGGCGATGTCCGACATCGCGGTCTCGTTCAACGAGATGCTCGACGCCGTCGCCGACACGATGGCCGAGGTGAAGGCCTTCTCCGCGCACGTCGTCGAGACCGCCGAGCGGGTCGACGACGGCGCAGAGGAGGTCCAGGCGGCCTCCGCGAAGGTGACGACGGCGACGACCGAGATCTCGGAGGGCGCCGACGAGCAGACCGAGGCGCTCCACGAGGTCTCGACCGAGATGGACGCGCTCTCGTCGTCGGCCGAGGAGATCGCCGCGACCGTCGACGAGGTCGCCCAGGCCTCCGAGCGCGCGGCCGACCTCGGCGCCGAGGGGCAGTCCCACGCCGAGGCGGCCATCGACGAGATGGACGCCGTCGAGCAGACCACCGCCGAGACCGCAGAAGAGGTCACCGACTTGGCCGAGGAACTCGACGCCGTCGGCGAGGTCGTCGAGGTGATCAGCGACATCGCCGAGGAGACGAACCTGCTCGCGCTGAACGCCTCGATCGAGGCGGCGCGGACGGGCGAGGCCGGCGACGGCTTCGCGGTCGTCGCCGACGAGGTGAAACAGCTGGCCGAGGAGACCGCCGAGTCGGCGGCCGAGATCGAAGAGCGGATCGAGGGGATCCAGGCGCGCGCCGACGAGACGACAGAAGCGATGCTCTCGACCCAGGAGCGGATCGAGAGCGGCGTCGACACCGTCGAGGACGCGATCGACGCCCTCGACAACGTCGCGGCGGCCGTCGAGGAGACCGACGACTCCATCCAGGAGATCCGCGACGCGACCGCCCAGCAGGCCTCCTCGGCGACGGCGGTCGTCGACCGCGTCGACGACGTGGCCGCGATCGGCGACCAGACCGCCGAGGAGGCGACCGACGCCGCGGCGGCGGCCCAGCAGCAGACCAGCACGATGGCGACCGTGAGCGAGGCGGCCGAGCGGCTGACCGGACAGGCACGGGAACTCAGAACCGCGCTGGAGGACTTCACCGTCCCCGACGACGCGGGCGCGGGCCTCGCTGGCGGCCGCGGGGCGCCGGCGCCCGGCTCGGACGCGCGAGTCGCCGACGGGGGCACGGCCCCCGGAACCGACGAGCGGAGAGGGGGAGGTGAGTGAGTATGGAGTTCACCACCGGCCTGTGGCTGTGGATCGGCGTCGCGGGGATGACCGCGGGATCGGTCCCGACGGGCTACAGCCTCCTGACGAGCGACGAGCACCGCGAACTCAACGCGGTCCTCTTCGGCGTGACCGGCATCGCCGCCGTGGCGTACCTGCTGATGGGGCTCGGCTACGGGACCATCGCGGTCGGCACTCAGACCGTCGAGATCGTCCGCTACGTCGACTGGCTGCTTACGACGCCGCTTATGGTCCTGTACCTCGGCCTGCTGTCGCGGCCCGGCAGGGACGTCCTCCGGCGGCTCGTCGCCGTCGACGTCGTCGTCGTGCTCGCCGGGATCGCCGCGACCGCCGCGGGCGGATTCCTGCAGTACGCCTTCTTCGCGGCGGGGACGCTCGCGTACCTCGTGCTCGTCCGGCTCCTGGTGCGGACGCTGCCCGAGCGGGCGACGTTCTCCTCCCCGCGCGAGGAGGCCTCGTTCACGACGCTGCGGAACCTCACCGTGATCGTCTGGACGCTGTATCCCGTCGTCTGGCTGCTGGCGCCGACCGGCGTCGGCCTGCTCCTGCCGGAGACGCAGGCGCTCGTGTTCACCTACCTCGACATCGTCTCGAAGGTCGGGTTCGTCGCCGTCGCGGTCCGCGGGATGACGGCGCTGTCGGACGCGCGCTCGGACCTGAGTGTGACCGCCGACTGAACGCGGATCCGCTCTCTCATCGCCCGGAATCGCGGGACATAACCGCTCGGACCGTCCAGAGCGCGGTATGAGCGACGAGCACGACGATCACGAGGCGCCGGACGAGGGCGATCCCCACGGCGCCGACGACGCCCACGAGCCGCACCGCGAGGAGTTCCACGAGGATCCGATCGGTCACGCGCGGGTCCGCGGCGGGATGTCCGTCGGCGACCTCGCCGACGAGTACGGCAAGGCCGGCATCGGCGCGGCCTCGGTCGACGAGGCGGTCGACGTCTACGCCGAGATGCTTTCCGACCCCGACGTGACGAACTTCTTCGGACTCGCGGGCGCGATGGTGCCCAGTGGAATGCGGCAGGTCGTCGTCGACCTGATCCGCGACGGCCACATCGACGCCCTGGTGACCACCGGCGCGAACCTCACCCACGACGCCATCGAGGCGATCGGCGGCAAGCACCACCACGGCCGCGCGGAGCCGCACGACCCCCACCCCGCGAACCCCGACGCCGAGCCGACCGGCGAGACGGCCCGGGAGCACGACGAGCACCTCCGCGACGAGGGCGTCGACCGGATCTACAACGTCTACCTCCCCCAGGAGCACTTCGCGCTCTTCGAGTCGCACCTCCGCGACAACGTCTTCCCCGAGATCGAGCGCCGCGTCTCGATCCAGGCGTTCACCGCCGAACTCGGCCGGGCCAACGCCGCACAGAACCGCGAGCGCGACGTCGACGAGGACGCCGGGGTCGCCGCCGCCGCGTACGAGAACGACGTGCCGATCTACTGCCCGGCGATCCAGGACTCGGTCCTGGGGATCCAGGCGTGGGTCTACTCCCAGACCTCCGACTTCGGCCTGGACGCCCTGGGCGATATGACCCACCTCTCGGACCTCGCGTTCGAGGCCGAGCGGGCGGGCGCGATGGTCGTCGGCGGCGGCGTTCCGAAAAATTACGTCCTCCAGACGATGCTCACCATCCCCGACGCCTACGACTACGCCGTCCAGCTGACGATGGACCCCGACCACACCGGCGGCCTCTCGGGCGCGACGCTCGACGAGGCCCGCTCGTGGGGCAAACTGGAGAAGTCCGCCCGGAACGTCACCGTCGTCGGCGACGCGACGATCACGCTCCCGCTCGTCGTCGCCGCCGCGCGGGAGCGAGCCGGCGAGAAGTAACATAAACGTTTATTATATACTGGCCCGTCGGTCGTCGTATGCCCGTCGTACGCGTACACGAGTGACCGCTTCTCCGAGACGTGTACCGCCGTACGACCGCCCCGATCCGATCCACCGAACGTGAGCACGAACGTCGAGCACGCACGCCCGAATCGCACCGACACACCGACCCGAACCGGCGCCGACGCGGATCCGACGACGACCGCAGGCGACGGGGCGTCGACGACCCCCGACCCGTCGACCACCGGTCGCGAACCGCTCCCGGATTCGTCGCCGGAGACACCGTCGCCCCATATCGAGCCGGACGACTGGACGCAGCGCTGCCAGCGCCAGTTCGATTCCCGCGCGACGGATCGGCTGGCGAACCTCGTCGACGAGTCGAACCTCGTCGTCGTCTCCCCGGGCGACGAGTAGCCCCCGGCGGTGTCGCGCGCGAACGCGACACACGGAACGGCTATACATCCCCGGCCGCTCTGTGGAGTATGAACTACGCCGATTCTCTCGATAGAGCGATCGAGGCGCTCCCGGAGCGGAACGAAGAGCAGTCCCGACTCGACGTGCCCGACCCCGAGGGCGAGACCGACGGGGCGTTCACCCGGCTGACGAACCTCGGCGAGATCGCGGACGCGCTCGGCCGGGACGTCGAACACGTCCACCGGAACATCCAGCGCGAACTCGGGACGAACGGCCAGCTCGAGGACGACCGGGCGCGCTACAACGGCTCGTTCAGCGTCGCGGACTTCGAGGCCGCCATCGACGAGTACGTCGCCGAGTACGTGACCTGTACCGAGTGCGGCCTCCCCGACACCCGCCTCGTCACCGAGGACGGCGTCGATATGCTGCGCTGTGAGGCCTGCGGGGCGTTCCGTCCCGTCGCGAAGCGCGCCGCCAAGACCCAGACCTCGTCGGGCCCCGCCGTCGAGGAGGGCACGACCTACGAACTGGAGATCACCGGCACGGGCCGGAAGGGCGACGGCGTCGCCGAGAAGGGCAAGTACACGATCTTCGTCTCCGGCGCGCAGGAGGGCCAGACCGTCCGCGCGCTCGTCGAGCGCACGAGCGGGACGCTCGCGTTCGCGCGGGTCGTCTGATCGTTCGCGCGCAACGCTCTTTTACACGCCTGCTCTCGTTTCCGACGGCCGATGACGACGGCACCGCTCCGAGCCGGGGTGGCGCTCGGCGAGGACGAGCCCTATGAGTGCCGAGGCCAGCCTTCTACTGCACAATTGTTCACTTCCCGACAGCAGAGCCGCCAGCGGGGGCGTGGCCCGACGGCGCTGAACGTTTATATCGCGTCCAAACGGCAATGGAGGTATGGACAGCGCCATCGACCGCGCCACCGTTCCTCGTCGCGCTGCTGACGAGCATCGGATCGACCGAACAGGGTGGCTCTGAGATGGCCGCCGCAGTCACCGGAGCGGTGTTCTGGATCCTCGTCGCGCTCGCGACGGTCACCAGCCTGGGGACGGCGTGGACGCTGGGCGCGAACAGCAACTCGCCGCCCTTCGCGCCGGCGATCGGCGCCCAGGCCATCTCGACGATGCGGGCCGCGTTCCTCATCGGCATCCTCGCGGCGCTGGGGGCGCTCACCCAGGGCGGCAGCATCTCCGCGACGGTCGGATCCGGACTGGTCGCGAACGTCCAGATCACCTCGTTGGGCGCGATCGCCGGATTGCTGACGGCGACCGCGTTTATGGCGTTCGGCGTCTACTCGGGATATCCGGTCCCCGCCGCCTTCGCGACGACGGGCGCGATGATCGGCGTCGGGCTCTCGCTGGGCGGCGATCCCGTCTACGACACGTATCAGCGAATCGCCGTCTTCTGGCTGCTCGTCCCGCCGATCTCCGGCGGACTGGGGTTCCTGACCGCGAAGATCCTCCGCCGCGACGACATCCCCGAGACGGTCGGGGTTCCGCTCCTGGCGGCCGTCGTCGGGGCGATCGTGGCGAACGTGCAACTGAGTATTATCCCCGCGCCCGCCGGCGAGCAGCAGGGGACGATCGCCGGTCTGGTGCGACTGCTCGTCGATTCGGCGGCGCTGCAAGTCGCCGGGCAACTGCTCGTGACGCTGCTCGTCGCCGCCGCGAGCTTTCAGTTCGTCAGGCGTCGGACCCAGGAGTCGGTCGACCGCGGCATCAAGACGTTCCTCGTGCTCCTCGGGAGCGTCGTCGCCTTCTCCAGCGGGGGGAGTCAGGTCGGACTCGCCACCGGCCCGCTGGAGAACCTCTACTCGGCGGAGCTGGGCGTTCCGGGCGTCGCGCTGCTCGCGCTCGGCGCGGTCGGCATTCTCGGCGGCGCGTGGATGGGCGCGCCGCGCCTCCTGCAGGCCACCTCCCGCGAGTACGCGCAGTTGGGAACGCGCCGCTCGATCGCGGCGCTGGTCCCGGGGTTCATCATCGCGCAGTTGGCGATCACGCTCGGCATTCCGATCTCGTTCAACAACATCATCATCAGCGGCGTCATCGGCGCCGGCCTCGCGGGGGGAACTGCGGGCGTCTCGCGCCGGAAGATCGGCGTCACGGTGCTGTTCTGGGTCATCACTCTGGCCTCGTCGGCGGTCATCGGGTTCGGCCTCTATCGGGGGATCGCCGCCGTACTCGGCGCGTAGTCACCGGACGACGGTGACAGTCATCGGTGCCCCCCCGACGACGTCGGTCGCGACCGTGCCGAGCAGCCGCCGGGTGAGCCCGTGCCTGTCGCCGCCGTGGCCGCCCATCACGACGTGGTCGACCGCGTGGCTCTCGGCGAACTCGAGTATCGTGTCGGCGGGTGCGCCCGTCTCGATGGCCGTGTCGACGTCGCGACCCGCCGTTTCGGCCCGCCGCCTCGCGCGGTCGACGATGGCCTGGGCGCGCTCGCGGGCCGTTTCCCTGCGTTCCTCGTCGGCCTCCAGGATGCCGCCCTCACTCATCGAACGGTCCAGCGGCGTGACGACGTTGAGCACGGTCACCGGACAGTCGAACGTCTCCAGGGCGTGCGCGAGCGCGTCGTCGGCCAGCGGCGAGCCGTCGAGCGGCACCAGCACGTGCGAGGGAGCCATACGCTCACTGCGTGACCGAACACCAAGTCAGTTGACCCTCGTCCGGCCCCGCTCGGTCGCCCCGGTATCGCAGCGTTTGCAACTGATTGCGCATCCGATCGCACGCAGTCGTGCGATCGAGTGAGTATACTGTCGGACGAAAGTCCCGATAATCCCGCTCATCTCCCGAAGGGTGAGCGAGATTATCAACAGTATCGTCCGACAGGATAACGACTTGCAAACGCTACTATAGCTTCCGCGTGATCGCGTCGCGGCCGCCGTATTCGACACGCCTCTCCACCCTCTGTGAGGACGGCGTCACCCGCGCGGTATCCGCAACTCCACGGTCGTCCCCGCGTCGGACGAGCGGATCTCCCAGTCGCCGTCCGAGGCCTCGGCGACCCACTTGATCACCCAGAGGCCGACCCCGCTCGTGTGCTGCAGGGGCGTCTCCTCGTCGAGGCCCAGCGACTCGATCTCCGCCTCGGGGATCCCGCTACCGTCGTCCGCGATCTCGACCGTGACCCACTCGTCTCCCGCCGCGACGGCGACGTCGACGGTCAGGTCGTCGGGGTCGTTGTGCTCGACGGCGTTTTCGAGGATCTCCTCGAGCGCGACCGGCAGCAACGGGTGCGCCCGGACCCGGACGCCCGACGGTATCGACGCGTCGATCGTCGCGGCGGGAGTCGCCTCGCGGACGCGATCGCAGGCCGTCGCGAGCATCGACTCCAGGTCGGTCAGCACCGTCTCGGTCTCCCGATCCCAGAGGTGCTCGACGTGGAGCGCGTTCTCGGTGTTGGAGTGGAGCGTCTCCAGGGCGGTGCGGGTCCGCTGGACGCGCTCGGTGACGTCGGGGTCGTCGATCCGCTCGAGGACCTGATCGAGCAGGCCGAACACGAGCGCCAGCGTGTTGCGGACGTTGTGGCGGAGCACGCGGTTGACGACCGTCAGCCGCTGATTGAGCCGTCGCCCGCGCTCGAGTTCGGTCTCGAGTTCGGCCCGGGTCTCCCGGACCTGGTCGTAGTTGACGCCGACGAGGCTGCCGATGCCCGCCCCAGCCGCGGTGCCGGTCAGGATCGGGAACAGGTACTCGTGGAACCGTACCCCGTCGGCCAGCGCGGACAGGAGGACGAGGAAGACGACGCCGGCCCCGATCACCGCGAAGAGCGACGCCACGAGGATGATTCGCGACTGTCGCTCTGCCGCCCGGTCCGCGCCGCGGACGTACGAGACGGCGTAACCGATCGGCAGGAGGACCGAGAGCGGCACCCCGATCTCGAAGAGCTGTACCGCGAGCGGCTCGGGGTCGACGACGGCCTGGCTCAGCGCGACGAGCGACAGCGCGGCCCACCCGCCGAGGAGCAGCAGCGGCGGCCGATACTGCGCCGCCCGCGCGAGCCGCGGGACGCCGTCGCCGATCCGCTCCGGGGTGTCGGTGATCATTCGTGCGACACCGACCGTTACTCGGACCGGTACTTGAAACCACACGACGTCCCCGCGGTGGGATTTTTCACCGGGAAGCCCCTACCGGTGTCTATGTCCGAGATCGACGCGGCCGACCTCCTGCCGAACGACCGGGTCCAGCAGTCCGTGCTCGACGGCGACGTGACGCAGTTGACGCGCGGTGCGAGCAACCGCTACGCGGACGAGGGCGACACCTTCGAGTTGGACGGCGAGACGTTCGAGGTGACGAGCGTCGAGCGGCGCACGCTGGGCGATTTCACCGACGCCGACGCGCGGCGGGAGGGATCGGAGTCGCTCTCGGCCTACAAGCGGCGGATGGAGCGGGTCCACCCCGGCGACTTCGAGTGGGACGACAGCGACGAGGTGCTGACCTACCGGTTCGAGCGGGTGGACTGATACTGATCACTCCGCGGCCTCGCGGATCCGATCGAGCACCTCCCGGCGGTCGCCACCGGGGCGAGCCTGGATCGCCACCTCCGTGGTCCCGCCGGCACGCGAGACGGCGTCCGCGAGGCGCTCCAGCGGGTAGATCCCCCCGGCCATCGCGAACGCGTCGGCGGTCGGCCAGATCGCGGCCCAGACCCGGATTGCGAGCGTCGGGTCCCCCTCGATCCCGAGGGCGTCGCCGTCGAGCGGGTATCCGGCGTCGTACTGGAACGCCTTCGCCGTCCGCCGGCCACGGAGCCGGAGGTCCTGGGAGTCGGTCAGCCGGACGTCGCGGAGGCCGTCCTCGGCGAGGCTCGTCTCGAACTCGCGGCTCGCGTACTTCGCCGCGATCGAGAGCAGGCGCTCGGGCGTCTTGTCGCCGGGCGGCGGCGGGTCGAAAGAGAGCCCGGTCGTGAAGATCGCCCGCGGGGACTGGTCGATGCCGTCCGGCATCAGCGGCCCGACGCGGTCGAGGAACGCGGGGTCCTCGTAGACCGCGTTCGTCGACAGCACGGTGACGAAGCGGTTCTCGAAGGCCGTCTCGGTCCACTCGTCGGTCTTCGTCCACGGCGGGGTCTCGACGGTCGGCGGATCGGGCACGGGCGCGATAGGAGTCGGACGGTTGTGAACGCACTGGCCGGCGCGGCGTCGGGCTGTCACCGGGGAGTTCCCGCCGCCGTCGCGACCGTCATACTGTCTATTGTCAGTCAGTACCGCCCGTTCGCCACCCCGGTCCGGCGAACCAGCGGTGAACAGCGACAATAGACAGTATCAAAGGGTGTCATAGAACACTCCTCACATCAAACAGAATCGGTCAGTTCAGGGTAAGCGGTTACCGAAGCGATTATCCATCTATCCGAAATGTGCCAAGAACAGCCTGCTGAATATAGCGGGTGAGTTCAGCACACCAACTGCGATACATTCGACTCAGATCGGATACCGCACGATTGCGCGCCGAGCGCGTCCTCTCTCCCGGCCTATTCGATATGGGGGTTCGCCCTTGCATAGTATCAACAGGTATTCTGTCCCGGAGGAATTTCCTCTGAACGATGCAGCGCCGAACCATCCTCGGACTGGCCATCAGCGCCGGGGCCGTCGGCGTGCTCGGGGCCACAGCTATAGTAGCGTTTGCAAGTCTTACTCACTCGATCGCACGACGGCGTGCGATCGGATGAGCAATCAGTTGCAAACGCTACTATAGGGTCGCCGACGAGCCTTCCCTTCCACCGGCCACCTACGCACAGGAGCCGGTAGCTTCGACGGATGAACGAAACAGTCTCGTCGTGGCCACCGACACGACGACGGCGGGGAGCGAAACGTACGGGACCGTTCGACAGTTCGCGTCGGTTCTCGACCTCGAATCGACCGGCCGCTACGCCCTCGTTACCAAGTATCGACTCATTCCGGGGTCGAACTACGAGGCGGGGACCGAGTGGGAAACTGCCTCACTGACGGTCGAACACAGCTGGCGCTCCGGGACGCTCGTCTCCCACTCTGGTGACGTTGTTCCGGCTGGCGATGGTGACGCGGACTCGAATCTTTACTTGGGTACCGACCGCTCAACGAGGCGGAACCGGTGGAATCTGACGTTCGACCCCACAACGGGGAACTCCCGCACCCTCCGCTTCGCCACTGTCGTGGACCGGGAGGAAGCCCCCGGGACAGGCGACACTCTCGTCGACGCGATGTTCGGTGGAGGATTCACGAAGGGATTCTTCGGGGCCTCAGAGCGGGATCTCGCGACGGCACAACTCGTAATGCAGGGAGAGAACGAGTAGAGTCGAAGTCTCCCACACGTCCCCGACGAGTAAACACCACCACACACGTTTGTCCACTTCTGCTACTGAGTTCGGGGTACCAAGCGGACGGTCTTCAGACAGCTCCGAACGCTAAGTGTCTCACCTGCACGCAACGATTGAGTGAGGCAGGTTCGGTGACCGACTCGCGTGCTGTATGCGATGCACCCGAATTGAAATTGTTGACTGAAAACCATC